>CAZJQU010000001.1:0-30971 GCA_964548645.1 uncultured Muribaculaceae bacterium
GATTTATTAGCGTATCTAAAATTAATAAACAATCAAAGAGACGATGTTAGCCTTTTAAGATGTATAAATACCCCAAAAAGAGGTATTGGAAGAAAGTCTATAGAAGATTTAGAGAACAAGTCCTCACTTAACAATATAAGTTTATTTGATGCAATAGATAGTGGAAAAGAGTTAATATTTAAAAATATAATATTAGATTTAATAAAAGCGAAAGAAAATACATCTTTAACAGAACTTATAGAATTAATATTAGAAAAAACAGGTATCATAGACGAATATAAAAAAGAAGATTCTATAGAATCCATATCCAGAATAGAAAACTTAGAAGAATTTAAATCCATAACAAAAGAATTTGAAGAGAAAACAGGAAACATATCATTAGAGGATTTCCTTTTAGAAATATCTTTAGTAAGCGATGTGAATGAAAACAAATCCGAAATAAATGGGGTATCCTTAATGACACTACATTCCGCTAAAGGATTAGAATTCGATTGTGTTTTTATCCTAGGTTTAGAAGACGGAATATTCCCTCACATAAACTCTATTTCAGAGGTGGGTGGAGAAGAAGAGGAAAGAAGATTATTTTATGTAGCAATAACTAGATCGAGAGAACATCTATACTTACTAAACTCAAAAAGAAGACTATTATTTGGAAATATAAATGCAAATCCACCAAGTAAATTCATAAAAGAAATTGATGAAATATACATAGAAAACGTAGGAATAGAAGAAAAACTAGATATAAAAGATTCTTTCTACGAAGAAGACATTAACTATGAAATAGGAGACCGTGTATATCATGAAACCTTTAAAGAAGGTATAGTAGTAGCAATAGAAAAAACAATTGTAACAATCGCATTTTCAAGAAAGTTTGGTATAAAAAAATTAATGAAAAATCATAAATCATTAAGAAAGGTATAATGATATGGAAAAGAGAATAGAAGAATTAGTAAATAATATAAATGAATGGAATCACGAGTATTATATGTTAGATAATCCATCAGTATCTGATCAAGAATATGATAGTGCTCTAAGAGAATTAAAAGCGTTGGAAGAACAACATCCAAACCTAATACTTCCTAATTCACCAACTCAAAAAATAGGATCAACTGTAATAGAAAAATTCGTTAAAGTAACACATAAAATACCCTTGATGAGTTTAAGTGATGCATTTAATTATGATGAGATAAGAGCATTTGATCAAAGAATAAAACAAGAAAATATAAATCCAAAATACGTGTGCGAGCTTAAAATAGATGGTTTATCTATATCTTTAATATACGAAAACGGAATATTAGTGAGAGGTTCAACTAGAGGAGATGGAACCATAGGCGAAGATATTACCAATAACGTTAAAACAATAAAATCTATTCCTTATAAACTAAACGAAAAAATAGATATAGACGTTAGAGGAGAAATCTTCATGAATAAATCTACATTAAACAAAATAAATGAACTTAGAACTAAAGACGGTTTAGAACCATTAAAAAATACTAGGAATGCTGCAGCAGGTAGTGTTAGAAATCTAGACTCAAACATAACCAAAAAAAGAGAACTAGATTCATATATATATCATATTCCAAATGCATTAGATTATAACATTCATAACCAAATGGACTCTCTTAACTTTATAAAAGAATTAGGATTTAACGTAAATAAAAATAACAGGTTAGTAAATAATATAGACGATGTAATAGATTATATAGAAAGTATAAAAATCATAAGAGACACACTTCCTTATGAAATAGATGGAATAGTAATAAAATTAAACAACATAGATGAACAAGAACAACTAGGACTTACTGCAAAATATCCAAAATGGGCAATAGCGTATAAATTTCCTGCAGAAGAGGTTATTACAAAATTAGAAGATATAATCTTTACGGTTGGTAGAACTGGAAAGATTACACCTAATGCGGTATTATCTCCCACACTAATCCAAGGTTCAACAGTAAGAAGAGCAACACTTCACAACGAAAACAACATTCTAGATAAAGATATAAGAATAGGAGATATGGTAGTACTTAGAAAAGCTGGAGATGTAATACCAGAAATAGTAGAATCTAAAGTAGAAAGAAGAACTGGTAAAGAGCAAAAGTTTAAAATGATAGAAAACTGCCCAATATGTAATACAAAACTAATAGTAAATGAACGAGAATCAAATCATTACTGTTTAAATGAAAACTGTGATGCTAGAAAAATAGAATCATTAATTCATTTTTCATCTAGAGATGCTATGAATATAGAAGGCTTTGGAGAAAGAATAATAGAAGATTTCTATAATATGGGATATATAAAAGATATTGGAGACATATATAAATTACATACCTATAAAGAAGAACTAAAAGAACTAGAGGGTTTTGGAGATAAAAGTATAAATAAACTTTTAGATAGTATAGAAAATAGCAAGAACAATTCCCTAGAAAAACTGTTATTTGGTCTTGGAATAAAGCAAGTAGGAAGCAAGATGGCTAAAACCTTATCAAAAAAATATCAAAATATAGATAACATTATAAATGCCACCAAAGAAGAACTTTTAGAAGTAGAAGACATTGGAGATATAGTAAGCGAATCGATAACATCTTACTTTTTTGATATAGAAAATATAAAACTAATAAACAAATTAAAGAGTTTAAATATAAATACCACCTATTTAGGAGGCATGGATATAATCGACAATAACTCAATATTCTTTGATAAAACAGTAGTAATTACAGGAACCTTAACTTATCCTAGAAATGAAATAAAAGAAAAACTAGAATCACTGGGTGCCAATGTAACAGATAGTGTAACAAAAAACACAGATATACTTGTTATGGGAAATAACCCTGGAACTAAGTTTGATAAGGCAAAAGAATTAAATATAAAAATAATATCAGAAGAAGAACTATATAAAAATATATAGTTTTTTAACTAAAATCTACTATTTTCTACATATTGTATTGTTATTTTAGGGGAGGTTTTAATCTTTTTCGGAAGATTATTATTAGAAGGGAGGTAACGATGCAAAATTACGAAATAAATTCGGACACACTCGCAATAATTCCTATAGATAACTACAAATCAAGAATTATTGAAAAAAATTCCATACTAGAAGTAAATCAAACACCTATGAAAATAATAGATTCTAGCTGTAGATATTTCGGGAGCTCATACAAAGGAAGATTCTTCGGAACTAGAAGTTTAATAGGAGTAAGTCACAAAGCACCAATAATAGTAGAAGAATCAAAAGAAATAATATTTTTCCCAACAAACTCACCAAGACTATACGAATGTGCATGGATATCTTTAAAAAACATAAATGACTACAAAAGAAACTTAGATAAAACAGTAGTAATATTCAATACAGGATATAATCTAGAACTAGATATATCATATGGTTCATTAGACAATCAAATACTTAGAGCAGCAAGATTAGAATCGGTACTTAGAAAAAGAAAAATAGTGTAAAATTTTTATAAACCAATTTAAATATACTTGTTTTTTGGTTATAATATAAGTGGAGATAATATGTTAGAAATTGCCTTAGAAGTTTTGAAAGAATTAGAATCAAATAATTTTGAGTGCTATTTGGTTGGTGGTTTTGTCCGTGATTATTATTTAGGAATAGAAAGTAAAGACATAGACATATGTACCAACGCCAAATCAAAAGAAATATTAAAAATATTTCCCAATTCAAAAATACCAAAAGAAATTTATGGAGCAGTTACTCTATTTTATAAGAATATAAGATTTGAGATAACCACATTTAGGAAAGAAATAAGATACGAAAATAGAAAACCGGTAGAACTAGAGTATATATCAAGTTTTATAGAAGATGTAAAAAGAAGAGACTTCACTATAAATTCACTTTGTATGAATAGCAAAGGCGAAATAATAGACATATTAGATGGAAAAAAAGACATAGATAATAAACTAATAAAATGTATAAATAAAGTGGATATATCCTTAAAAGAAGACCCACTTAGAATACTTAGAGCAATAAGATTTGCAACTCAATTAAATTTTAACTTAGATAAAGATCTAATTAGAGGTATTAAAAAAAATAAAAAACAATTAGAAAGTATATCATACAATAGAAAGATGATAGAATTAAATAAAATATTTGCAAGTAAAGATATAAAAACCGGTATAAATTTAATAAAAAAACTATCTATATCAAAACAATTAAAACTCTACGATATAAATAAAGTAGTATTTGTAAATGATATTATAGGTTATTGGGTTCAATTAGATAAAGAAAATGTCTATGAATATACTAAACAAGAAAAAACAAATATAAAAGAAATAAGAGAGTTGTTAAAGTTAAAGAAAATAACAAACAAAGAACTTTATAAATATGGACTATATTTATGTTCTATTGCTGCTCAAATATTAAATATAGATAAAGATAAAATATACGAAATTAATAAAAATTTACCTATAAGATCTAACAAAGATATAAATATAACCCCAGAAGAAGTATTAGACATACTAAATAAAAAACCAGGAAAATGGATAAAGACATTATATGATGATATAACCTTAAAAATATTAGATAATAATTTAATAAACGACAAAGAAACCTTAAAAACATATATAAAAACAAAATATAAATGATATAATTGTTTTAAGGAGCTCTTATGAACAACAATATAATTAAAATATTAAAAGATAAGAACTATGTTGTACCTAGTTATATATTAGAGAACTATAAGAATTTAAATATAAGTTTAGATTCTTTTGTTGTTTTAATATACTTGCTAAACTTAAGTGAACCTATTTTGTCAGATGTAAATACAATATCAGAAAAACTAAACATGAATAAAAAAGAGGCAATATTTGCAATTGATGAGTTAAAAACAAAAAAAATAATAAATATAAAACTAGAAGAAAACAAGGAAAAACGCTTAGAAGAAAACATATATTTAACCCCGCTATATGAAAAAGTATTTATGAATTTAATAGAAGAAAAAAAAGAAGAAGAAATGGATATATATTCAAACTTTGAAGAAGAATTTGGAAGAACCTTATCACCTATAGAGTATGAACTTATAAATAGTTGGTCTGAATCATATAATAAGGAAATAATATTAGAAGCATTAAAAGAATCTGTTTTAAATGGCGTTAAGAACTTAAAGTATGTAGACAAAATTCTTTTCGAATGGAATAAAAAAGGATATAAGAAAATAGAACAAATAAAAAAAGATAAAGAAGATTTTTCTAAAAAGAAAAGAACAACAGTAGAGATACCAGACTTTGATTGGGTAAATGATGAAGAAGATCTTTGATTACTTTGATGAACTATATCCAAATCCGAAACCAGAATTAAACTATAATAATGAATTTGAGTTTTTAATTGCTGTTGTATTAAGTGCACAAACTACAGATAAAAAAGTAAACAAGGCAACAGAAATACTATTTAAAAAATATGATATAGATTCACTTATAGATGCTGATATAGATGATTTAATAGAAATCTTAAGACCAATAGGTATGTCAAAAAAGAAGTCTATGTTCATAAAATCTATAGCATCTGAAATAAAAAATAAATATAATTATGTAGTTCCCAAAGAAAGGGAAATACTAATGACATTAAGTGGAGTAGGCAGAAAAACAGCAAATGTTGTACTATCACATTTATCTAACATGCCATATATAGCGGTAGATACACACGTAAGTAGAGTATCAAAAAGATTAAATTTAGCAAAACCAAATGACGATGTATTAGAAATAGAAAACAAATTATATAAACTAATACCAGAAGATAGATGCCTAAAAACTCATCTACAAATGGTTCTATTTGGAAGATATAAATGTAAGGCAATAAAACCCTTATGTGAGGATTGTAAATTGCAAGATATATGTAACTACTATAAAAAAACAAGATAATTATTATCTTGTTTTTTCTGTCAATCTACCTTCATTCTTTAAACTGATCGTTAAATTTACTAAATCATTATTGTTTAATAAATATATTTTACTTCCCGCTTTTAAATCATTCGGATCATCTATTGGGTTGAACATTTCTAAAGCCTTTCTTAATTCAACAGCTGTTACATGATAATCTAAGTTTGAATAATTTTCAAATATTCCGCCATATATTAAATCATATGTTCCATTAAATGTATCGCCCTCTTTAAGTTCATAATATCTAAAACTTAAATCATCAGGATTTTCAAAGTCTATAGGTAAACATCCATACTCATCTTTAGTTATCTTTCCTAATTCTATTAGTATTTCTGCTGGCGGTATAAGTAACATATCTCCAATATAAATTTCATCAAAATTAGTATAACCATTAAGTACTCCAAGTTCATCATAAAAAGTTACTGTATCATAATAATAATATGATATTCCTGTTAGAGTGTCTCCCACTTCAACCGTATGTATCTTAGTTGTTTCTGGTATATCTCCTTTTGCTAACATTGGTGCTGATAACGCTAATAACCCCGCAACCGCTAGAGCTTTAAACTTACTATTCATAATATCCCCCTTATAAATGCCTATATTATAAACACTTTATTAAAATTGTCAAATTAAAAGTAGATTTTCATCTACTTTATCTCTATTGTTTGTTTTATATTACTTCCATCTGATGATTTAATATCTACATTTTTGTATTTAATTGTATATTCTACTGTATATAGTGCTGGTGCATTTGTTTTTATTGGAAATGTTGCACTTCCACCAGGACTTTTAACCATAGTATAGTTTATATTTGAATCACTAGTGACATCTACACCATTGTTCATTATCTTTATTAAATCTTTCATCGTTATATCTGGAGTTCCAACACTCTTTATTATGCTAGGACTATATATTATAGATGGAGCGATAACTTCATTTTCAAACGAATATGTTGCGCCTACACTACTAGAAGGTTTAAAGATAGAAAAGGCACTTTTTACAACTATTGTGGTTTTGCCATTTACTAATGGTTTATCTATTGTAACGTTATTTGATACAGTAGTTGTAATATAATGCTCTATATTATCTGGACCTTTATAATATATATCGTAACCAATAACTCCCATTTCGCTTGCTATTGTGCTTTTATGTCTTTGTAAATAATCTTCGTATCCTCTTCCGTAATAATCTTGAAAATACTTAGTCATATATGCCTCAGTATAGTAAGGAGGAGTATCTATTTGATTCCAAGTTATATTTATTTTATTACCGTTGATAGTTGCATTTAAATTTTTGGGATTATCTAAACTTAAATATCTTGGAGATACTGTTGTTGGTTCGGTTCCTTTACTAAATATTTCTGTTACCCTCATATTTGCGGGTGTATTTTCACTTGGAAGTTGTGCTGGTATAGTATTTAATTCTATAGTTACAGGTATTATGCCCTTTGGTTTATTAAATGTTCTAGCACCATCTTGTACTATTTGTTTCCATATCATATTGTATAAGTTATTTTTTCTTCCACTATCTGCTCCCATGTTATACCACTTGTTCTTTGCAGATTCCGCTGTTATTTTGTCATAACCATACCAAAGAGACATTGAATAATCTTGTGTATAACCCGAAGACCATAAGTCATTAGTTGCTCCCCATATTTTCCACTTATTTATAAAGTCAGCATCGTAGTTAGAAGTACCGGTTTTAAGTGCAACCTCAAACCCAGGAACTCTACCAGAAGCACCACTTATACCATCAGTTACCGACCATTTTAATGATTCAGTAATCAAGTATGCAGTAGACTCCTTCATCGCTCTATTTTTTACTGGGGTAAATTCATCTACATCTCCAGTCTCTGGATATACTATTTTGGTTACAGAGTAAGGTTCTATATAATATCCACCATTTCCGAATGCAGCATAAGCGGCTGCTAACTCGAGTGGACTAGAACCATTATATGCTCCAAGAGAATGTGCTTCGTGAATAAATCCGTTTTCTACCTCTGGTTTTAATCCTAAGCCAGTAACGAAGTTAAGTATTTGTCTATTATTTAAAGATTGAAATGCTCTAAGTGCGGGTATATTTCTAGATAGTCCAAGAGCCTTTTTTAAAGTTAACAGACCCATATAGTTATTATCCCAGTTTTTTATCGGTTTACCATTAGTATAACTGTGAGGAGAATCTAAGAACGGGGTATACGTAGACCAGTTTTCATACTCTATTCCTGGACCATAATCGAAGAAAGGCTTCGCTGTAGAACCAGGTTGTCTGTCTAAATCCACTGCTCTATTAAACCCTCTTTCTACAAGTACGTTTCTTCCTCCACTTACTGCAAGTATTGCACCATTATTAACATTTGTAACTGCAATACCAGTTTGAGTCATATCATTAGGCCAAACAAACTTATTATCCACCACATCATTTATTATATCTTGCTTTTTAGTATCCAAAGTAGTATATATTTTCATTGGAACCTTATTTGGACTTAACCCTGTTTTCTTTTGAACTTCTTTTACCACTATATCTATAAACGATTGATATTTATGTATACCTTCTTTTTTATTTTGTTTTAATAATGCTTCTATAGGTATTGCTTTTGCTACCTTTTCTTCTTCTTCTGTTATATAACCATGTCTTCTCATTAAATATAATACAGTATTTCTTCTTCCTTCAATTCTTTCCGGTTTAGACCATGCAGAGTCTCCATAATAACTTGGAGATTGAAATAATCCAGCAATAAATGCTGCTTCAGATAAATTTATATCTTTGACCTCTTTACCAAAAAAGTTTCTAGAGGCTTCTGCTACACCATAAGAACTACTTCCTAAATATGGAGCATTAACATAAAATTCAAATATTTGTTCTTTAGAATACTTTCTTTCCAACACAAACATAGACATATATATATCAGTAAACTTTCTTATGACGCTTACTTGAGTGTCCGTTATATTGTTTTTTACAACCTGCATGGTAATAGTAGAAGCACCACCAGCACCACTGTTACCTACTACTTGACCACTAGCAGCTTTTACAAATCTTGGTAAATCAAATCCATTATGTTGATAATATCTAGAGTCTTCAGTTGCAATAATAGCATCTACCAATACCTCTGGTAATTCTTCAAACGCAACTTTATCTCTAATTTCTAGACCCAACTTAGTTATTTCTACACCTTTTGAATCGTATATAACACTTGCTTCTTGTTTATATAAAGACTCAGGATCAAATTTTGGAGCCGTCATAGCAATGTATGCAACAAAGGTAATTAATCCAACTATACCAATTATTACAAAAACCAAAGTAATATTTAATAATATTCTTCCTACTTTTTTCTTTTTTCTTCTAGACTTTGGTTTTCTTTTACTCTTTATAAAGTCTATTAAAAGAGAACTTGCAAACAATATTGAAACTATAATAGCTATTTTCTTAAGTCCAATTGCAAAATAACCTAATACTGCAACTAAAATTAAGAAAGGCAACATTGCAACCGTAACCTTCTTATGTGCTAATTTAGAATATTTTTTAAACCACTTTTTTATCTTCTTCATTACTATCCTCCAAAATATATTTATCAATTATATCTAAATAATTAACTCTTATATTATAATTGTCTTTTATTAAAAAACCATCCTTAACAAATACTTCAAGTGGTATAGAACTTTTACTAGTTGTATTTAAGTAGTTTTTTAATTTCTTTCCATCTAAATAATAAGTTTCATTTAGCTTTTTAAATCTAACTATTATAAAAGCAATTCCACCGTGTTCTACAATACTATATATGTGTTCTAATTGATGCTTATGTATATTAGCAATTGGAAATACTCTACCATTTACTTCTTTTGCCTCAAAATCAATATATTTTCCTTTATATATACCATTATAATCAGTAGTCGATGCTTTTTCAAAGTATGCTCTAGTTATTTCATGGTCATTATTGTTATACTCAACATTTATAACCTTTATAGGCGTTGGTTTTTTATAGATCAAAGCAATATTTTTTTCTTTATAATACTCATTAGTAATATTCAAATCATATTCCAAAGACATTCCTCTATTAGCAAAGTTTATATTTTTTGTTCCATTTTTTTTAATTTTATTTGGATATTTCATCATATCACCAAAATAATTATACTACAAAAACCAAACAAAAACTACTCAAATTTTAAAAAGATGGTATAATATATATAGAATAAGTATTGATTGACAAAGAAATACTTTTTTGATTAAATATGAAAGAGGTGAACCCATGTTAGAAGAAATATCATTATCTCCACAGGATATTTTAGAAAAAGAATTCAAGGTAGATACTAGAGGATTCAGACCTCAAGAAGTTGATAGATTTTTAGATATAGTAATAAACGATTACACTAAATTTATATCTATAGTAAGAAAACTGAGTGAAGAAAATAAAGAGTTGTTAGAAGAAAATATGAACTTAAAAAAAGAACTAAGAAACACAAAAGAAAAACTAGATATAATAAAGAGTTCAGATAAAGAAGTAACAAATGTAGATTTACTTAGAAGAATATCTCAATTAGAAAAAGTAATATACGGAGAAAAAGAATAAACTGTTTTGCAAACGCTGCATACTAGTTATGTAGAGGAAAGTCCATGCTCGCACTATCCTTATGGGATAGTAGTGTTCGTGCATAGGGAAAAAATAACCTATGATAGTCTTAAGACTAATAGCTTCGAAATAATCTAAGTCGAAAGATATGATTAAACTAGATATAAAAGTGCCATAGTGACGATGTTATCTAGAAATGGATAAAGTGGAACGCGGTAAACCTCACGAGCGAGAAACCCAAATTTTGGTAGGGGAGTCTTCGATAGAGCAATTTAAAGAAGAATGCATATGCATAGATAAATGTTTGCGAGCTCGAAAGAGTTACAGAACATGGCTTATAAACAGTTTTTTATTTTTTAAAGAAAGGGCGATTAACTTGAAAGAAATAGGAGAGTTTTTAAAAGACTCCAGAGAAGAAAAAGGGATATCCATAGAAGAAGCATCTGAAGATTTAAAACTATCTAAAGAGGTTTTAGAACAAATAGAATTAGGTAATAAAGATATATTTAAAGATATATACGAACTTAGAAGTTGTGTAGTAGCGTACTCAAAATATCTTTGTTTAGACTGTGAAAAAATCACGGATGACTTTAATGAATTTGTTTTTGAATACACATCAAAAATACCTATTGAAGAAATAGAAAATGCTACAAACATTAAAGAAGAACCTAAGAAAATATCTTCTCCATATACAATGGAAGAAAGTTTAAAAAAAGATAAAAAGAAACAATATTTAATAATAGGTGGAGTAATCATTATAGCAATTATAATATTACTAATAATATTACTGTGAGGGTTGTATGAAAATGAATTTACCAAACAAACTAAGCTTATCTAGATTAGTAATTGCCTTTATATTAGGAATATTACTATTATTTCCATTTTACTTATTAAATATGGAGTTTCCAAAACTTATAGTAAATAAAATATTAGTAGTAGATTTAAGATATATAATCGCAGGAGTACTCTTTATAATAGGATCAATTACAGATCTATTAGATGGTAGAATTGCAAGAAAAAATGGTCAAGTAACAGATTTTGGAAAATTTATAGACGCAATTGCAGATAAAGTGCTAGTAAATACATCTTTAATAATACTAGCAGCACAAGGATTCATAAGTCCTGCAATACCAGTTATAATAGTAGCGAGAGATACAATTGTAGATTCAATAAGAATGATATCAGCATCTAGGGGAACTGTAATCGCAGCGGGCAAAACAGGAAAAATAAAGACAATATTCCTAATGATCGGAATATCTCTAACGTTTTTTTATAATCTACCCTTCGAATTATGGAACATAGATATATCAAATACAATATTAATAATTTCTGTAGTATTATCTATATACTCAGCATTTGAATATTATTTCTTAAATAAAGATAAATTATTCGATAAATAAATATTAGTAAAATTACAATATCAAAAATAGGTTAATATATTAATCTATTTTTAATTTTTAGTATTTACTCCTTTACAAAAATACCGAACAAAAGTTCGAAAACGTATTGCTTTTTTATATTTCTTATATTATAATTAACTTATAAATAAATTGGAGGAAATAATGACAAAAGAAAAAGACAAAGTTTTAGATCAAGTACTTGCAGACATAGAAAAGCAATTTGGAAAAGGTTCAATAATGAGACTTGGGGCAGATAAGGTAAGAGAAATAGATGTGTTTCCAAGTGGATCATTATCTTTAGATATAGCGCTTGGAGTGGGTGGATATCCGAAAGGAAGAATAGTAGAAATATATGGCCCAGAATCTAGTGGTAAAACGACCTTTGCACTTCATGCGATTGCTGAAGTTCAAAAGGCAGGAGGAAGAGCAGCTTTTATAGACGCAGAACACGCGTTAGATCCAGTATATGCCTCTAAGTTAGGTGTGGATATACAAGATTTATTGCTATCTCAACCTGATACAGGAGAACAAGCACTAGAAATTTGTGAAGCTTTAGTTAGAAGTGAAGCTATAAGTTTAGTAGTAATAGATTCTGTAGCAGCTTTAGTGCCAGAAGCAGAAATAGAAGGAGAAATGGGAGATAGTCACGTTGGACTTCAAGCTAGACTTATGAGTCAAGCACTTAGAAAACTATCTGGAACTATAAGCAAAACAAACACAATAGTAATATTCATAAATCAATTAAGAGAAAAAGTAGGGGTTTTCTTTGGTAATCCAGAAACGACACCAGGAGGAAGAGCGTTAAAATTTTACTCTACTATAAGATTAGATGTAAGAAGAGCAGAACAATTAAAACAAGGTGAAAATGTAATTGGAAATAGAACGACAGTAAAAGTAGTAAAAAACAAAGTTGCACCGCCATTTAAGAGTGCATCATTAGATATAATTTATGGAGAAGGAGTAAGCAGAGAATCAGAACTAATAGATTTAGCAACAGATATTAATGTACTTGAAAAGTCAGGAGCGTGGTATTCATATAATGGTGAAAAAGTAAGTCAAGGTAAAGAAAACTTAAGACTAATACTAAAAGATAATAGAAAACTATACGATGAATTAAACAAAAAAGTAAGAGAACATTATAATTTTGAAACAAAACCAAAAAAAGATAAAGAATAGAAATATCTTTTTTTTAAATAACCCTTTTAAAAAAGGCGAATATATAGTAAAATACAAATAGATAAAGGAAGTGATTTTATGGAAGATATACTGACGTTAGTAAGAGAAGAGATGGAAGAAGCAATATTAAATATGGAAAAGAGATTTTCCAATGTAAGAGCAGGTAGGGCAAGTGCATCTGTTTTAGATGGAATTTTTGCAAACTACTATGGAGTTCCAACTCCTTTAATTCAACTTGCTACAATTTCAATACCGGAAGCAAGAACACTAATGATAAAACCATTTGATAAAAATGCTCTTTCTGATATAGAAAAGGGAATATACGAAGCAAATGTAGGTTTAACACCAAATAACAATGGAGAATCAATAACCATTGCGTTCCCACCACTTACTGAAGAAAGAAGAAAAGAATTCGTAAAACAAGTAAAAGAAATGGCAGAAGAAACAAGAATCCAATTAAGAAATATAAGACAAGAAGGAAATGAAAATATAAAAAATGAAGGCTTTCCAGAAGATGAAGAAAAAAGAGGCATAGATAGAGTTCAAAACATAATAAATGAATTCAACGAAAAAATAGAAACCATTTCAAAAGAAAAAGAAAAAGAATTAATGACACTGTGATATAATATATAAATAAAGACACAGATGAAAGAATAGTAACAAAATATTTGTTTATAGAGAATTGATGTTTGGTGAAAATCAATACTAATATTTGTGAATTCACTTTCGGAGTTTCATATACAAAATATATGACGTATCTCGCGTTAAGAGCTATTAAGTGCATAGAAATATGAATTAAGGTGGTACCACGTAAAAGCGTCCTTATTATAAGGATGCTTTTTATTTTTAAGAGGTGTATATGTTTAAAAAGGCAGTATTAATAATACATGGATTTATGGGAGAAATAAGCGAAGTAGAATATCTTTCTAACTATATTAAATTAAATTCAAATATAGATGCTTATTCATTTTCTTTACCTGGTCACAATAAACACACTTTAAAATCAGTTAAATATGAAGATTGGATAAAAGCATCGGAAGATATGTTAGAATCATTAAGTAAAAAATATAATACAATATATTTAATAGGTCACAGTATGGGAGGTGTAATCGCAACCCACCTTGCAAAAAAACACAAAACAATAAAAAAATTAATACTAGTCGCACCAGCATTCATATATTTAGATTTTAATGAAAACTTCAATAACATAAAAACAATAATAAAAAATCCAATAAAGAATAAATCCAGATATATAGAAACAACTCATAAAGTAATGAATACATCTATAGAAAGTATGTTAGAATTTCAAAAATTAATAAAAAAATACTATGATACTCCAAAGAACATAACTACAAAGACGCTTATATTACATGGTGAAATAGATGCGGTAGTACCAATAAGATCCAGTCAGTATGTATATGATACAATATTATCAAAAGATAAACATATTAAACTAATACCAAATGAAGGTCATGGTCTACTTTATGGAGAAACAAAAGATTATATATCAAATTATATAACCACATATTTAAAAGGAGGATTAGAATGGATAATAGCGAAAAACTCAAAAATATAATAGAACAGTACAATATAGATAAAAAAAATATAAACAATTCAAACGATTTAAATGATTTAAGAGTAAAATATTTAGGTAAAAAAAGTGAAATACAAGATATGAACCTAAACTTTGCCTCTTTATCTATAGAAGAAAAAAAAGTGTTAGGTAGAGTGCTAAACGAAGCAAAGAACTATATAGAAAGCGATATAGTCCATCTAAAAGAACAAATAGAAAGTAAAGAGATAAGCGAAAAATTAAAAGAAGACAGAATAGATGTTACATTACCGGGAGTATCCTTTAATAATACATCTACTCATCCTATAACCAAAGTTAGAGAGATTATAGAAGAACTATTCGTATCTATGGGCTATGACGTAGTAGAAGGTCCAGAAGTTGAAGAAGATTTATATAACTTTGAACTTTTAAACATTCCAAAAGGACATCCTGCAAGAGATATGCAAGATAGTTTTTATATAACAGATGAGACACTACTTAGAACTCACACATCACCAGTACAAGCTAGAACTATGCTAAATAATAAAGAAAAAACAAGCATAAGAATAATATGTCCTGGAGCAACGTATAGAAAAGATAATGACGATGCTACACATTCTCATCAATTTCATCAAATAGAAGGATTAATGATAGATAAAGACATATCAATGTCAGACTTAAAAGGAACTTTAGAGATACTTTTAAAACACCTATTTGGAAATGATAGAGAAATAAGATTTAGATCTAGTTTCTTTCCATTTACAGAACCTAGCATAGAAGTAGATATAAGTTGCTTTAACTGTAATGGAAATGGTTGCAATATTTGTAAACAAAGTGGTTGGATTGAAATACTTGGAGCAGGTATGGTTCATCCTAATGTTTTAAAGGGATGTGGTTATGATCCAAATGAATATACAGGTTTTGCATTTGGTATAGGAATAGAAAGAGTAGCAATGCTCAAATACGGAATAACAGATATAAGATATTTTTATAATAACGATATTAGATTCCTAAAACAATTTGATAGAATAGAAGGTGATAACAGTGAGAATAAGTAATAATTGGTTAAAAGAATACATAGATATAGATGTATCTATAGAAGAACTCTCTAATAAAATGTTACTTATAGGTAACGAAACCGAATCTATTTATAAACTAAGCGATTCCACAAATCTAGTAATCGGACACGTATTAGATAAAACCAAACATCCAGATTCAGACCATTTAAGTGTCTGTAGTGTAGATTTAAAAGATAATACATATCAAATAGTTTGTGGAGCTTCAAATGTAGATAAAGGCCAAAAAGTAATAGTCGCTAGGGTGGGGGCTACACTACCTAATGGTTTTAAAATAGATAAAAGAGTAGTAAGAGGAATAGAGTCTAATGGAATGATATGTTCCTTAGAAGAACTTGGAATAGAAAGTAAATATATCGATAATAAAGAAGGAATACATATATTGCCAAGTGATGCAGAAGTTGGTGAAGATGCATTAAAATATCTTCATTTTGATGATACCATTATAGACTATGGAATAACTGCAAATAGAGGAGACTTACTTAGTATAATAGGAATGGCTTACGAAGTAGGAGCAGTATTAAATAAAAAAGTAAAAGAAGATAAGTATAACATTAACTATGTAGAAGAAGATATAAATATTGATATTTCATCAAATACAGATAAATGTACTACCTATATATCGAAAATAGTAAAAGATGTACAAATAAAAGAAAGTCCCAATTTTATAAAGGCTAGACTTATGGCATCTGGTATTAGACCAATAAATAACGTAGTAGATATAAGTAACTATGTAATGCTAGAGTATGGTCAACCACTTCACTTCTTCGATTTAGATAAAATTGGAAATAAAATAATAATAAGGGAATCTCTTAATAATGAAAATGTTATGACATTAGATAAAATGTATAGAACATTAAATGAAGGAGATATATTAATAACAAACGAAAAAGAAGTACTAGCAATCGCTGGAGTAATGGGTGGACTATCCTCTGAAGTTACAAAAGAAACTAAAAATATTCTAATAGAATCAGCAATATTCGATCCAATAAGCATTAGAAGAACTTCTAAAAATGTATTTAGAAGTGAATCTAGCATAAGATTTGAAAAAGGAATAAATCCTGCAAATACAGAAAAAGCATTAAACAAAGCATCATATTTATTACAAGAATATGCAGATGGTAAAGTAGTAAATCATACCTATGGCTTCAATAACAACAATCTAAATGATTTAGAAATAACTCTATCTAAAGAAAAAACATCAAAAATATTAGGAATGACAATATCTGAGGATAAAATAAAGGAAATATTCGATAGATTAGATTTTAAATACGAACAAAATGATGACCTATTTAAAGTGTATGTTCCAAAAAGAAGACTAGATATATCTATAGAAGAAGACTTAATAGAAGAAATTGGTAGAATAAATGGATATGAAAACATAATAGGAACAAATCCAATAGTAAAAGTAAAGAATGGTTCATACAATAAAACATATAAATATATAAAAAATATACATAATAAACTAAAAACTTATGGATTAAAAGAAATAATAACATACTCACTACAACCAGATACAGATTTTAAAAAATACACCGATGATAACTACGATATGATAAGACTTATTCAACCATTATCAGATGACAAATCCACCTTAAGATATAGCTTAATACCATCTATGTTAAAAGTAATAGACTACAATTTATCTAGAAATATCGATGACTTAATGTTGTATGAAATAGGTAAGAGTTATTTCATAGACTCTGAATATAAAGAGGAACATAAACTATGTATTGGAATAACTGGAAATTACATATCAAATGAGTTTGAAAAATTAAATATACAATCTAATTTCTATCTCTTAAAAGGAATGTTAGAAAATCTATTAGATTATTTAGGATTTAATAATAGATATACATTTGAAACAAAAAATATTCCAAATGAGTTTCATCCAGGAAAGACTGCAGAAATTCTAATAGATAATATCCTTATAGGATATATTGGACAAATCAATCCAACCTTAACTAAAAAAGAGACATATGTATTAGAAATAAACATAGATAAACTAATAAACTTAAAAGTTAGAAACATAAAGTATAAAGAAGTATCAAAATATCCAAAAATAGAAAAAGATGTAGCATTTATATTTGATAAAAACATAAAATCATATGATGTATTAAACACTATAAAGAAAATAGATAAAACAATATCAAACGCTAGAGTATTCGACCTTTATAAAGGAGAATCTATCGGTAATGATAAAGTGTCACTGGGTTTTAATATAACATTTATGGACCAAAATAGGACATTAACAGATGAAGAAGTGAATACACATTTTAATAAAATAATAGAAGAAATACTAAATGCATATGAAGGTTCAATTTTAAGAAATAAATAACAAAAATTAAATAAACATATGTTATAATAATTTTATAGGAGGAATAATTATGGAATGGATTTTAATAATACTAGGAGTTGTAGTAATAGTGGGATTATTTGTTATGAACACATATAACGGATTAGTAGGATCAAGAAACAGAGCAAAAGATCAATGGGCACAAGTAGATGTTCAATTAAAGAAAAGATTCGATTTGATACCTAACTTAGTGGAAACAGTAAAGGGATATGCAAAACATGAGAAAAGTACTTTTCAAGAAGTAATAGAGGCAAGAAACAAATTCAACTCTGCTAATACCCCAGAACAAGAAATGCAAGCGGCAGGAGAATTAAATGGAGTGATAAGTAGATTATTCGCACTAGCAGAAGCTTATCCTGAATTAAAAGCAGATAAAAACTTCTTACAACTACAAGGAGACTTAAAGGATACTGAAGAAAAAATTGCATATGCAAGACAATTCTACAATGATTCAGTATTAAACTATATGAACAAATTACAAATGTTCCCATCAAATATAATTGCAAATATGTTTAAATTTACAGAAATGAAATTCTTTGAAGTTGTTGAGTCTGAAAAAGAAACACCAAAAGTAAACTTTACAGAAGAATAAGACTTACAAAAGTAAGTCTTTTTTAAAGGAGAAACATGAAAAAATTAATACTTATAATTCTTTTATTTATTACTACAAATGTTTATGCTTTAGACTATACTATAGATGGTTTTTTTGTAGATGCAACACTTCTAGAAAATGGAGACATGCTAGTAAAAGAAGCAATAGTTCAAAGAGGTGATTTTAATGGATATTATAGAAGAATAACTCCAGGTGGTATTGGTACAGTAGACAAGATCTATAATGCCTCGAATATAGAATTAGTAAAAATATGCAGATCAGATTTAAATACATTTGAAGCATTAAACAACCCTATAAATTGCTTTAAAAGAGTAGAAAAAGGTAACTTAGGCGATAAAGAAGTTTATGAAATAAACGACTACTATGATGGCGTAGAATACAAAATGTTTAATCGTACTAATAATAATTTCACAACTTTTTATATAGAATATATTCTAAAAGATATTGCAATAAAATATAGTGATGTTGGAGAAATAAGATGGAATTTTGTACCAGATTCTTTTGAAGACAATATTTCAAAATTAGAAATAAGAGTCAGTTTAAAAAAAGATCAAGAGTTATTTAGAGTATGGTCACATGGACCATTATATGTAGAAAACAAAATATTAGATAAAAAAACTATCGAGGTAAACTCTACATACTTAGAACAAAATACCCCCGTAGACATAAGACTATTATTTGATTCAAATTATTTAATTCAAAATAAAAAAGTAGTAAATGTATCAAAATTTGACTCTATAATAGAAGAAGAAACCATTTTAGCAGACGAAGCAAATAGAGCAAGAGAAGAATATAAAAGACTTCAAGAAGAATACGAAAAAGAAGCTAAAGAATTTGCTATTAAACAAAAAAGAAATGATAGAATATTTGGAGGTGTAATAGGAGCTTGGTTTATAGGTTTACTTGGATTTTTAGGTAGAGTATATTTTAAAAATGATAAAGAATTAAAACCTGATTTCGATCAAGAATATTTTAGAGAATTTCCAGATGATTCATCACCAGAAACTGTACAACTACTTATGCAAAACAAGGTAGATTCATTAGGACTCTCATCTTCCCTATTAAATATAATAAGGAAAAAAGGATTACTAACAGAAGAATTTACATATACAACAGGTTTAATAAGAAAAAAAGAAAATAAAGATTATAAGTTAATTTTAAACGAAGAAAATCTAAAAGAACCATTAACTGCAGAAGAAAGTCACCTTAGAACTTGGTTAGCAGAAAGTTATGGAACTGGTAAAGAATTCTCGCTCTCAGATTTAAAGAAAAAAGTGAAAAAAGAATCAGAAGCAAGAGATTTTATGAATAAATTTAAAGTTTGGCAAAATATGTGTAAAAATGTATTCAATGAAAAAAACTATTATGAAGACCAAACCTCAACAAGGACAGGTCTTGCTATATATTCTTTAATACCTTTATTACTAATGTTCCTAAGCCCATCTATTGGAGCATTTGTTCTTCCAATTTCTGTTGGTTCTACAGCATATGCGGTATTGTATAGAAAAAGAACCAAAGAAGGTAATGAAAAATATCACATGTGGAAAGCACTAAAAAACTTTATGGCTGATTTTGGAAAGTTTGATGATAAAGAATTACCTGAAATAGTACTTTGGGAAAAATATTTAGTATATGCCAATGTATTTGGTCTTGCAGATAAACTAAGAGAACAAATGCAAATAAAGATACAAAATATGGAGATATCTCCTAGTACAACAGATATGAATATGTTCGACTATATACTTTTAAATAATATAATTTCAAATAATATAAATACAGGAGTATCATCTGCTTTTGATACCGCTAGAGCAGAAATCGCTAGAGCAGCTTCTTCAAGTATGTCATCTGGTGGAGGATTCGGAGGAGGATCTTCAGGCGGCGGCGGAGGCGGCGGTGGAGGCGGCGGTGGAGGCGGCTTCTAATGAGAATTAGTAAACTAATTCTTTTTTTATCTATGTTATAATGGAATTAGGTGATATTATGAAAAAAATTGTTCTAATAGACGGAAACAACTTATTATTTAGAAGTTATTTTGCTACTGCTTATTCAGGTGGTATGATGAAAAATAGCAAAGGTTTTCCAACTAATGCACTATATGGTTTTACTAATATGATAAATAAGATATTAAAAGAAGAAAAACCAGACTATATGCTTGTTGCGTTAGATAAAGGTAAAACGTTTAGACACGATAATTATACGGAATATAAAGCGGGAAGACAGGAAACCCCTGAAGAATTAAAGGTACAAATAGAATATTCAAAAAAATTACTAAGTGCTTTAGGAATAGTTTTCAAAGAATCTGTCGGCTATGAAGCGGATGATATAATTGGAACAATGTCTTCAATATTAGATGATGACAAAGAAGTGCTTATAATAAGTAGTGATAGAGATTTACTTCAGCTTATAAACGATAAAGTAAAAGTAAAGTTATTAAAAAGTAAAGATTACATATTACTAGATGAAGAAACATTTAAAAAAGAGTATGGTATTGAACCAAATAAAGTAATAGACTTAAAAGGATTACAAGGAGACTCATCAGACAACATACCGGGTGTTAAAGGTATTGGAGAGAAGACTGCTTTAAAATTGTTAAATGAGTATAAAAGCATAGAGAATATATATGTAAACATAGATAATATAAAAGGTAAGTTAAAAGAAACATTGATTACCTATAAAGATGATGCTTTTATGTCAAAGCAACTGGCTACAATTTATAAAGAAGTGCCTTTAGATATGGATTTAGAAGATATAAAATATAATGGTTCAAACAATGTCGAGTTAAGAAAAATTTACGAAGAGTTGGAATTTTATTCTTTTTTAAGAGGTATAAAAGAAGGAGAACCAGAGATAAAAGAGAATAGTAATATTGTAGAAAGCATGGATGAATTTTCTTCTACTGATGCTATGGCAATTTATATTGAATTAGATTCTACTAATGTTCATACATCGAATATTCTAGGTATTGGTTTATATAATTCAAAATCCAGCATATTTATACCAAAAGAAGATATAACTCAAGATATATTTACTAATAATATCTTATACACTTATGACTTAAAAAAGTTAATAATATCTTTAAAACACTTAGGAATAGAAATAGATTCAGTAAATTTTGATACTATGATTGCAGCATATTTATTAAATTATAATGTTAAAGACGATATATCTCATCTTGCAAATCAAATGGGTTACGATATGCCTTTTTTTGAAGTTATAAGTAAATCAAACAACATAGATATGAATTTAGTAAAAAACTTGTGCATAAACAAAGCTAAGTTTATATATGAAACTTATTCTACATTTCAAAACAAATTAAAAGCAGAAAACTATACAGACTTATTTTATAATATTGAAATGCCTTTAATAAGAGTGCTTTCTGATATGGAGTATAATGGAGTTAAAGTGGATAAAAAATTACTTTCTGATATGGAAGATGAAGTAAAAATAAAGTTAGAATTATTAGCGAGTTCTATTTACAATAAAGCCGGAGAAGAGTTCAATATTAACTCATATAAACAACTGGGAAATGTTTTGTTTGATAAATTAAATGTGCCTTCAAACAAAAAAAGAAGTACTGATAGAGAATATCTATTAAAGCATAAAGATAAATATCCTATAATAGAAAAAATCTTAGAACATAAAATGCTTAATAAAATATACTCAACCTATGTAGTAGGACTACAAAGTTACATACTAGAAGACTCTAAAATACACACCACATACAATCAAACACTAACAAGAACTGGAAGACTATCATCTATTGAACCAAATCTTCAAAACATTCCAATTAGATATGAATATGGAAGATTGATAAGAAAAGCATTTTTACCAGAAAACGATCTACTTATGTCAGTGGATTACTCTCAAATAGAACTTAGAGTATTTGCGCATATCTCAAAAGAAAAAAATTTAATAGATGCTTTTAATCATAATATGGATATACACA
Source organism: uncultured Muribaculaceae bacterium (assembly GCA_964548645.1). Classification (GTDB taxonomy): domain Bacteria; phylum Bacillota_I; class Bacilli_A; order RF39; family UBA660; genus JAAYGD01. Next base: position 22,573 of record CAZJQU010000001.1, read on the forward strand.
CCAAGACAGCAATGGATTTATTTCAAGTAAGTGAATCAGAAGTTACAAACAACATGAGACGTCAAGCAAAAGCAGTAAACTTTGGAATACTTTATGGAATAAGTGGTTTTGGTTTGTCTGAGAACTTAGATGTAGATATAACAGAAGCGAAAGTATTCATTGATAAATATTTAGAAACATTTCCAGGAATAAAAAACTATATGGATGAAACAAAAGAACACGCTAAAGAACTTGGTTATGTTGAAACGATAACAGGAAGAAAGCGTATTATAGATGAACTGTTTAATAAAAATGTTGCAATTAGAAAAAGTGGTGAAAGAATAGCGTTAAATACTCCAATACAAGGAAGTAGTGCTGATATAATAAAAATGGCTATGATAGTGATTTCAAAGAAATTTGAAGAATACGATATAAAAAGTAAAATGATACTTCAAATACACGATGAATTAGTATTCGATGTAATAGAAAAAGAAAAAGAAACGGTAGAGGAGATAGTTAAATCTACAATGGAAAATATAATAAAATTAAGTGTTCCTTTAAAAGTTTCTGTATCTTTTGGTAAAAATTGGTATGAAACCAAGTAGGAGGAAATATGGCTGTAACTAAAACAAAATTTATAAACTATTCTAGATGTCCTAGATATGTTGCTTTAGATGAAGTGAAAAAAGAAAGATTAAATGCAGATATTTCTTATAAAGACTATTTAGATGAGGAGATAGAACATAAGAAAAAAGAACTAATCTCTAGTATGATAAAAATAGATGAAGATGGTGAAGAAGAAGATCTTATAGATGAGGTTGACCATCAACTTGAGATAATGTTACCTTACTATAAAAAAATAGAGGAACTCGCGGGAAATAAAGTTGAAGAACTATTCGGAGGAAAATCTATTTATGCATTAAAAACAAAAGATCAAAAGTCATTTGATTTTATGGATAAAGGAATAAAATATTTATGTTATTTAGATATATATAACGAATCAAACGGGATAAATGTAATAGAAGTAAAAGCAACGACATCTAATAATTTTTTAAGTTTAACTGCAGGAAAAAGAGGCGAAGAAAAGTTTTCTATTTTCTATAAAGATAAAAGGGGAGTATTTCATTTGAAAGAAGAACTAGAAAATCATGATATTTCTTTAGAAATGGATATAAAAGATTACAACTCGAAAAGAGATAAGCTAAAAGAAAAAGTGGGATTAGGAAAATATATATATGATTTATCTGTACAAAGGATGTTTATAGAACAAACAAATAAAGAAAAAATAAACTATTATCTTGCTGTTTTAAACCACGAATATGTTTTTGATGGAACCTATAAAAACGATGAACCATACTATGATACTAGTATAATCTCTATATTCGATTTCACAAAAATAACAGAAGAAATGCAAGAAGTAGTAATGAAAGATAAAGATAATATAGAACAATATTTGCAAGAAATGAATGCAGAACCAACTAAATTAGGAGACTTCTGTGAATATAAATCAAAAACAAAGTGTAAATATACTAAAATATGTTTTGATTTTATTCCAAATAATAATTCAACTTTATCTTATATTGGTGGATTTAGATACAAGGATGAATTTGGAAACACCCTAAAAGGATTAGATTTAATAAATGATGGATATGTAAAAATGATGGATATACCTGAAAGTTGGATAACGAAACAAAATCATAGAATACAAAGAGAATGTTTAACCTTTCATAAAGAGTATATAGATAAACAAAAAATTAATCTAGCAATTAAAGAATTAAAATATCCAATATATCATTTAGATTTTGAAACATTTCCATCACCACTTCCTAGATTTAAAGGGGAGAAATGTTATGAACAATCTCCATTTCAGTTTTCATTACACATAGAAAAATCTCCTGGAGTTTGTGATAAAGAAAAAGATCACTATGAATTTTTATCTAGTGATCCCACAAAAGATGAAAGATATGAACTAACTAAAGCATTATGTGAATATATAGGTGATAAAGGTACAGTATTCGCACAAAATGTTGGATTTGAAAAAGGAGTAATAAAAAAACTTTCAAATATATTCCCAGAATTCAAACAAAAATTAGATACTATGGTGTCTAATGCATCAGACTTACTATATATAGTAAAGAATAATAAAGCCTTTTATGAAGCTCTTGGTATAGAAAATGCTGAGTTAATAAATTATTATCATGAAAATTTAAGTGGTTCATATTCTATAAAAAAGACTCTCCCAGTATTTAGTGATTTAAAATATGCTGATTTAGATGTTAAAAATGGAACAGAGGCTTTAGTAACTTATGCCAAATTAAAAGACATGAAAAAAGAAGAAAAAGATGATAACTATAGAGCTTTAATAGAATACTGTAAGCAAGATACTTGGGCTATGGTTGTAATTTTAAACAAACTAAGAAAAATGTCAATTTAGTAAACGTGTGTAAACTCTCATTGAACTATTTACATATATGTTCTATTATTATAGTGAGGAGTGTGATAAAATGATTTATCCTTCTATTGATAAAATACTAAACATAATAGATTCAAAGTATATATTGGTTCATGTAGTATCAAAAAGGGCTAGAGAAATGATTGAAACAGGGCATACTCAATTAAAAGAGTATAAATCTGAAAAGCCAATAGGAAGAGCTTTAGAAGAAATATCAGAAGGTTTAATACACGTTAAATAGTATTAAATCTTTTTACTAAGGAGGCTTATGTTAATAAAGAATATAAAAAAAATGAATAAAGGAAGATATAAAGTTACACTAGAAGAAAAAGAATTAATATTATATGAAGATATACTAATAAAATACTCTATACTTTCTAATAAAAATATAGATGACAAACTATTAAAAGAGATAGAAAAAGAAAATAGATATATAGAAATATATGAAACTGCATTAAGATATTTGGATATAAAGATGCGTTTAGAAAAAGAACTAATAAAATATCTTAAAGATAAATATGACTTAAAAGATATAGATAAAATAATAAATAGATTAAAAAAAGAAGGGTATATAGATGATTCAAAGTACATAAAAAGTTATATAAACGACAAAATAAATCTGTCTAATGATGGTCCTTATAAAATAAAAAGAGATTTAATAAATAAGGGTTTAGATGAAGATTTAATAAATATAGATATAGACTATGATATATTGAAAGAAAAATTAAATAGAATAATGCTAAAATATATAAATATAAACAAAAAAAATAGTTTAAATGTGATAAAAAATAAAACTATGAATCATTTTTCAATATTAGGTTATGACAAAGAATTAATTGAAGATGTATTTAATTCATTAAATATAAAGGGAGACTCTAATAAAATTAAGAAAGATTATGATAAATTAAAAAATAAATATCAATCAAAGTATAGTGATTATAAATTAGAATCTACGATAAAACAAAAATTATATCAAAAAGGATATTCTATAGATGAAATTAATAAAATATAAAAGGAACTAATTAGAAGTTCCTTTTTGTTCATTTAAATAATTATCATATCTAATTTTTAATTCTGGATCAAATATTTCTAAATCGTATTTTTCTCTTAAAGCATCCATTGCAAATGCCTCCATATTAGCGGTATTAGCTACTCTATCTTCTGCAATTGTATCTTTTATAGACGCCCTTAAAGACTCTAATTTACCTTTTTCTTCTTGTTTTTCTTTATATATTATATGATATCCAAATTGTGATTTAACTGGTTCTTTTGTATATTCTCCAACTTTTAAATTAACAGAAGCATCTTCAAATGGTTCTACCATAGCACCTCTATTAAATGGATCTAAAGCTCCACCTTTTGATGCAGTACCATCTTCTGAATTAGATTTCGCAAGTTCTTTAAATTTTTCTAATTTATTACTTGCAGCATCTATTTGCTTAATTAATTCTTTTGTTTTGTTTAAAGCAATATCTTCTGCTTCTTTAGTTAATTTTGTTTTTTCATCACTACTCATATCTTCTTTTATTTTACTAGTATCCGGTTTAATAAGTATGTGATATGCTGTTATATCTCCAATTGCTTTTTCATTATAATACTTTGTTATGTCTTCATCAGTTACTAAAGAAAGAGCGTAATCTTTAACTGCCATTTGTTTTTTTATGTTCATTTCTAATAAGTTGAATAATTCTTTTTCTGTAGATACACCATAATAATATTGTATAGCTTCAGCAAAATCAGACCCCAATTGATTTTTAGCGGCTAATATTTCTGCTTCTACCTTTCTTTTCATATCTCCAGTAGTCTTATATTCTTGATTTAATAACTTAATATTTATTTCATTTAACATAAAAGAAAATCCATAGTTAAACTTTAAATCACTATATAACTCATCTGCAGTCATATCAGCACCTTTCATTTTAAATAAAACTTCTCTTCCATCTTTTAACTTTGGAGCACCACATCCACTTACTAATAGTAATACTAAAGCTCCTATAAATATTTTTTTAAATTTGTTCATTCTTCACCTCAACAATAAAATTATACTAAAAAAACTTTATAATGTAAATGTTTCTTTAGTTTTTTCTATTATCTATTGCCCATAAAATCTATTGGTGGTAAAATATTTATACAAGGTGAGTATATGAAAATAAAAGATATAGAAATTAACTACACTCAATACGGTAATAAAAAAGGTAAAAATGTAGTATTATTGCATGGGTGGGGTCAAAATATAAAAGTAATGGATGTAATAGGGAAAAGATTAGATAAATATTTTTATATTACAAATATAGATTTTCCTGGGTTTGGAAACAGCGAAGAACCAAAAAAAGCACTTACAATATACGAATATGAAGAAATATTATATGAACTGCTAAAAAAACTAAAAATAGATAATCCTATACTAATAGGACATTCTTTTGGGGGAAGGGTTTCAATAATATACGCATCAAAGCATAAAGTTGAAAAGCTAGTATTACTTGGAGCGCCATTTAGAGTAAAAGATAAAAAACAATCATTAAAGACAAAAATATTAAAGATACTAAAAAAATTACCAATATTAAATGAATATGAAGATTATTTTAAATCCAAAATTGGTTCTACAGACTATAGAAATGCTACATCAATAATGAGAGAAACATTAGTAAATGTAGTAAATGCAGATCTAACAGATAATCTTAAAGAAATATCAACACCAACCATATTAGTTTGGGGAACAAATGATGTTGAAGTTCCGATAGAAGAGGCTATGTATGCTAAATCTATAATGAAAAATGCTGCACTTATAGAATTACATCGTGGAACACATTATGCATTTATAGAACAAATAGATAGATTAATAAAAATATTAGAAAACTTCTTTGAAGTAGATAAAATTAGGAGGAAAAAATGAAATTAAAACTAGGTGTAATATTCGGAGGAGAAAGCGTAGAACATGAAATAAGCGTTATTTCTGCTGTTCAAGCTATGAAGGCATTAAACCCAGAAAAATATGAAATAGTGCCTATATATATCGCAAAAGATAGAACTTGGTATACTGGAGCATTACTTCAGGATTTAGATTTATATAAAGACTTTGATAATTTAAAGAGATATGCAAAAAATGTTGTGCTTTATAACATGGATGGAAGATTTGTATTACAATCTAAAAAAGGATTTAAAAAGATAGTAAATGAAGTGGATATAGTATTACCAATAATGCATGGAACAAACGGTGAAGATGGAACTATACAAGGATATTTAAACATGGTAGGGGTTCCTTATGCTGAATCAAATATATTTGCAGCTACAATAGGACAAGACAAAGTATTTCAAAAACAAATATTAGAGGCAGAAAAATTACCAATTACAGAATATACTTGGTTTTTCGATCACGAATATTTAGAAAACTTTAATGATATTAAAAAAAGTGTAAAAGAAATAGGTTATCCAGTAATAGTTAAACCAGCAAGACTTGGAAGTAGTATTGGAATAAAAAAAGCAAACAATGAAGATGAATTAAAACAAGCGATAGATCAAGCTATTAGATACGACGATAAAATATTAGTAGAAAAAGTGGTTAAGAACTTAATAGAATTAAACTGTGCAGTTTTAGGTAATAAAGAATCTAGTGAAACAAGTTTAATAGAAGAAGTATTGGGAACAGATGAATTCTTAAGTTACGATGATAAGTATATAAATGGTAAAAAGTCTAAGGGAATGTTATCTACAAATAGAATAATACCTGCAGACATTCCAAAAAAGATAGAAAAAGAGATAAAAGAACTATCTAAAGAAGTATTTCGTGTATTAAATTTTAGTGGAGTAGTTAGAATAGACTATCTTATGGATAGTAAAAAAGATAAGATATACATAAATGAAGTAAATACAATACCGGGATCTTTATCTTTCTACTTATTCGATAATAAAGAAAAGAATTATACTAAATTATTAGATGAAATAATAAATATAGCAATAAAAGACTATAAGAATAGAGAAAATAAAACTCATTCATTTGAAATAAACATATTAAAAAATTACAATGGACTAAAGGGTGGTAAAGGCAAGTTGAAATTCTAACTTGCTTTTTAAAATATATGGTATAATTGTTAAAGGTGATTATATGGGAATATCGTTATATTTAGAATATGTTATTATAGTAGCAGTTGTATTGTTTATTGCTATAATAGTAATAAAAGGTGGAAAAAAAGATTTTAAAATAGAAGCTAATAAATTAGTAGAATATCTAGGTGGAAAAGATAATGTTTTAAGTATGGAAGTAAAACTATCCAGATTTAAAGTAACATTAAAGGATGTATCTCTAGCAAATAAAGAGGCAATTAAAAAACTTGGTGCTAAAGGTATAGTAGAAATAGATAATCAATTAAAAATAATATTAGATTCTGGTGCACAAAAACTAAAAAAACATATAGAAGAACTAAAGAAAACAGATGCTTTAAAATAAAAACAAACTTTACTTAGTTTGTTTTTTCTTTACCTTAGGTTCGACTATAGGATTAAATCCACAAAGTATTCTTCTAAAATATTCTAATTCATTAGCGTCAAAACTAGTCATAATTGGTATTTCATCTATTTCAGGATTATCCATATAATCTAATTTATCTATACACCCAACAGATGTAGTAATTTCTTTTTGAAAACAAGACATTTCGTTGCTTTCAAAATAGTTAAATAATAAAGACTCTAATTTTTTTGGTGGAAGTTCATCGTATGCTCTAAAAGATGACACCCCCCATTCAACAGAATTTCTATTTATATGATCTCTTATTAAATAGAAGTCTCCTTTTATATTTCCGTCCTTAGGTGAATGCCTAACTATACCACTTGGAGAAGCAGTAAAATCTCCTCTTTCGAATAAGAAATTCTTTATCTTAACTTTATTCATATTTAAAGCATCATTCAAATCGCTGTTCTTATTAGTTAATTCATATATTACTTTATTTTTTTTATCTAATAATGAATATAGTGCATCAAATAACACAGTATCATCATTTATACATATATCTCTATATTCTCTATTCAATAATTCTTTAAACTCAGGAAATATTCTTAATATACTCTTATCATATTTTGACCATTTCTTTAAATCAAATCCTAATAAGTGAAAGAAGTTACAAACTCCTATTGCTACTAAGTCCTTTTCTCCATAACTAGAATCTATTCTAAACACCTTACCATTAAACTTATCATTAAATAACTTTAAATTTCTTTCTATAGTATCAAAAGTAGCGTTCAATTCTCCTGTAGATAAATTTAATGGTTCTTTATTTAGCATAGATTGATAGTTCAAATTACTTATATTTTTTATCTTTCTTCTACTTTTTAATTCATGAATAATATTATTTAATTCTTCATAACTTAAATTAATATTCTTATCAAATACTGTTCCACTTAAAACATCCAAATCTAAATGTTTTGTTACTCTAAGTAGCTCCTCATAATTATGATTTGCTAAACAAATTCTAGCTCTGTTTATAAGTTTCTCAGTATTTCTATCCATAAATCCTCCATTAGAAAAAGTCACTAAAAGTGACTTACTTTAAAACATAAGGGTTTGTAAAAGTGCCATCCCCGCTTAGTATTGCTACATCGGGTTTTAAACTGATTACTGGGTATGCATAGTGTTCACTAATTGCATCTCTTTCTATTAGACCTTCATCTGGGTATATTCTATATACTTTTTCTGTAGTTCCTTTAACAGGTGTTAATGTCCAAAAGCTCTTTATTCTTGCCATAAAGTTATAATTGCTACAAGCTCTTATATTTTCTGGACAATTAGGATCATTAGATGTATTTAAAAATTCTGATACAGTAGGTAAACCAATTAATTGATTACCTTGTCTTTTTATACACTCCAAACTTCCATCTAAACTTAAATCAGTTAAATCTCTTTCTCCTATACAAAGGTTCATATACGCTAATTTAGATTTACTTTGGTTAGAAAACATTGTAGCATCTCCAACATAAG
>CAZJQU010000001.1:31071-48848 GCA_964548645.1 uncultured Muribaculaceae bacterium
GTTATATAAGACTCACAACTCTTAGGAGCACCATACATATCTACAGTTTGTTTTAAAAATCCACTACTTATTAATGCATTAGATGAAACAGTATGTGTATCATAATCATACCTTGGTAGTAGATTTGGATGTTCATTGTAATACTTTTGTGCCGCTACAATGAGTTGTCTTTCACTTGCATTCGTTCCAATTTTAGAATCTTGTACTAATTTTACTACGAATATGATAATAACCACCAAAATAGTAAATATTATTATCCATCTGATTAAATTCTTCATACACACCTCAAAATAATTATATCATAACTTTATTTTATTTATTCACTAATCTGTAAAAATTAATAGAAGGTTTATTAAATAATCTAATATCTAAAACAGAAGTTCCCAAACCCGAAGATATAAATAAATTAGAACTATCTATTTTATAATGCTCATCATAATATACTTTTGCCCCTTTAGGAGTAATTAATTTTCCAACTACTGGTAGTCTTACTTGTCCATTATGAGAGTGTCCCGCCAATATTAAATCATACTTACTATTTTTTATATAACTAACATTATCTGGTTCATGCATTAAAAACATTTTGTACTTATTCAATTCAAAATCATCCATATATGAAATATCTACTTTATTATCTATACTAGATTTCATTCCAAAGATAGATATCGCACTATTTCCTATATGTAAATTTTCATATTTAGTTTCCAAATTTTTAAAATTACTATTTTCCATTATCTCATAAAAACTTTTATTTACTTTATCGTGATTACCTCCAACAAAATAATTACCATAAGTAGACTTTATTTTAGATAAACTTTCAATTAAACTATTTTTAATATCGCTAGTTACCGTACTATCCCTATCTACTAAGTCTCCAGTAAAAACAACCAAATCTCCATCTAATTCGTTGATTTTATCTATAATACTACTTATATTTTTAGAGTCCACTATTCTTCCAAAATGTAAGTCGGAAAAATGAACCACCTTTAAACCATAAAAATCACTAGGTAAGTCCTTATCTATTACAGTGTATTCCTTTACCTTTAATCCCTTTATACCCAGGGTAAAACCATATGTCACCATTATAGTGACAAATATTAATATACCACCAATAATTTTAAACTTTAATTTTTTATTATTTTCTTCCATATACTCCTACAACAACGAAGATATCAAAAGCATTAATACAGCAAGTAAATTGTGAAAAAGATGAAATGCTATTGGTACAAATATAGTCTTAGTTTTATTATACATAAATGCAAAAGCTGAACCTAAAATTCCATAAGGAATAATATATAAGAAATCCGATATTTCTTTATAACTATATATAATATGAGCAAGTCCAAATAACAATCCAGACATTACTACAAAAACCCATTCATTTTTAAATATTTTCTTTATAGTTTTTCTATATATCAACTCTTCAGTAAGAGGTGCTACTATAAGCGTTGTAAACATTATATATACAGGCATTTTTTTAAACATAGTATTTATTAATTGTTGATTTTCTGGTAAATCTTTTCCAATAATATTATTAATAAGTAAGTTAAAGAATGCCATTAAAACAAGACCCATTACCCAATATGACACATTGTTCTCTAAGTAGTTTTTCCAATCACTTCTAAATAATTTCCATTCGTCTTTTAATTCTTGTCTATAAATAAAACATAGTATAAATATTAAAATAAAGTCCATAACTAAATATATTAAAATTTCTGGAATTCCTTTTAAAGTACTCTTTGGTAATAAAGAAAACAAACCTCCAATTATATATGAGTTAAGAATTGCAAATAAAAAAACTAATATTCCAAATATTTTTTTCTTCATAGACCCTCCACTATAGATTATACAAAAAATAACTATAAAAATCTATTGTTTTTTATTATTTCGTGTTATAATATCAAGCGTAACAACGAAGTGGATCAGTGACCCACTTTTTATATGTTTTAAGGAGGAGTATGGAAATAAAAATATTAAATTTAATAAAAGACAAATTAGAAGAAGAACAAATAAAAGTAGACAGTGTTAAATATATAACAGAAGACAACATAAAATTTCTAAGAATAACAATAGATAAAGAGGGTTTTGTTACATCAGAAGATTGTGTAAAAGCAACAAAAATAATAAATCCTATAATAGATGAGTCTAATATAATAGATGAAACTTATATATTAGATGTTTGCTCAAAGGAGAGAGGTTAAAATGAACGAAAAAGAATTTATAGAAGCGGTAGAACTAGTAACAAAAGAAAAGGGAATATCTAAAGAGGTGGTTTTCGATGCTATGGAACTTGCACTTGCTTCTGCATATAGAAAAAACTTTGACTCTAAAACAAATGTAAAAGTAGAACTAAATAGAGAAACTGGTGAAATAAAAGTATTTAGAGTATTTAATGTAGTAAAAGCAATACCAGAAGATGAAGAAGATGAGTTAAAAGACTCTTATATATTGCTTAAGGATGCAAAAGAAAAAGTAAAAGATATAAAAGTCGGAGAATCATTTCAAGAAGAAGTTACTCCTAAAGATTTTGGTAGAGTAGCAACCGCTACTGCAAAACAAGTTGTAATACAAAAAATAAGGGAAGCAGAAAGAACTAGTATAATAGATGAATTTAATGGAAAACAAGACGAACTATTAATAGGTACTGTTTCAAGAGAAGATGCCGCTAATTACTATATAGATTTAGGTAGAGCACATGGAATACTTCCCAAAGCAGAACTAATTCCAGGAGAGACTATAAATATGGGTTCTAGTATAAAAGTATATGTCGCAAAAATAGATGACTCTGGAAAAGGACCATTAATTCTACTATCTAGAACTCATTATGGATTTGTAAAAAGATTATTAGAACTAGAAATTCCAGAACTAAAAGAAGGAATAATAGAACTGCATGGAGTTGTAAGAGAAGCAGGAAGCAGAAGTAAAATCGCAGTATCATCAAACAACTCTAGGGTAGATGCTGTTGGTGCTTGTATTGGGGAAAAAGGTTCTAGAATAAATAGAATAATGAAAGAACTAAATGGAGAAAAAATAGACATAGTACTATATGATAAAGACCCAGTTACTTTCATAAAAAATGCACTATCTCCAGCAAAAGAAGTAAATGTACTAATATTAAATCCAGATGAAAATCATGCTATAGCAATAGCTGAAGGAGAACAACTGTCTTTAGCAATTGGTAAAAGAGGACAAAACGTTAGACTAGCAGCAAGACTTGCAAAATTTAGAATAGATGTTAAAACTCCAGAAGATATGAAAAATGAAGGAATAAACATAAAGTTTGAATAGGGGATTTATTATGAAAAAGATACCTTTAAGAAGTTGTGTTGTAACTAAAGAAAAACTACCTAAAAAAGAATTAATTAGAGTAGTAAAAACAACAGATGGTGTTGTAATAGATGAAACAGGAAAACTAAATGGTAGAGGTGCATATATAAAAAAGGACTTAGAAGCAATAAATAAAGCTAAACTAGGTAAACATTTAAATAGAGCATTAGAAATAGATGTTCCAGAAACCATATATGAAGAATTATTGAAATTAATAGATTAAGAAAGAGGTGATACTCTATGATGACAGTAAAAGAATATGCAATAGACGTAAAAAAGAGCATTAATGAAGTATTAGATAAGTGTATAGAACTTGGTATTTCAGCATTTAATGAAAATGATACTTTAACAGAGGAAAATTTAATAGATTTAGATAACAATCTAAACTTTGAAGAAGAAGAAATAATTGAAGAAGTAGAAGAGATTAATCCAAAACTAGATGATACTGTTAAATTAGAAAAAATAGTTAAAAAAGATTATACCGCAACAGAAGAGTTTTCAAAAAAAAGAAAAGAAATGTACAAAAACAAAGAAAAACTAACATCTAATATTCCAAATAAACAAGACGATGTAATAATCTATCAAGAAGGAATGACACTTTCTAAACTAGCAGAATTATTAAATGAAAACCCAGTATCTCTAATAAAGAAATTTATGGATATAGGTAGTATGTTAAATATGAATTCAACTGTATCTTTTGAAGATGCAGAGTTAGTAATGATAGATTACGATAAAACATTAAAAAAAGCAGAAACACAAGATGAATCTAACTTTGAAAAACTAGAAATAACAGACTCAGAAGAATCATTAGAATCTAGACCCCCAGTAATAACCATAATGGGGCATGTTGACCATGGTAAAACAACATTACTAGATACAATAAGAAAAACAAGTGTAGTAACTAGTGAAGCGGGTGGTATAACTCAACACATTGGAGCATATCAAATAAAATTTAACGACAAAAAACTAACCTTTATAGATACCCCAGGACACTCAGCATTCACTGAAATGAGAGCAAGAGGAGCATCTATTACAGATATAGTAATAATAGTAGTAGCAGCAGATGATGGAGTAATGCCTCAAACAAAAGAAGCAATAGATCACGCAAAAGCAGCAAAAGTTCCAATAATCGTGGCAGTTAATAAAATAGATAAGCCAAATTCAAATCCAGATAGAGTAATGCAAGAACTTACAGAGTATGGACTTTCTCCAGATATATGGGGAGGAGATACAGTGTTCGTAAATGTTTCAGCATTAAATGGAACAGGTATAGATAAACTATTAGAAAACATACTTTTAATTTCAGAAATGGAAGATTTAAAAGCAAATAAAAATAGATATGCACTAGGAACTGTTATAGAGGCAAAATTAGATAAAAGTCTAGGACCATCAGTAACAGTATTAGTACAAAATGGTACTTTAAGATTAGGAGATCCTATAGTAGTAGGAACCACTTATGGTAAGGTAAGAACATTACAAAATGACCTTGGAAAAAGCTTAGTAGAAGCATCGCCATCAACTCCAGTTAAAATAACAGGTTTAAATGGAATGCCAACTGCAGGTGATAAATTTATGGCATTTGAAACAGAAAAACAAGCTAAATCTATAAGCGAAACAAGAAGCATAAAAGCTAGACATAAATCATTAGCGCAAACAGAAAGAAGCGTAGAAGATTTATTTTGTCTACTAAATGACCTAAGAAAAGAAGTAAATATAATAATAAAAGCAGATGTTAAGGGTTCGGAAGAAGCTTTAAAAAATGCATTAGAAAAAATAGACATAGAGGGTGCTAAGTTAAACATAGTAAGAAGTGCAACTGGTCCAATAACAGAAAGCGATGTAATACTTGCAAGTGCTACTTGTTCTAAGATAATAAGCTTCAATATAAAATCATCACAAAATACATTAGATATCGCAAAAGAAAAAAATATTGAAATAAAAGAATACAACGTAATTTATAAAGCATTAGAAGATATAGAATTATTATTACAAGATTTATTAGATCCAATATACGAAGAATCTATTACAGGAAATGCAGAAGTAAAAAGATTATTTACATTCTCAAAAGTTGGAACAATTGCGGGGTGTATGGTAAAAGATGGTATTATAAAATCAACTTCAAAAGCGAGAGTTAAAAGAGATGATAAAGTTATATATGATGGAAAAATAAGCCAAATTCAAAGAGAAAAAGATATAGTGAGAGACATAAAAAAAGGTTTTGAATGTGGTATAACTTTGGAAGAATTTAACGATTTAAAAGAAGGGGACATAATAGAAGCATATGAAATGTTAGAGGTAAAAAGAAAGTGAAAGTTAAAGGAGAAAGAATAGCAAGTTCTTTAATGAAGGAAATAAATGATATCATTTATTCAAAAGTTAGAGATAAACTAATTTTAGGAACTTCTGTAACATCAATTCATCTATCTAGCGATTATGAATATGCAAAAGTATATTGTATAAATATAAACAACTCAAAAGAGGCAATAAAAGAACTAAATAAATCTAAGGGTTTTATAAAAACAGAACTATATAAAAGAAAATTACCACTTAGAGTGCTTCCAGAGTTAGAGTTTGTGTACGATGAATCTATAGAATATGCAAAAAGAATAGAAGAGAAACTAGAAAGTTTAAAATAGTTTCTTTTTTTGGTATAATAAAAAAAGAGGTATATATGAAAAAGCATATTCCAAATTTATTTACTATGTCTAGAATAATTTTAGTAATAATATCATCATATTTATTGATAAACAAATATATAGATATTGCTATAATACTCCTTACTATAGCGGCTCTTACCGATTTTTTTGATGGTTATTTTGCTAGAAAATTTGATGCTAAAAGTGCTCTTGGAATAAAGTTAGATCAATTATCTGACAAGCTATTCTCATTCCTTATATGCGTATCTTTAATTTTGCTTGGAAATAACTTCTTAATACTAACTCTTTTAATAGAAGTAATATTTTCTATAATAGTATCTATTCAAACTTTTAAAATAAAAGAGTGGAGAGAAGCTACAAAGTATGGAAAATTTAAGATTACGTTTGTATTTATAACTATAATAATGGGAGTTGTTATTTTAAAGTTTAAAGAATTAAAATTAATATTTATTATAATATGGGCAATAACCTTAATTATACAACTATTAGCAAACTTTAAAATAAACACAAACTTACATAAGGAATTAAAAAATGAAAAATAGTGTATTACTTGCTAATGTAATATTAATATCTATGTCTTTGGATAATTATTCAAAAGAAGATTATTCAAAATTTTTTACAAAAGAAACTGGATATGAAAACTCTAAACATAAAAAAGGAAGGTTACTTCTAAAAAGCTATAGAAACTCTATAAGAGAATCTAATAAAAAAGGAAATAATAATGGACGGAATAATATTAATAAACAAACCAAAAGATTTTACTAGTAGAGATGTAGTAAATAAAGTATCTAGGATACTTGGTACAAAAAAGATTGGTCATACGGGAACATTAGACCCACTGGCAACAGGTCTTCTTATTTTAACTATAGGAAAGGCAACTAAAATATCAGAACTTATAACTAGTGAATATAAAGAGTATATAGCGGGTTTTAAACTTGGTATAGAAACAGATACATTAGATATAACTGGAAAAACAACTAATACTTCAGATAAAACTGTTACAAATGAAGAATTATTAGAGACTATAAACAAATATAAAGGAACTTATAATCAAGAAGTTCCTGTTTATAGTGCAGTTAAAGTGGATGGTAAAAAACTATATGAATATGCAAGAAGAGGCATAGATGTAGAGCTACCTAAAAGAGAGGCACATATAAAAGAAATAGAAATATTAGAATATGAGAATATAACTATTAGAACTATAGTATCAAAGGGAACTTATATTAGAAGCTTAATAAGAGATATAGGTAGAGATCTTGGAACATATGCTACTATGACATCTTTGATTAGAACTAAACAAGGAGATTTTGATATAAAAGATAGTTATAACATAGAAGAAATAGAAAATAATAATTATAAAATAATACAATTAGAAGAATATTTTAAAAATTATCCTAGAATAGATTTAGATGAATCTTTATATAAAAAAGTAAAAAACGGTAACAAAATAGATAATATATATGATATGAAAGATATAGTATCTATGTATTTTGATAATAAATTAATTGCAATTTATAAAGTAAAAAGCACTATACTAAAACCATATAAGATGCTATAATTCATATAGGGGATTTTATGGAAATTATAGATAAAATTAATGAAATTAAAGAAAAGGAAACAGTAGATTTTGAACTTACTTTTGATAAGGAAAGCCTATTTTTACTTGGAGTAATATTTGCATCTGGTAAAAGAATTAAACTATTAAACAGGGACAAAATACAAAAGACAGAGACAAAAAGTTTTAACAACATGTCTATGTACTGGGAAGATAATAATTTAGTCCCAAATGTAAAAGATAATTATGCCGATAATAAAATATTTTTAATTTGTCCAGTAAATAGAGCAACAGAGGAACAAAAAAAGACTATGATGGAATATATTTCAGAAACAGAACAAAATGGGCATGAGGTTCACTATCCCGATAGAGATACAAATCAAGTAGACCCTATTGGGTATAGAATTTGTACAGATAATGCAAATGCAATAGGTAATGCCAAATCTGTTCATATAGTTTATGATAGAACATCTGTTGGAACACTATTTGATCTTGGAGTAGCATATTATTTTATGCTAGAAAATCCAAATAGAGATTTTAAAATAGTAAATAAAAATGATATAGCTTTAAGCGATGATGACTTTGGAGATAAAATAATAAGAGATATGGAAACTATGACAAAAAAACACCAAAAAATAAAAGTTCCCCAAAAATTAAAAAAAGAACTTGATAAATATAAACATTTATAGTATATTATTAAAGACCTATTCTAGGTATGTAGAAACTCCAACTTATACTTTGAATATGGAATAAATATAAATTAAGGAGGAAAATATGGCTTTAAATGCTGAACAAAAGAAAGATTTAGTTAAAAAATTTGGTAAGAATGAAAATGATACTGGTTCTACAGAAGTTCAAGTAGCAATTCTTACAAAAGAAATAAATGAACTAACTGAACACTTAAAAGTTCATAAGAAAGATAATCACTCAAAAAGAGGATTACTTAAAAAAGTTGGACATAGAAGATATTTACTTAACTATCTTATGAAAAATGATGTTCAATCGTATAGAGAACTAATTAAGAAGTTAGAACTTAGAAAATAGGCATTCCTTTTGAATGCTTTTTTTAGGGTATAAATAAACCCAAACAATTTATAAAAGAGATATTAAGGAGATAAAATGGAAAAGAAAATATTTAAATTAAACTTTAGAGGGAGAGAACTGATAGTAGAACATGGAGAATTAGCAAAACAAGCAAATGGTTCGGTATTAGTAAGATATGGAGATACAGTTATACTAAGTACAGCAGTAGTATCAAAAGAAGCTGATATATTATCAGACTTTTTCCCGTTATCTGTACAATACTTAGAAAAACAATATGCAGTTGGTAAAATTCCTGGTGGATTTATAAAAAGAGAAGGAAGACCTACAGAAAATGCAACATTAAGTGCAAGAATGATAGATAGACCTATGAGACCAATATTTCCAGAGGACTTTAGAAATAAAGTAGATGTAATAAATGAAGTTCTATCAGTAGATCAAGATAATACTCCAGAAATGACAGCATTATTCGGGTCATCTTTAGCGACTTCAATAAGTGAAATACCTTTTGATTCACCTATCGCTGGAGTAAAAGTGGGTAGAGTAGATGGTGACTTTATAATAAATCCAACTAGTAAAGAAATGGAAGAAAGCGATATAGATCTAATCGTAGCGGGTTCACATGATGCCGTTAACATGGTAGAGTCTAGCAGTAAAGAAGTATCTGAAAAAGATATGTTAGAAGCTATTATGTTTGGTCATGAAGCTATAAAAGAACTTGTTGAATTTGAACAAGAAATAATAGATGAAATAGGTAAAGAAAAGATGTCTTATGAAAAGTTAGAATTAGAAAACGACTTGATTAAAGATGTTGAAAAAATAACAAAAAAACCTATGATAGAAGCAATCAGAATAAAAGATAAATTAGAAAGATATGCTGCAATAGATAATTTAAAAGCAGAAGTAGTAAAACATTATGAAGATCAAAATCACGATATGGAACACGATGAATTAAATGTACTAATAACTAAAGTAAAACTAATACTATCTAATATAGAAAAAGAAGAATTTAGAGATTTGGTTGTAGATAAAAAAATAAGACCAGATGGTAGAAGTGAAGATGAAATTAGACCTTTATCAGCCTCTATAGATTTACTTCCTAGAACTCATGGTTCAGCTTTATTTACAAGAGGTCAAACTCAAGCACTTAGTATTACTACACTTGGTTCTTTAAAAGACAATCAAATATTAGATGGTCTTGGAGTGGAAGATTCAAAAAGATTTATGTTACATTATAATTTCCCACAATTCTCAGTAGGAGAAACAGGAAGATATGGTACACCTGGAAGAAGAGAAATTGGTCATGGAGCACTTGGAGAAAAAGCATTACTTCAAGTTATACCAGGAGAAGAAGAATTCCCTTATACAATAAGAGTTGTATCTGAAATATTAGAATCGAATGGATCATCATCACAAGCATCTATATGTGCTGGATGCTTATCTCTTATGGCAGCAGGGGTTCCAATAAAATCTCCAGTAGCAGGTATTGCAATGGGACTTTTAGCAAATGGAAAAAAATATACGATACTAACGGATATTCAAGGTATGGAAGACCACTTAGGAGATATGGACTTTAAAGTCGCAGGTACAAAAAAAGGTATATGTGCTATGCAAATGGATATTAAGATTAAAGGTATTACAAAAGAAATAATGAAAAAAGCACTAGACCAAGCAAAAACCGCAAGATTAGAAATACTCGATACTATGAATAAAGTAATAGATAAACCAAGAGAAGAACTTAGTAAATATGCTCCAAAAATACTAACACTACAAGTTAATCCAGATAAGATAAAAGATATAATTGGTAAAGGTGGAGAAACAATTACTAAAATTATTCAAGAAGCAAGCAATGTTATATCGGTAAATGATATAAATGCAGTAAAAGTAGATTTAGAGGATGATGGAAAAGTACTAATATATCACAAAGATAAAGATATAATAAATCGTACTAAAGAAATGATAGAAGACATAATAAAAGAAGTAGAAGAAGGTAAAATATATACTGGTAAGGTAATAAAAGTAGAAGCTTTTGGATGCTTTGTAGAATTATGGAAGGGAACTGAGGGATTGGTTCACATATCTCAACTTGATAACAAGAGAGTTGAAAAAACAGAAGATGTGGTTTCTGTTGGAGATGAAATATTAGTTAAAGCACTAGGATATGACAATAAAGGTAGATTAAATCTATCTAGAAAAGATGCTTTAAAAAAAGAATCAAAAGAACAAGTTGAAAAAGAAACATCAAAACCTAAAGTGGAACAAAAAACAGAAATTACTAAGAAGGAAATTAAAAAAGAAGTTACAAAAAAGAAATCAATATTAGGTGTTCTAAAGGGCAATAAAAAAGATAAATAATAATTTATCTTTTTTTAAATTCTTACCTTTATATTTGTTTTTATACATGATACAATATATATAAAGTAAGAGGTAATATAATGAATGAATATCAAGAAAACAATAATTTATATAAAGAATATACCCATCCGTCAAACAAGGGTAATGCTTTAAAAGTAATAGTATTAATGACGGCTATAGTTTTGGTATCAGTTCTCTATTTTATTATGCCGGGATACAATTTTGAAAAATCAGAAAATAATTACACAAAGGTTATAGAAAAACTGTGTGGAGTTGCTATAAATTATACTGAAAACAATAATGTTAAAAGAAGAGAACCTGGAGATACAGTGTATGTAAAAATAGGGCAAATGGAGGAACAATACTTAATAGATAAAAACGATAGTATAGACCCTAGATATACAAGAGAAAAAGCACAAATACCTTCTAGCTCATATATAAGATTATCTTTAACAACGTCTGGTTCTTTTCACTGTGAGGGCTTAATAAATAATATTAATGATAGTACTCCTCCAGTATTAACTTTAAATGGTTCAGATACGATAATTATTGCAAAAGGTACAAATCTGGTTGATCCTGGTGCAAGAGCAACAGACGATGTGGACGGTGATGTAACAAGAAGTATAGCTAGAAGTGGTTCGGTAGACATTAATAATGAAGGAGAATACGTAATAAATTATACCTCATCTGATATGTCTGGTAATACAGAAACTATTGAAAGAAAAATAAAGGTAGTAGACTATAAAGACTTAAAAGAAACTGTTGCAAAAAATTTGGATAGAATAGCGCCCGTTATAGAAATAAAGGGTAATAACCCATATTGTTTAGATAGGGGAAGTAAATATCAAGATCCAGGTGTAATCGCAAAAGATAATGTAGATGGTAACATAACTTCAAAAGTTTTAGTAAAACATGATATAAATGAAAATATATCTAATAATTATAGAGTTACATATACGGTTACAGATGTTGCTGGAAATAAAGCAAGTGCCTATAGATCTGTAGTTGTAAAATCCGATTGTACTCCAAAACCTGAAGTAAAAACTCCATCAAAAGAAGAAGTAGAAATAGACTACGGTTCAATAGTTGAGGAAGAAGAATTTATACCGGAACCTCCAAAACCTGAAAAAGTAAATACAAAACCAAGAATAACTTTACGAGGGGATACATCAATAACTATAATTGCTGGAAGTTCATATAGTGATATAGGAGCAACTGCATATGATGCTGAAGATGGAGATTTAACCCACAAAATAAAAATGGATACAAGCAATGTAGATATATCAAAAGGTGGAATATACTATGTATCATATGAAGTTGTAGATAGTGAAGGTTTGGCTGCAACAGCGGAAAGAATAGTTAATATAAAATCAGTAGAAGTAAAAAATAATGTAGCAAAATTCAATAAATCCGCAGAAAATTTAAAAATAAAATTGGGACACGAACAAAATATAGAGAAACTAACCGCTACTGACTCATATGGAAATAGTTTGAATGTGTCAGAAGAGATATTTAATTCATCCGGAGAAAAAGTATCTAGTTTAAATTTTTATCGTGCTGGAAAATATAAAATCAAATATAAAGCAACTCCCCAAGGAGGTGTAACTCAGAGTTTAGAGAGAGATGTAGAAATATATGACGATATTTCACCTATATTATATGTGCCTTCAAAAATAAAAATAGAAGCTTCTAAATCAACATGTAAAATTACAGAGAACTTTTTAAATGAAAATGGTATGTTAGTAACAGATGGAAATAATGAGGTTAAACCTAAAGTTGTTCTTGAGGGACAATTAAATTCATTGTGCTCTCTAAACGAAACGGGAACAAAAATAAAAGTATACGCAATAGATGCATCAAATAATACATCAGAAACTAAGGAAGTAAATATAATTGTAACAGAAAAAAAAGTAGAAAAAACAACAGTTATTCCAGTTACAGATGTAGAAATAATTAATTGTCAAAACGATAAACTATTTTTAGAACAAAATAAAACTCTTAATTTATCTTCTTTAGTATATCCGGCAGATGCAACTAATAAAGGTATAAATTGGTCATCATCAGATACTGGAGTTGTTCAAGTATCATCAACAGGAGTTATAAAAACAACATTAGGAGTAGGAATTGCAACAATAACAGCAACTACAATAGATGGTTCAAAAACAGATAAATGCACAGTAACTGTAAATAAATCAGTAGAGATAAAACCACAAGTTATATCTGTATCTTCTGTTGAAGTAGTAGGATGTGAAGGTGGAAAGCTGACACTTGAAAAGGGAGTTAAAAAAGTTTTATCATATAAAATAAAACCAGAGAATGCGAACAACAAAACAATAAATTGGAGCACAAACAATAGTAATGTATCTATAACACAGTCGGGAGAAGTTATAGCAAAAAATGTTGGAACATCTATAATTACATTAAAATCAATAGACGGTAATAAGACTTCATCGTGCACTATAAGTATAACTGAGAAAAAACCACAAATAGATAAAACAGAACCATTAAAGGTACAAGTTATAACAAATAATGCCAATTCAAATGATCCATATAATAAATCTGAAAATTGGATGGGTGGAGAAAAGAAAAAAGAAATAAGATTAATAGTAGAGACTGTTGAAAATGAATCCAAAATCATAAATTTTAAAATTTATGATAAAAAAGGAAATCAAATAAAAGAAGTTTTACCACTGGTCAACAATAACAACCGAGCAGAAATCATATGGAATAAAGACATAAATGAACAAATTACAATAGCAGCAACAAACGATGTGGGTTTGACCAGTCCAAAATCAGATCCAATTCAATTGAAACTCGATAATACTGGACCGATAACTACATTTAAAAATTGGATTTCAGATTCAAATAAATGGATAAGCAGCAATTCTTTTAAGCTAACCTATACAGCAGTAGATGAGTTATCTGGGGTGGCACGCTATGAATATACTCATGATGATGTAAAAGCAAAATCTGCAACAGATATAGACTATAAAAATGTTGATAACGTAGTTGAATTAACATTTTATGAAAGCAATGTAAATAAATATGTTTATGTACGAGCAGTAGATAAACAAGGAAATGCTGGACCTTGGACACAAAATCCATCATATTTGAATATGGATACTATCGCTCCAAAGCCACCAACAATAAGTGTGAGGTCTAATAATACTCCAAAAGTTCAAATAAATTTTGCATTTTCAGATATAAAACACAGTAAAACAGGAAAAGAAAGCGGTTTTGGGAAAATAGAATATAAGTTAAACTCTGAAAACATTCAAGTAATAACAAAAATATCAGAGACTCTTGGCATAACAACACCAGGAACATATAAATTAGAGGCATGGAGTTATGATAAAGCAGGTAATAAAAGTGCTTCAGCATCAAAAAAAGATATAAAAGTTGTTCCAAGTGAAGTTATGGCTACATCAATAGCATTAAATGAAACCAATATATCTTTAAAGTCAAAAGAAACAAAAAAATTGATTGGAACAATATCTCCAAATAACACTACAAATAAAACGATAACATGGACGACAAGTAATTCAAATGTTGCCACTGTTACAAGTGATGGTGTGATTGAAGGTGTATCTACAGGAACTGCAACTATAACAGCAAAAGTAAATGGAAAAATTGCAACAGTAAAAGTAAAAGTAACAGTACCAGTAGCATCAGTAACTTTAAATAGAAAAGAAATAACACTCATGAAGGGGTCAGAACAACCATTAATAGCAACAATAACTCCAAACAATTCCACAAATAAGAATATAACTTGGTCTTCAGATAATACATCTGTTGCAACAGTAACAAGCGTAGGACTAGTAAAAGGAATAGAAGCTGGAAAAGCTATTATAACCGCAAAAGTTGATGGGAAAAGTGTGGCAGTAAGTTTAACAGTAAATTCAAAAGAGGAAGGACCTATTAAACCATCTGGAAACGCAACATCTTCTGAAAGTCCATCATTAAAGTATTACATAACCTCAAAACAAGGTGTATATTTAACCTATATATGGATGAAAGATCCATATAATCAAGTTAAAAAAATAGAAGCTAATGTTGCTAAATATGGTAAAGTTTATACCGATGAGGAATTATCGGCTGCAAAACTTAATCCACAAAGGAAAACAGTGCAAGAAATGCTTAATGCATATACATCTTCTGGAAAAATACCAAGTGGTAAATCGTTCGTAGCATTTAATGCTAGTGGTTTTTATGTAAAAGGTGCTTGGGAACCTCCTCAAGATTATTATCATAATCGTTCTTCAAGTTGGTTTAATATAATTGATGGTAAAGTGGTTAGAAATCGCTACAACGATAGTCCAATACCGGGGACAACAATTGTAGGCATAGATAAAAATAATAATTTAAGATTATTCAAACACATTAGAAATTCTGAAGCGAGAAAGAATCTTGCTCAAACGATAATAGATTTAGGAATTCAAAATACATTTGATTTTAACCCAATTATGCTTTATGAGGGAAAATTTAATGAGGAAAGGAAATCAGACAATAAATCTGCTCACCGTCAGATGATATGTCAAATAAATAATAACAATTTTGTTATGCTTACGACAATATATAGAAAAACAATATATGAGGCTGCAAAAATTTTAGAAAATTTAGGCTGTAAAACTATAATGAATTTAGATGGAGGAGGCTCTACACAATTGTATTATAGAAGAAAAGGCAAAACAAGCATAACAAAGAGAGTTTGTAGAGATGGTCCAGGAAATTCTGATACTGTATGTAGAAGTATAATTGACGGAATATATTTTATAGAAAAATAATAAAAACCACATCAAAGTGGTTTTATTATCTTTTTATATCTAAAAATACTGGTAATATTAAAGGTTTTCTTCCTGTTTCTTCTTTTACAAAAGAAGATAGGTCTTGAATTACAAAGTTTTTTAAATCAGAATAGTTATTCTTAGTGTTATCTATATTGTTTCTTATAGAATTACTAGATATATCTCTTATTTTACTTATTAACTCTTCGTTTTCATTTACTAATATAAAACCTCTAGTAGTAATATTGACTTTATCTATTAACTTATAATTCTCATCGATATTTGCAATTATAACTATTAATCCATCATTAGCCATAATTGCTCTATCCTTTATTACTATTCCTCCAATATCTCCGATTCTGTTACCATCTACATAAACATCTAGTGCTTGAATAGCATTTGTTTTTTTAATTCCATCTTTTGTAATAGAAAGTACATCTCCATTATCTAATATAAATGTATTTTCTTTCTTTACTCCACAAGATATAGCAAGCTCAGCATGTTTTTTCATCATACTATATTCACCATGTATTGGTAGGAAATGTTCTGGTTCCAATAATCTTATTAATAATTTTAATTCCTCTTCATTAGCGTGTCCAGATGTATGAATATCACTTAATGACGTATTAGTAAACACTTTAACGCCTTTTAAGTATAATTGATTTATAGTTTTAGCAATTGATGCCCCATTACCTGGTATAGCTGATGATGAGAATATAACTAAATCATCTTTAATTAATTTTATTTGTTTATGAGTACCATTAGCTATTCTGGATAATGCAGCAAGTGGTTCTCCTTGTGAGCCGGTACATAACAAAGTAATCTCACTAGGTTGCTTATTGACTGCCTCATCTGGTTCTATTATTACTCCCTTACCATCTATATAGCCACTTTCAATAGCAACTTTAACATTGTTTTCCATACTTCTACCAAATAGTACTACTTTTCTATTGTTCTTCTTACTAGTTTCTATTATGTGTTTCAATCTATAAACATTAGAAGCAAAAGTTGCTATTATAATTCTACCTTTATGTCTTCTAAATATATCTCCTAAAGCAGCATCCACCTTAGATTCACTCTTTGAAAAACCAGGTACCATAGCGTTAGTTGAATCGCTTAGTAATAACTTAACTCCTCTTTTTCCAATATCGCTCATCTTATGTATGTTAGACATTGGCCCAATTGGTGTAAAATCAAACTTAAAATCCCCAGTATGAACAATAGACCCATTTGGAGTATTTATCACTATAGCGTGTGAATCTGGAATAGAGTGGGTGGTAGCTATAAATTCAACCTCTAAGTGTTTAAATTTATATCTACTATTTTCATTATATATTTCTATATTCTTATATGGAACATTTCTATCCTCTAATTTCAATTTAATTAGTTCTGCGGCTTGTCTTGGTGCATATATCATAGGAATATTTAATGTTTGAAGTAAAAAAGGAACCCCTCCAATATGATCTTCATGTCCATGAGTTATAAATAAACCCTTAATTTTCTCAGAATTGCTTTTTAAATAATCAAAATCAGGAATAACATAATCTATTCCCAGTAATTCATCTTCTGGAAACATTACTCCAGCATCTATTATAATCATTTCATCACCGTGTTCAACACAGTACATATTTTTACCTACTTCACCTAAACCACCTAAAGCAAATACTTTAGTTTCCCCGTTTTTAAAAAAATCCATTTTTCCTCCTTAACCAAAATAAAAAGATTGATATGTATGAATTATACAACACTATCAATCTTTTGTAAAGTTAAAAGCAAGCAGTATAGTCACCAAATCCAATTATACCTATTAAAAGATTCAGTACAGTTGGAAGTAATAGTAGTAAAGCCGCAAGTCCAAGTCTCTTTCCAAAATCCGAATAAGATTTAGCAACAGACTTATTATCTCCAGATGCTACAGCTTTTAATAAATCTAACACTCCTAAAACTAAAGCTAAAGTAGGTCCAATAATTCTAAGCCAGAACCAAATAGGATCTGTAAAGACTTTAAAAGTTTCACAGGTTGGAACTTGGGGAGAAGGAAGATTTGCTTGATCGTCA
>CAZJQU010000001.1:48948-55288 GCA_964548645.1 uncultured Muribaculaceae bacterium
TTTAAAAGTTTCACAGGTTGGAACTTGGGGAGAAGGAAGATTTGCTTGATCGTCACCTCCGGAGTTATTCGTTGTATTTGTTTTTCCTTTAGAAAGAGAATAACAACTGGTATTTGGAGCTCCGGCTTCATTTAAAGATGTTGCACAAACTTCTCCATAAGGCCCAGCATTGTTTTTTGATACACAAATTCTACTAGGACATGTATAATTTATTTCTTGAATTTTAGAAAACAAATGATTTGCATTTGAATTTGAACAATTTTTATATTCGGTAGAATTCAAATATACATTAACGGTTTTATTTTTCTCATTAAAAACCAATGTATTATTGTTTAAATATTGACATGTAGTTTCATTATTACTTGTATTATTTGGATCTTCTGGTGTGGTTGGAGTATTGGATACAGAAGAGGCAGCAGAATCTATCGGATTAGCAATTGGAGAACCATAGGCATTTAATGCATCTTTAGAAAAAGAAAAAATATATTTAGCACCAGCTGAAGATGTTTCTAATCCAAAATATATGTTTTTTGGACAACTCAGCGTTCCATCAAAAGTTCTTACTGCATTAATATCTGATGAACCATTTAGAAAAACAGCAGTTCTTCTGGTTCTAGTATCTACATTCCATGAAAAAGTTAATTTTGAATCAGTATATTTTATTGTGACCTTTTCTTTTTGAGGAGATGTATTTGGAGTGCCATTAATTGTATAAAGTTCATAAACACAAGTTGCTTCCCCAGCATTAATTGTACTTATCATAATACTAAACAATCCTATAAACAAAAACACTTTAATAATTTTTCTCATATTTCTCCTTTAAAGACTCTAAAAGCATGCAGTATAATCGCCAAATCCTACTATACCTATTAAAAGGTTAAGCACAGTCGGAAGCAATAGTAGCAAAGCAGCAAGTCCAAGTCTTTTTCCAAAATCTGAATAAGATTTAGCAACAGATTTATTGTCTCCAGATGCTACAGCTTTTAATAAATCTAACACTCCTAAAACTAAAGCTAAAGTAGGTCCAATAATTCTAAGCCAGAACCAAATAGGATCTGTAAAGACTTTAAAAGTTTCACAGGTTGGAACTTGGGGAGAAGGAAGATTTGCTTGATCGTCATGTAGATTATTGCCATTAGAACTATTTGGGGTACTGTTTAACTCTGCACAATCCTTACCAGAAAGACTAACCCCATTATCAACACAGAGATTTGGTGGACATTCAAAATTAAATGCCTCCAAGTCGTCATAATATATATATAGTGGGCCTGGTGCAGTTGATGATATTGTTCTTTTTTGTTTATTGAAAGTTAATGTGTGGGCCCCATATTTACAAACCTTATCTGGAAGTACTGTTGTGTCACTAGTGTCTTTAAACTTATCTATTGTAGATAAAAGTCTTTGCAATTTTTGATTAACTTGTTCTGGATTTAAACCGGTTGCTGCTAACTCTAAAGAATAGTCATCCATTCCAAGAGCAAATTTATTATAAAATTCAGGTATGGAATTAAAGTCTACCGCAATTGCATTTGTTTTATTTGTAGTAGAATCCCAAGAGTCATCTAATATATATACAGAGGACCCACCCATAAATCTTTCGTATGCTGCCATTGTTTCTCCTGTCAAACAAATCAACTTATAATCTTGTTGTTGTTGAGTTATGTTACTAGTTAATCTATCATCATAAACTGTACCATTAGTACAATTTGGTGGCATTGCGGCACTTACGACCTTTGAGTATAAAACAAATAAGCCTATAAATAAAAATAATTTAATAAGTCTGTTCATAATCTCACCTTAAAAACATTATATCACAATTACTTTGATTGATAATAGATTAATGCTATAATATGTAAAGGTGATATTTATGGGTCTGTTTAATAAATTAAAAAATGTATTTAATAAAAAAGAAGAACATTTATATGATAAGGGTTTAGAAAAAACTAAGGATACTTTTGTATCTAGTTTAAGCAAGTTGTCTATTAAATATAAGACTCCTAATGAAGATTATTTTGAGGAATTAGAAGAAATACTAATAACTGCCGATATTGGAGTAAATACAGTACTTAATTTTATGGAAAGATTAAGAAGTAGAGTAAAAAAAGAAGGAATAACAGATTTAGATGAGATACAAGAACTAATAGTAGATGAATTATTTATAATATATGTAGAAGATGACGTTATATCAACTAAATTAAATAAGTCAGAAAATGGTCCAACTGTTGTTTTATTTATCGGAGTTAATGGGGTTGGTAAAACAACAACCATAGCAAAAGTTGCCAATATATTAAAAAAAGATAGTAATAAAGTATTACTTGTCGCTGCAGATACCTTTAGGGCGGGTGCTGTAGAACAATTACAAGAGTGGGGTAAAAAGGTAGATTGTCTAGTTATATCTGATACTAATACTAAAGATCCATCTGCAGTAGTATATAAAGGAGTAAGTAAAGCTATAGAAGATAACTATGATTATATCTTAATCGATACTGCAGGTAGACTTCAAAATAAAGTAAATCTAATGAACGAATTAGAGAAGATGAATAAGGTAATAGGGAGTTTAATAAAAGAAGCACCACACGAAACTTTACTAGTAATAGACGCTACTACTGGACAAAATGCAATAAATCAAGTTAAGAGTTTTAAAGAAATAACTAATGTAACAGGTATTGTACTTACAAAGTTAGATGGTACTGCTAAGGGTGGAATAGTGCTTGCAATAAAAGAAGAACTAAATGTTCCAGTTAAATATATAGGTTTAGGTGAGGGATTAGAAGATTTATCTCCATTTGATATAGAAAAATATATATATGGTTTATTTAAAGGGTTAATAAAATGAATACAGAAATTATAATATTATATGATATATATGGTTCTCTTTTAACTTCTAAACAGAAACTTTATTTTGAAGATTATTATTTCAAAAATTTAAGTTTATCTGAAATTGGAGATAAATATGGTGTAAGTAGAAACGCTATACATAAACAATTAAAAATAAGCGAAAATAAACTAAAAGAATATGAAAACGTTCTAAATATAAATAAAAAAGAAAATTTAATAAAAGATATAATAGAAAATATAGATGATTTATCTATTAAAGATAAATTAAGTAAAATATTAGGGGGATAAATATGTTTGAAAATTTAAGTGATAGATTACAAAATGTAGTAAAAAATATTAAAGGTTATGGAAAAATAACTGAAGATAATATTGGAGATATATTAAGAGAAGTAAGACTAGTGTTGCTTGAGGCAGATGTTGATTATACTGTGGTAAAAGAGTTTACTAATAAAGTAAAAGAAAAAGCTTTAGGAGTAGACGTTCAAACAAGTTTAAAACCTAGCGATATGTTCTTAAAAATATTAAAAGATGAACTATTAAATTTACTTGGGAAACCAGATACTAATTTACCTAACAATAAATTTAATGTTTTAATGCTCGTAGGTCTTCAAGGTTCTGGTAAGACCACTACTATTGGAAAACTTGGGAATCTAGTACGAAAAAAATATAGTAAAAAACCACTTTTCATAGCATGTGATATATATAGACCAGCAGCGATAGATCAATTAAAACAAATAGGTAAGGAACTAAATATAGAAGTTTTTTCTATGGATAGTAAAGACCCTTCTGAAATAGCAGAATCAGGAATAAAGTTCGCTAAAGAAAACAACTACGATTATGTATTTATAGATACTGCTGGTAGACTTCATATAGATGAAGAGTTAATGAACGAACTAAAAAATATTGAAAGTAAAGTAAAATTAGATGAAACTATATTGGTAATAGATTCCATGATTGGTCAAGATTCTATAAATGTAATAAAAGGATTCAGTGAAGCATTAAATGTTACTGGAGTAGTTCTTACCAAATTCGATGGAGATACAAAAGGTGGGGTAGCACTTTCAGTTAGACATTTAACTAATATTCCTATAAAGTTTGTTGGTATATCGGAAAAGTTAGATGGAATAATGGAATTTGATCCAAATCGTATGATATCTAGAATATTTAAAGAAGGTGATATGTTATCTCTAATGGAAAAAGCAGAAGAGGTAATAGATAAAGACGAAGCAAAAAATCTTGCTAAAAAGATGAATAAGGGAAATTTTGATTTAGAAGATTTTTTATCTCAATTAAAGAATATAAAGAAACTAGGACCCCTAGAAAATGTAATAAAGATGATTCCTGGTATGTCTAAAATGGGATTAGATAAGGTTAATATAGATCCTAAAGAATTATCTCATGTAGAAGCTATAATTCAATCTATGACTAAAAAAGAAAGAAAGAATCCAGATATAATAAAAGCATCTAGAAAAATAAGAATAGCAAAAGGATCTGGGTTAGAAGTTCAAGATGTAAATAAATTATTAAAACAATTTGAACAAATGAAAAAAATGATGAAAATGTTTAAAAATGGTAATTTTAAAATATAAAGGAGCAACTTAATAGTTACTCCTTATTTCTTTTTTGATAAAGATTGTTCTTTTATATGGTCTATTCCTTCAACATTTTTATTTGCTATAGTCCATAAATTTCTTATCCTAGTATTGTTATGATTTTTATGCATGAATTCATTTACGGAATCAAATGTTGCATCTATGTCATTATTTAAAAACATGAACATAGTAAAATAATTAGATACCATTTCTCTAGAAGAATATTCTTTTTCTAACTTAGAATCAAGTTTATTCATCTTAGCAAAAATTTCTTCATTTTCCAATTTTATAGTCTCTACAATATCCTCTTTACTATTAATACCATAATAATTCATCATAGAATATTTTAAGTATAAAGGAAAAGCATCTTTAAAAGCAATTTTACTTTCATCAAAACTCTTTTCATTCTTAGAACTTTGAAGTACACGTCCAAATTCTTCTATTAAACTACTAGACTCAATATTGTTAAAATCACTTCTTATATGTATAAATCCCATTTTATTTATAGGATCTAAATAATGATTACTTTTAACTTTAGATTCACTTTTATCTAAAAATATTAATCCATTTTTTAACATATTATCAAAGGATTCAAAGTATTCCTCATTAAAGTCTTTTAAGAAGTAACTAACCTCATATATAGTGTGTAACATATTTCTTTCACATATATCGTCATCTTCTATATTAGCAACATTAGCAAACTTAGAGTATTCCCTTAAGTATCTTTCTTCGGTAATATCTTTTGCAATATCCTCTATTTTATAGTATGTATATAAAATATTATTAAGAATAGCAACATCTTCTTGCTTTTTAGATTTAATTAATAATTTTTTTATGTTATTTAAGTTCTTTTCTATAAGATATTCATTCCATATATACATAAACCCCTCCATAACTGACTATATAATACTATAATTATATCTTTTGTCAATAATTTACAAAATATATATTTTATGATAATATTTACAGTGTGGTGTTGTTATCCTAGTGGACATGCTTACTTTGAAAGGTGGGGTTCAATAGACCCACTTAATAGCACATCTATGAAACTCTTTGTGGATGCTCAAGTACGCCCAGTTTTGGGTTTCTGCTGAGAGATTGGATAAAGGGCCATCGTAATGGCATATGTATAAGGACCCTTTTTCCTTGGAGACTCATTCTTGTGTCTGGAAAGACCAGATACGACTTGAGATTGAACCTATTTTGCGATGAAAAGTTGTGGATAGTGTAGCTTGCCTTGAGCGAGTGTATGGGATTATAGATAGATAGTTTAAGTTAGGCCAAATTTATTCTATTATTACTATATGAAATTGTACTTGCAAGAAAGACTAAAATTAAGCGTCTTCGAAGAAAATTCCTAGGACAATTATCTATATGAGATTAAAGTGTGTACTAAGTGGTAATCAAGTCATATAAGTAGCGATACTATATTCATTCTTTTAAAGGGGAACCGCATTTTGGTAACGAAATGTAAGAGTGGGGGAAAACCAACTTGACCTAAGACGCAATATTTCTCATATTGGTTACCACACATATTAAAAAATAAAGTCTATAAAGACTTTTTTTTAATTTGAATTTCTTCTTTTAGATAAATACCATTTGTTTTTAATCTATAAGAATTTTGATATAAAATTTTATCTATGTTTACTATAAAAGCTCTTGTTTCTATACTGTGTTTTTTCATAATATAATCTGTTAGTTTTCTAGCACCGCTTCTGTTACTACAAACTCAAATACCTCCAAAATCACTAACTCCTTCTACGATGTTATCTTTATCCAAAAAATACCATTCTTGAGGGAAAAACGTTAATATATGTGGATTTTTCCTTAATCCTAAACTTTTTAATTCATTAGTGAACACTTTATAATAATCCTTCATTTTAACTCCTTACTAATTTCTTTATTTTATT
>CAZJQU010000002.1:0-32911 GCA_964548645.1 uncultured Muribaculaceae bacterium
CTCTTTCGTAAGCCATTAAAGCTTCGTTAGAATCTTTAAATACTCTTCCTTCACCAGCTTGGTTTGCTTTTTCCATAGTTATGTAATAGTTTCCTAATACCATATCTTGTGTTGGAGTTACTATTGGTTTCCCGTTCTTAGGTGAAAGTATGTTATTTGAACCTAACATAAGAACTCTCGCTTCTGCTTGAGCTTCTATTCCTATTGGAACGTGTACTGCCATTTGGTCTCCATCGAAGTCCGCATTGAAACCAGTAGTTACAAGTGGATGAAGTCTTATAGCACGTCCATCTACTAGTTTTGGTTCAAACGCTTGAATACCAAGTCTATGTAGTGTTGGAGCACGGTTAAGAAGTACTGGGTGTTCTTTTATTATTTCTTCTACAACATCCCATACTCTTTCATCTTTTCCTTCGATTAATTTTTTAGCGCTCTTTATGTTGTGAGCAATTTCTTTTTCTACTAGTTTTTTTATTACATGTGGCCTAAATAATTCTAAAGCCATTTCTTTTGGAAGTCCACATTGATACATCTTTAAATCTGGTCCTACTACTATTACAGATCTTCCAGAATAGTCAACTCTCTTACCAAGTAGGTTTTGTCTAAATCTACCTTGTTTTCCTTTAAGTGCACTACTTAATGATTTTAAAGGTCTATTAGATGCTCCTGTTATGCTTCTTCCACGTCTTCCATTATCAAATAAAGCATCTACTGCTTCTTGTAACATTCTTTTTTCGTTTCTAACTATTATAGATGGCGCACTTAATTCTATTAATCTTTTTAAACGATTATTTCTGTTTATTACTCTTCTATATAAGTCATTTAAGTCACTAGTTGCAAATCTACCACCGTCTATTTGAATCATAGGTCTTAGTTCTGGTGGTATTACAGGTAGAACAGTTAAAACCATCCATTCTGGTTTGTTACCCGATTTATATAATGCATCTAGTATTTCTAATCTTTTTGCGAGTCTTATTTTTCTTTGTCCTGTTGCAATTTCTATTTCTTCATTTATTTTATTTAGTTCTTCTTCCACATTTACATCTTCAAGTAATTTCTTTATAGCTTCTGCACCCATTCCAACTTCAAAACCATCACCATATTTTTCATAAAATGAGTGATATTCTTTGTCAGATAATGTTTGTTTTTTCTCTAAAGGTGCCATTCCAGGATCTAAAACTACATAAGATACGAAGTATAACACTTCTTCTAAGTCTCTTGGAGACATATCTAAAACAAGTCCCATCCTAGAAGGTGTTCCTTTAAAAAACCATATATGAGATACTGGAGCAGCAAGTTCTATATGTCCCATTCTTTCTCTTCTAACTTTCGCTTTTGTAACTTCTACTCCACATTTATCACATATTATATTTTTATATCTTAATCTTTTGTATTTTCCACAAGAACATTCGTAATCCTTTGTAGGTCCGAATGTCTTTTCACAGAATAAACCATCTCTTTCAGGTTTTAAAGTTCTATAGTTTATTGTTTCTGCTTTTCTTACTTCTCCATGTGACCATGCTTTTATATCTTCTGGAGACGCGATTGAAATTTTTAAACCTGCAAACTTATCAGATTCCATCATTATTCATCTCCCCCTTCTTCAATATCACTAAAGTCCATGTCTAGCTCTTCTTCTTTTATTTCTTCTACTATTTCTTCTTTTTGTTTTTCAAATAGATTTATCTCTTCTTTTACATCATCTTTTATTTCCTCTATTGAAAGAAGTACATTTTCTCTATTTTCTTCTTCTTCTAATTGTTTTAAATCAACTTCTTCTTCTCTATCATTTATTAAAGATATATTTAGTCCAAGTGCTTGGAACTCTTTTATTAATACTCTAAATGATTCTGGAAGTCCTGGTGGTTGTAAAGGATTACCTTTAACTAATGATTCGTAAGTTTTTACTCTTCCTACTACATCATCTGATTTTATAGTTAGTATTTCTTGAAGTATGTTCGCTGCACCATAAGCATATAGTGCCCAAACCTCCATCTCTCCAAATCTTTGTCCACCAAATTGTGCTTTACCTCCTAATGGTTGTTGAGTTACTAATGAGTATGGTCCGGTTGATCTAGCGTGAATCTTATCGTCTACCATGTGATGTAATTTTATCATGTACATAACTCCAACGCTTATTCTATTATCAAACGGTTCTCCAGTTCTACCATCATATAAAACCATCTTGCCATCTTCATCCATGTTTGCTTCTTTCATTAAATCTTTTATATCATCTAATGATGCTCCGTCAAATACTGGAGTTGCAGTATGTATTCCTAAATTCTTAGCAGCCATTCCTAAATGTAATTCTAATATTTGACCAATGTTCATACGAGAAGGAACACCTTGTGAATTTAGAAGTATATCTACTGGTCTACCGTCCGCCATATATGGCATATCTTCTTGTGGTAATATTAATGAAACTACACCCTTATTACCATGACGTCCTGCCATTTTATCTCCAACAGATAGTTTTCTTTTTTGTATTATAGATACTCTAACTACCATGTTTACACCACTAGGTAATTCATCAGAATCTTTTTTAGTTGTTATTTTTATATCGTGAACTATTCCACCTTCGCCATGAGAAACCCTAAGAGATGTATCTCTAACTTCTCTTGTCTTTTCTCCAAATATTGCGTGTAATAATTTTTCTTCTGAAGTAAGTTCTACCATTCCTTTTGGAGTAACTTTTCCTACTAGAATGTCTCCTTCTACTACTTCTGTTCCTATTCTAATTATTCCATTTATATCTAAGTTTTTTCTGTTTTCTTCTGATACGTTAGGTATGTCTCTAGTTATTTCTTCAGGTCCTAACTTTGTATCTCTGCATTGAATTTCATAATTTTCTATCTTTAATGATGTATATGCATCATCTTTTACTATTCTTTCATTTATTACAACAGCATCTTCATAGTTGTAACCATCGAATGTCATGAACGCTACTACAACATTTTTTCCTAGTGCTAATTCACCTAAATCAGTACTTGGTCCATCTGCAATAACCATTCCACTTGTAACTTTATCTCCAACTCTAACTATAGGTCTTTGATGATAACATGTTGCAACGTTAGATCTTTCATAGTTTTGAAGATAGTAAACATCTTTTCCCTCTTTATTTTTAACTACTATTTTTGTAGCATCTGTATATTCTACTATACCATCTGCTTTTGATATTACTACTGCTCCACTATCTTTAGCAGCAACATGTTCTACACCCGTCGCAACTAAAGGAGACTCTATTTTAAGTAGGGGTAACGCTTGACGTTGCATGTTTGCTCCCATAAGAGTTCTTGTAGCATCGTCATTATCTAAAAACGGTATACAGCTAGCAGTAATTGAAACAATTTGTTGAGGAGAAA
Source organism: uncultured Muribaculaceae bacterium (assembly GCA_964548645.1). Taxonomy (GTDB): domain Bacteria; phylum Bacillota_I; class Bacilli_A; order RF39; family UBA660; genus JAAYGD01. The sequence continues at coordinate 3,363 of CAZJQU010000002.1, forward strand.
CATCTATATAGTCTACCTCTTCTTTTTTTGCCATTATTGTGTCACCTTTGTAACGAACAACAACCATATCATCTTCGATTGTTCCATCTTTAGACAGTTTAACTCCCGATCTAGATATCATATAATCATTTTCTTCATCTGCTGTTAAATACTCTATTTTATCTCTTAATACTTTAGAATCTTTTACTCTAGCATATGGAGTCATAATAAATCCATACTCATTTACTTTAGCATAGCTTGCTAAAGATGTAATAAGTCCTATGTTTTGACCTTCTGGTGATTCTATTGGACATATTCTTCCATAGTGAGATTCATTAACGTCACGAACTTCCATGCCTGCTCTATCTCTAGATAGTCCTCCAGGTCCTAAAGCTGATAATCTTCTTTTATTTGTTAATTCTGCTATTGGATTTTGTTGATCCATGAATTGTGATAGTTGAGATGATCCAAATAATTCTTTTATTACTGCTGTAAGAGGTCTAATGTTAACTAGAGTTTTAGGAGTAGCAGTTGCTAAATCCACAGTACTCATCTTATCTCTTATTATTCTTTCTGTTCTAGCAAGTCCTATTCTGAATTGATTTTGTAATAATTCTCCAACTTGTCTAACTCTTCTATTTGCTAAATGGTCTATTTCATCAGTATTACCTATTCCTTGTAATAGATTTAAATAATATGAAATCGTAGCATAAACATCAGAGATAGTTAATCTCTTTAGTGTTAAACTTTGATCGTTTCCAATTATTTCTATTACTTTAGTAGGATCCAATTTAGAGTATACTTTAACTGTTTGTATTTTGTTGTATGTATCTAAATCTTCATTTACAGATACTTCTTTTACGTTATATCCATCTTTAAATATAAGTTTTAGTTCCTCTAACAGATCTTTAGTAACAACTGTATCTTTTTCAACTATTACTTTGTTTTTTACTTTTATTGTTTCTGCTAAAGTACATCCTAATAATCTATCACATACATCTAATTTTTTATTGAATTTATATCTACCAACTTTTGCTAAATCGTATTTGAATTCATCAAAGAATCTAGTTATTAAGTGGTTTTTAGCACTGTCCAATGTTGCTGGTTCTCCTGGTCTTAACTTTTCGTATATTTCTATTAAAGCTTGTTCTTTATTTTTTGTTGAATCTTTTTCTAATGTGTTTTGTAAGTATGGATCTTCTCCAAATACTTCTTTTATTTCATCATCTGTAGATAGACCAAAAGATCTAAGTAGTGTTGTTATTGGAACTTTTCTAGTTCTATCTATTCTTACATAGAATACATCTCTTGAATCCATTTCGTATTCTAACCAAGTTCCTCTAGTAGGTATTACTTGACATGCAAAAACCGCTCTACCATTTTTATCTATTTGTTTTGTATAATAGACACTTGGAGAACGTACTAATTGAGAAACTATTACTCTTTCTGCACCATTTACAATAAAAGTACCACTTTCGGTCATAAGCGGAATATTTCCTAAGAAGATTTCTTGTTCTTTTACTTCACCTGTTTCGTTGTTGAAAAGTCTCGCTTGTACCATTAAAGGAGATGCATAAGTAAGATTTCTATCTTTACAATCTTTTATTGAGTATTTCGGAGATTCAAAAACGTAGTCTCCAAAATCAAGTGAAAGTGTTCCTGAAAAATTTTCAATCGGGAATAGATCACTCAATACTTCTTTTACACCATCAGTAACGAACCACTGATAAGATTTTTTTTGTATTTCAAGTAAGTTTGATAGTTCTAATAGGTTGCCCCATTTAGAAAAAGTTGCTCTTTCGCGATATGAACCGAATTTTTCGAATTTATAAGCCATTATTTCACCCCATAATATTAAATTTTTTCAAAGATCTGTGTAAAAAGGTACACAGTACCAATTTAAGATAATAACAAAAAAAGTCAAACAAGTCAATTGTTTTTGTTAATTTCTGCAAGTATTATGAAAAAACCTTTAGATTTTTCTAAAATCGTAATTTTATAGTGTTCTTTTAGTTTTTCAATTGTACTTTTTGCCCCCTGATCTTTTCTCATAACAAAATATAGTTTTCCATTATCTTTTAAATGATTTTTTGCTCCAATTAAAATCTCATAAACTTTTTCTTTACCTGCTCTAATTGGAGGATTTGTAATTATTACATCGTAGTTTTTTTCGATATTACTATATGCATCGCTTTCAAAAACAGATATATTTGATATTTTATATTCTTTTATATTCATTTTAGTTAGGTGAAGAGCTCTTTTATTTATATCTACCATATCAACATTGCATTCATAGTTTAAATTTAAATAAATACCTATTACACCGTAACCACAACCCAAGTCTAAAACATCTCCAGATATATGTTCAATATTTTCTAAAAGTAATTTCGTTCCAAAATCTATTTTTGTATTCGAAAATACCCCTTTATCTACAAAAAAACTATAAGTTTTTTCATTTATAACAGAACTTATTTTAGATATATTTGAACTTAATTTATTATTTGTAAAGTAATGATTCATTAATACCTCAAAAACACAAAAAACCTAGTTAATAGGTTTTATGTATTATTTTAATTCAACTGTTGCGCCAGCTTCTTCTAATTTAGCTTTTAATTCTTCTGCTTCTTCTTTTTTAGCGTTTTCTTTTATATTACCGCCCGCTTCTGTTAAGTTTTTAGCTTCTACTAGTCCTAAACCTGTTGCTTCTCTTACTAACTTTATAACTGCTATTTTATTAGCACCTGCTGAAGTAAGAACAACATCGAATGATGTCTTTTCTTCTGCTTGAGCACCCGCTACTGGAGCTGCTGCTACTGCTACTGCACTTGGATCAACTCCATATGCTTCTTTCATTGCATCTACTAGTTCCATTACTTCTAGTAAATTCATTTCGTTTAGTGATTCGATAAAACTTTCTTTAGTTAACTTTGCCATATTATTTTTCCTCCTCTTTCAATTGTTCAGCATATAAATTTAATGATATGCTTAAATCCTTTATTAATCCAATCATTCCACCTGCTAACATAGTTAGTAGTGCTGTTCTTCCTGGTATTGTAGATAGTTTGTTTAGAACTTCCATAGGAGTTACTTTGCCATCAACTATACCACCTTTTACTTGTACAACATCGTGTTCTTTAGCATATTCAGTTAAGATCTTGATTGGACCAACTTGATCTTCACCAAATACTAAAGCACTAGGTCCTACTGTACACTCTTCCATATCTAACTTTAGTTCTTCTAAAGCTCTTTTTGTTAGGGTGTTCTTGTAAACTTTCATTTCCGCATTTGTTTCCTTAAGTTTTCTTCTAAGTTCAAATATTTGTTCATCTGTTAATCCTCTATAATCAAATATTATAGTTGAAGACGAAGCAGATATTCTATCTCTTATTTCAGAAACAACATTCTTTTTTAATTCTAGAATTCTTTCGTTTGCCATAATTCACCTCCTAAATTATAAAAACTCTCATTATCCATAACGAGAGTTTAAAATAACATTAGTTATTTAAGCCCTCGGTAGGATTTACTTTTTTACCTACTGTCTATGGGTATATTTGCTTTTTCAATTGGTATTATATATCAATATATATTATTTGTCAAAAGAATTTAAATCTAATTTTATGCCAGGACCCATAGTAGAAGATATTGATACGTTTTTGACATATTCACCCTTTACTGTTGATGGTTTCCCTTTCATTATGACCTCTACAAATGTCTTTAGATTTTCTTCCAATGCTTTTTCTTTAAATGAAATTTTTCCAATAATTGAATGAACATTTCCAAATGAATCTGTTTTATATTCTATTTTCCCTTTTTTAACATCTTCTACCGCTTTTGCGACATCATTTGTTACTGTTCCAACTTTAGGATTAGGCATTAAACCTTTAGGTCCTAATATCTTTCCTAACTTTCCTAGTTGAGGCATCATATCTGGTGTAGAGATTATTACATCAAAGTCTATCCAGTTTTCACTTTCAATTTTTTGAAGTATTTCTTCATCTCCCACGTAGTCTGCTCCTGCTGATGTTGCTTCTTTAGCTCTATCACCTTTTGCAACTACTAAAACCTTCTTTGATTTTCCTGTTCCATGAGGTAGCACAACTGCTCCTCTTACTTGTTGATCTGCCTTTTTAACGTCTACATTTAATCTTATTGCAACTTCTACAGTTTCATCAAATTTAGATGTAGATATTTCTTTTGCTAATTTTATAGCATCTTCTATAGAATAAGTTTTACTTCTATCTACTTTAGATGCAGCTTTTAAATATTTCTTTCCTTTCATTATTCCTCCTTATGTGGTTAATACGGTTTTCCTCCCACATAGGTAAAAACCTATATGTTATTCTGTTATTTCTATTCCCATGTTTAATGCTGTACCAGCTATTTGTTTCATTGCTGATTCTACATCGTAAGCGTTTAAGTCTTCCATTTTTATTTCTGCTATTTCTTTTAGTTGAGCTTTTGTTATAGATCCAACTTTCTCAGTTTTTCCCTTTGCTCCAGCTTTTGCTACTTTTGCATACTTCTTTATTAAGAATGCTGCTGGTGGAGTTTTAACTTTAAAGTCGAAAGATCTATCGTCGTAAACATTTATTACAACAGTTACAACGTCTCCCATTTTGTCTTTAGTTTCTTCATTAAACTTAGTACAAAATTCTTGAGAGTTAACACCTGCAGGTCCTAACGCAGTACCAACTGGTGGTCCTGGTGTTGCTCTTCCAGCAGGAACTTTTAATCTTATTACTTTTACTGGTAGTTTTGCCACGAAAAACACCTCCTATAATATTTTTTCGCGGAGTGGTATTATTGCTAATCCGCTCCCACTCGAGTGCCATAAGTAAATATAGCAAAGATATATTAACACTTTATTTACTTATTTGCAATCAATTTTTATAATATTTTTTCTACTTGATATAGTTTTGCTTCAATTGGTGTATCTTGTCCAAATAGATCTATTATTACTTTCAATTCTTGAGTTTCTAAGTCTATTTCTTGAATCTTACCTGTCATGCTCTTAAATGGTCCGTCAGTTATTTTAACTTTTTCCCCTACTTGAAGTTCATCACCAAGTTCAAGTCTACTCATACCCATATTGATTAATATTCTATCTATTTCTGTCGGAAGTAATGGAATCGGTTTTGCACCTTTTCCGCTTGAACCAATAAATCCAGTTACCCCAGGAGTATTTCTAACCACATACCAAGCTTCATCAGACATAACCATCTCTACTAATATATAGCCCGGAAACATCTTTTTTATCTTTTCCTTAGCTACTCCATCTTTTATTTCTTCTACTTTTTGTTCTGGAACTATTACTCTAAAAATGTTTTCTTCCATATTCATAGAGTGAATTCTCATCTCTAATTTTTCTTTTACTTTACTCTCATGTCCAGAGTAAGTATTTACTACATACCATTGTTTACTATCCATAAATTACCCCAACAAACTCTTTAAAAACGCAAATACAACATCTAGTACAAAGAAAAATAATCCGAAAAACACCATAAATGATATTGTTGCTCCAGAATATGTTACCATTTCCTTTTTTGTTGGCCATTTAATTTTTGCAGTTTCTTTTTTTACACTAGTAAAGAACTCTTTTACTTTTTTCATATATCTCCTTTTTCCAAAATAAAAACACCTATATGTGTCTCGATGTCTAAATATTAGCATAACACAATATAAATGTCAATGAAAAGATTACTCATCAATAATCTTTCTTACTTTCAATCTTATTCTTTGAATTGCACTATCTATCGATTTATAACTTTTATTTAATAACTGGGATATTTCTTTATAGTCGAAGCTATTCACCTTTAAATCGAACACTTCTTTTTCAAGTGGAGTTAAGACTTCATATATTTTAGAAAACAGTTCTTTTTTGTTTTCTTTAAATTCTACCATTTCACTAGGATTTGTACCCTCTTCAAAGAAAATATCTAATAATGTGTTTTCATTCTCGTTTATAGATTCATCTAATGACATAGAATCATTTAATAGAGTGTGCTTCTTTCTGCTGGCTTTTTTTAGTAAAGAAAATATTTGTCTTTCTATACAAAGATTAGCAAAGGTTTTAAACTGTGCCTTTTTATCATCTTTAAAAGAAGTTATAGCTTCGCTTAGTCCCAACATTCCCTCTTGAAACAAATCCTGATATTCTAAGCCAAACTTTTTACCATACTTTAAGTATCGTTTTGCTTTTAAATCGATTATTGGTTTATATTTATCATATAAAATATTTAAAGCTTGTTCATTGTTCTCTTCAATTAGATATATTAATTCAAAATCATCTATATCTTTATACATTTTGCCTCCTTATTTTCTGTTTTTGGTTATCTCATATACTAGGATCCCTGTTGCAACCGATGCGTTTAAACTGTTAACTTTTCCTCTCATAGGTATCGTTATTAATGCGTCACAAGATTCTTTTACCAATCTACTAATACCCATACCCTCATTCCCTATTACTAGTGCGAGAGGAAATATATAGTTAAACTTTGAATATTCATCTTTCGAATCCATAGTAGTCCCTAAAATCCAATAACCCTCTTGCTTTAACTTTTTTATAGTACTATTCAAATTTGTTACCATAACTATTTTCATATTGTTTAAAGCACCAGAACTTACCTTCATAACTGTAGAGTTAACTTCTACGCTTCTATCTTTTGGAATTATTATTGCATCTACTCCTATAGACTCACAAGTTCTTATTATGGCTCCAAAGTTATGTGGATCTTCTATATGATCTAATATGACTATAAATCCATTTTGTTTATCTAATACATCTTCTAAATCACTATATTTAAAATTGGGTATATCCAAGATTATACCTTGATGATTTCCATTATCAATTCTAAATAATTCCTCTTTTGTCATCAAAATTGGACTTATATTTCTTTTTTGTATCTCATTTAACACATTTTTGTCATTAAAGTCTTTATATAAATATATTTTGTTTATTTTAGAGTTATTAGTTAAAAATTCTAAAGCTACATTCTTTCCAATTACTATCATTTTATACTCCATATATATTTCATTATTTCATCTATTCTAAAATTCTTATTACTTAAATATAAATATCCTATTAAAGATTCTAACGCAGTTGCGTGTTTATAAGTAATTATATCTATATTTTTGGGATGCGAAGAAGTCTTAGCGTTTCTTCCTCTTTTAATAACATCTAGTTCTTCTTCGTTAAACATATCTTTATCTAGCATAGTTTTTAAAAAATGAGCTTGATTTTTCGCACTCACATACTTTTTTGATTCTTCTTGTAAGTCATTAACTTTATTTATACCTAAATTAATTAAATATTCTCTAACATACTGTTCATATATAGAGTCTCCTAAGTACGCTAAAACTAAAGAGTTTTTCTCAATAACACCCATTAAAATCACCCAAAGATATAATAACATAAAAAGTAAGAAATATCTTACTTTTGTATTTTTATAATATATTCGCCTTTTTTAGAAAATAAATATCTTTCTCTTGCATATCTTGCAACGTATTCTTCGTCTTCCAACTTTATCACTTCACCTTCTAAGTGTACTTTTTCATCTTGTTTTTCTGCTAATTTTTCTTCGAGTATGTGTTTTTCTTGATTGAGTGTTATTACATTTGCGAAAGCTGAAAATATACCAGCATACATGAAAAACATTATTGCTAGTGCAAAAACGGTTCTTATAGTGCGTTTTTTAAATTTTCTCTTGCTTTTCACAAAATCAACACCCTTCTTAATAAGAGTTTAGCATCCAAAAATAAGGATATCAATCTCAAAAACCTTTACTTTACTATATTTAACAAAAAAAGAAGATTACTCTTCTTCGTTTTCTTCTGTTTCTTCTACTTCAGTTACAGGATCTTCTGCTTTTTCGTATTCTTCAAGTATAACCTTGTTGAACATTTCACGTGTTTCTTGATTTATAGGATGAGCAACATCTCTATAATCTCCTACCGCATTTCTACGGCTTGGCATTGCAACGAATAGTCCGTTATCTCCTTCTATTACTTTAATATCATGAACTGCAAAGCAATCATCTATTAGAATAGAAACTATTCCTTTCATACGTGAGTTCTCTTTTTCGATTTTTCGAACATTTACTGATGTTATTTTCACAAGCACCTCTCCTTTTGAATATATTTCATTTATAATAGTACATTATTATTTAGAAAAAAGCAATGTTTTTTTAAATTTTGTTTGAATATAAAGCATTTGAAATGTCTACAAAATTTTTTATAGAAAGTTGTTCTGCTCTTATGTTAGATGGAAGTCCATTTTTTGTTAAATATTCTTCTACAATATGAAACTCATAATCCATTAAATTGTTCTTCAAAGTTTTTCTTTTATATCTAAAGGAATCTCTAATTAATTTATAAAAATATTCCTCATTGTTTGGGTTAAATTTATTGGTTTTTTTAGATAATTTTAGTACAACGCTATCTACGTTTGGACTTGGAATGAACGATTGTCTGCCTACATTCAATATCTTTTTAACATCAAAATTATAATTTATAAATATACTTAATGAGTTATATTCTTTGCTGTTTGGCTGTGCAGAAATCCTCGCTCCAACTTCTTTTTGAACCATAATTATAACTCTATATATGTCGAGTTTATCTAGAATTAGCTTTTCTATTATAGGGGTTGTAATGTAATAAGGAAGATTTGAGATGATATATAGTTTGTTATAATTTATGTCATTTATATCTTCTTTTATATCTCTTTTTAAAAAATCATCATATATTATCTTTAGATTTGAAGCGTTTATTTCTTCTAAATATGGTGTTAGTTCTTTATCTATTTCATATCCAATTACGTACTTAAAATTATTAACTAGCTTTTTTGTTAATTCTCCAGAACCACATCCAACTTCTATGACCAAGGAATCTTCTTCTATATCTGATAAACTTATTATTTTATCTAATATTCCTTGGTCTTTTAAAAAGTTTTGACCAAAGTGTTTTTTAAATTTAAAATTCTTAACATTCATAATATCTTAAAAAAAGACTTTAAGTCTTTTTACCATCCATATCTAAGTACATCGTATTTTACTTTAGAACGACCTACTTGCCATACTATTTCTTCTTCTTGTGAGCCAAATGCTAAATCCATTAGAGTTCCTTTTATGACTCCACCTCTATCTAAAACTATTGCTAATATAGGTTCTTCATACACTTTTAATCCCGTTACTCTAACAACTGTTCCAAAGGGTATAGATCTATCCGCTGCTGTTATTCTAAGTGTACCAAATGTTTTATCCTCATAATATATGTTGTTATTTCTTATATCATATCCAGAGGTAGTTATACCAGAGCAACCATAACAATCTGCACCATAAGCGGTCATAGTTCCTTCATACGTTTCCAATATTGGATAGTTTTTGTTGTTTTTTTGTTTAATTTGAACTTTTTCTTCCATTACAACTAAATTATCCTTTTTACTAGCATAACTATCATTTTTATATGATATAACAGAAAAATAACTATATTTGTAAGACAAAATATATGCATTTAAAACAAACACTAATATTATCAATAAAAATATTATATTTTTTTTCATTTTACTCCTTAAATGTATGTGATAATTTTATCACTTTTCTAGTTTTAAGTCAAATAAATCTAGGGTGTTTTGAAGAATAATTTCTTTTGTTTTTTCGTATGATATTTCCTTTAAACGTGCGATTTCTTTTGCAATATATTTTAAGTATTTAGGATGATTTTGTTTACCCCTATTTGGTTCTGGAGTTAGGTATGGAGAGTCTGTTTCTAATACAATATCTTTTATGTCTAAATCTTTTAAGGTTTCTTTTAGATTTGTGTTTTTAAAAGTTAAAACTCCTCCAATTCCAATTTTGTATCCCATTTTTATAAATACTTGAGCAAGTTCATAACTTTTAGTAAATGCATGCATTATTCCTTTTAAGTTATAATCTTTTAGAATAGTTATTATATCCTCGGTAGACTCCCTATTATGAATTATAACAGGATAATCATATTTTTGAGCAATATCTAATTGCTTTTTAAAAACTTCTATTTGTATTTCTTTATTATCATCTTTCCAATAATAATCTAAACCAATTTCTCCTATGCCTACAATTTTATCAAGCTTTAATTGGGCCTCTAATTCTATAAAATCTGCGTCTGTTACTGCATCTACTTCTGATGGATGAAAACCTAATGTACCATAAACAAAAGGATATTTATTTGTTAACTCTATTACTTCTTGATTACTTTTTTTATCTACCCCATTTATTATTAATATTATGTTTTCTTCTTCTATTTCCTTCATTATTTCTTCTATATCTTCATAATATTCTTCATATATATGACAATGTGTATCTATAAACATATTCCTCCTTAAAAAAAACAATATTTCTATTGCTTAAGCTATATAATTTAGAAATGTTTGAACTGGTATAAAGAAGAACTTTGCTACAGGGTGTATATATGAGAATATTGGTCCTTCTACTAAGTCCAACAAGTATGGTCCTATAAAATAATATGCCGCGATAAAAGAAATTAGTCGTATTGGAACTAAATCCAATTTAATAAGCTCTAATAACATCGAAATAACTCTAAGGACTATCGCCATACAAACTAGTGCAATTGCCAAAGGAAATACTATTTCCATAAAAAAATCTACCATATCTAATCCTCCTAATATAGGTATTATAACATGTATTATAGTAAATATAAATAATATTGTACGTTATTCTTTTTCGATTCTATCAAATAAAATATCTATTTTGTTTATTTTTATACCATCTTCTAATTTACCAAATTCATATATGCTTTCAAATGTTATTTCTTTTGTATTTAGCGAATTTAATATTTTATTAGATGTATCAGGTAAAAATGGTTTTAATAATATTGATATGATTCTAATAGATTCAAGAATGTTATATATTACCGTATTTAATCTATCAAAATTCTCCTCTTTTGCAAGTATCCACGGAGTTGTATCGTCTATATATTTATTGCAAGCTCTAGCGAGATTTATAATATGATTCATAGACAAACTTATGTTTAGATTATCTATTGAGTCTTCAACATCTCTTACTGTATTCATAGACTCTTTTATTAAATTTTTATCTAATTCATCATTATTTTTGGTATTTTTAACTGTTCCATCAAAATATTTTATAGACATAGTAATTGTTCTGTTTATTAGGTTTCCTAGTGTATTTGCAAGGTCAGAATTTATTTTATCTGTTATCAATTCCTTAGAGATCAAACCATCACTTGTAAGAGGCATAGAGCTTAAGAGATAGTATCTTATTTGATCCAATCCAAATTCCTCTACCAATTCATCTGCATATAATACATTGCCTCTAGATTTACTCATCTTTTCCTTATCTGAAATTAACCATTGATGTCCAAATATTGTCTTTGGAAGTGGTTCATCGAGTGCGAGCAAAATAATCGGCCAATATATCGCGTGAAATCTAAAGATATCTTTTCCTATTATTTGAAGATCTGCTGGCCAATATTTCAAATATTTTTCGTCCTTGTTATCTACATCGTATCCCAAGAATGTAACATAGTTTATTAAGGCATCTATCCATACGTATATTACGCTTTTGTCGTCAAAAGGAACTTTTACTCCCCAATCAAAAGAACTTCTAGTAACGGATAAATCTTGTAGTCCTGGTTTTATAAAGTTATTTATTATCTCTGTTTTTCTAAATTCTGGTTGTAAGAACTCTGGATGTTTTTCAATATGTTCTAACAGTTTATCGCTATATTTTGATAATTTAAAGAAATAAGATTCTTCGCTATGTTTTTCTACATTTCTATTACAGTCTGGACAGTTACCATCGTTTAATTGAAGATCCGTAAAATACGCTTCACAAGAAATACAATACCAACCTTCATATTTATCTTTATATATATCACCATTATCATATAACTTTTGAAATATTTTAGATACTCTTTCTTTATGTAGGGGGTCCGTTGTTCTAACAAAATTGTTGTATGAAATATTTAATAAATCAAAGTTTCTTTTTACTTCTTCTGATATATTATCGACATGTTTTTGAGGATCTAAACCTATTGATTGTGCAGATTTTTGAACTTTTTCTCCATGTTCATCTATACCTGTTTGAAAGTATACATCGTATCCTTTTAAACGTTTGTATCTTGCAATTGAGTCTGCTAAAACAAGCTCATACATATTACCTATATGAGGTTTTCCAGAAGCATAAGGTATTGCTGTTGTAATATAAAATTTTTCCATATTGTCCTCCTTAAAATAAAAAAACACCCTTAAATATAAGGACGCTTTATGCGCGGTACCACCTTAATTCATATTTCTATGCACTTAAATCTCTTAACGCGAGTATTCGTTTGACTCCAAAACCATACAAGAAGAAGTGTTATGCTTGTTTCACCAAACCAAGCTCTCTATAATAACTTAAATCTTCTGAAATTTCTTCTATGTCAATAACAATTAAATTATATCATCTGAGCACTAATTGTCAACAATATTTAAGAATTCTAGTGCATAGTATAGAAAGTGTTTGTTTAATTTAGATGTATCTAAAGTTACTTTTAATCTTTTGTACTCATATGAAAATTTAAAATGTTTATTTATGAATTGAGATTCATAATATAAGTCATTTATATTTAAAGTATCCGTTTTTTCTCTTGTAAAAAGAAGATCTATGCTTTTTTTGTTTTGATTAACCTTTTCTATTCCTTTATCTCTTGCTAATTTTTCAAACCATTCTTGATACATATAGAGGAGTAAGTTATCAGAAATTTTACCAAATCTATCTTCTAACTCTTCTTTTATTTCAACTAGTTTTTCATAACTATCTATCTCGTTTATTTTTTTGTGAATTTCTATTTTTATGTCCTCATCTAAAACGTATGCGTCTTCTATATGCGTATTTATATTTATTAGGGGAGTCTGTTCTTCTATGTGTTTTTCTTTATATATCCCTTTTAATTTTTCTACTTCTTCATTTATCATTCTTGTATAAAGTTCTATTCCAACAGTATCGATAAAGCCGGATTGTTCGCTTCCCAATATATCTCCAGAACCTCTTATAGATAGATCTCTTAAGGCGATAGATAAACCACTTCCAAGTTCAGTAAATTCTTTTATTGTCTTTAATCTTTTTGTTGCAATTTCATTTAAAGTTTTCTTTTTATCGTACATTAAATAGGCGTATGCTATTTTATTGGTTCTCCCTACTCTACCTCTTATTTGATAAAGTTGAGAAAGACCAAATCTGTCTGAATCTATTACTATTAAGGTATTTACATTTGGAATATCTATTCCGGTTTCTATTATAGTGGTACAAACTAAAACATCGTATTTTCTATCTATAAAGTCTATCATTATTGATTCAATTTCGGTTTTATTCATTTGACCATGTGCAAAAACCACTTTGGCATCTGGAACTAATCTTTCTATTTCTCTTACTTTTGATTCTATCTTTTCAACATTATTAAAAAGTATATATATTTGACCATATCTAGAAAGTTCTTTGTATATTGCTTCTTTAATTATAAAAGGATTTTCTTCTAATACGTAAGTTTGAACGGGATATCTGTTTACAGGCGGAGTTTCTATCATAGAGAGTCCTCTTAAACCAACCATAGCCATTTGAAGAGTTCTTGGAATTGGAGTTGCAGATAGTGTTAAAACATCAACATTAGCTTTATATTCTTTAATTTTTTCTTTATGCGTAACTCCAAATCTTTGTTCTTCATCTATTACTAAAAGGCCCAAATTCTTAAATTTTATATCATTACTTAATAATCTGTGCGTTCCAAAAACGATATCTATAGTCCCTTTTGATAATCCTTCTAAAACTCTATTTACCTCCTTTTTAGGAGTAAATCTATTTAGTAGAGCCATAGATATTGGATAATTTTTAAATCTATCTAGGGCACTATTATACTGTTGATTTGAAAGAAGGGTTGTTGGGCAAAGATATGCGACTTGTTTGTTGTTAGATACTGCCTTAAATATTGCTCTAAATGCAACCTCTGTTTTTCCGTATCCAACATCTCCACATAATAATCTATCCATAGGAATAGTTGATTCCATATCATCTTTAATCTCTTTTGTTGATATGAGCTGATCTTTTGTTTCTTCATATATGAATTCTTTTTCAAACTCTAGTTGTTCGTTATTATCTGCCTCAAATGCAAAACCTTCTTGTAGTTTTCTTTCTGCTGAAATCTTTAGTAGTTTTTCTGCAATATCTTTTATTCTACTTCTTACTCTAAGTTTTGTTTTGTGCCATTCTGTACCACCCAAACTATTGATGTTAGGTCTTACTCCTTCTCCTTCTTGAAATTTGGTTATTAAATCTATCTTCTCAACAGGAATATATAAATTTTCATTGTTTTTGTATTTAACAAGTATATAGTCTTTTAATACTCCTGATTTTTCTAATGTTATTATTCCAGAATAAATTCCTATTCCGTGCATTTCATGAACTACATAATCTCCAACTACTAATTTGTTTATATCGTTAATTTTTGAACCATATCTAAATTTGCTTGTATATTTTGATTTGATATTTTTAGTCTTAAATATGTTTTTTTCACTTAAAATGACAAAGTCTTCGTATATAAACCCATCATTTATTCTTTTTTCTATTAAATTTACTTTGTTTGATACTATGTTTGTTTCATCGGTTATTATAGATTTCGTCTTTAGTGCATCTTTTAGATTTGTTATTTGTTTGTTTGAAGAAAGAGCAATTACTATCGTTTTTCCTTGGTTTAAAAATCTATCTATGTCCTTATTTAATAAGTCTATATTCTCTTCGTAATTAGTTTGATTTTTAATATTTAAGTTTATAACGGCATCATACTTAGTGTCTTGAATACTATCAAAACTCTCAACATATATGTTTCTTTTAGTTATTATGTTATTTAGATCGAACATGTAATCGGTTTTTATTTGGTCTTCTTTTTCAGCTGCATATTCAAATAAATCTTCTCTTAGTTTAATATATGAAGCCTTTATTTGATTTATATCTTTATATATTAAGATGGGATCTTTTAAATAATCTAGTATTGAATTTGTTTTTTCATAATAGTTTAAGTACTTTTGTTTTCTCGTTATATTTTCTTTTTTGCTTATAAACTCGCTCATTGGAAAAATTTGTATTTCTTCAATTTCTTTTGTTGATAGTTGTGTTTCTATATCAAAAATTCTAATTGATTCTATTTCATCTCCAAAAAACTCTATTCTAATAGGATTTTCTTGCAGACAGGGAAATATATCCAAAATAAAACCACGCTTTGCAATATCTCCAGTTTTTTTAACAAATGATTCAACATTGTAACCAATTTCAAATAGATGACTTATTAATTCATCTTTATCTATTTCTAAATTCTTTTTTAATGTTATTTTACTTTTATTCCAATTTTCTTTTGTTGGAAGATATCTAAGTGCTCCCATTAAGTTTGTTATCACTATATGTTTTGTATTATCTGAAGTTATCTTATTTAAAGTTTCTAATCTAGTTATTTTTAGTTCTGGGCTGGTTGCATATACTTCCTCAGAAAGAAATTCATCTGTTGGAAAAAAAAGAACATCTGGATTGTAGTTTGATAGTGAGTCGTATATTTTATTTGCTTCATATAAAGTGTTTGCAACTACTAAAATATTATCTTTTTTTAATGCGTTTATATATATACTTAAGAATTCATCATTTTGACAAATAACTGAGGTATTTTCTTTTAAAGTTGTATTTATTTTATTATATAAGAATTGCATATCTACTCTTTTATTGCTTTTTGTTGTATTTTGTCATCAATTTTTCAAATTCTATAGTTAAAAAATCAAATAATATATCATTTGTTGTATTTAAAACGCCTTTTAATACCTTCTTATCACTCAATGATAGCTTTCCTAAAACATAGTCTTTTTTATCTATCTCGCTATTTTTTGATATTCCAATCTTCAATCTTTTATAATTTTCAGTATTTAAATTGTCTTGTATGTTTTTTAACCCATTATGTCCAGCAGAACTTCCAGATAATTTTAATTTGTAATTGCCAAGGTTTATATCCATATCATCGTTAATAACCAATATATCTTGTATATCTATTTTATAGAAATTGATTATATCTCTCACTACTTCACCAGATAAATTCATATATTTTGTGGGTTTCAAAATTAAAACTTTTTCTCCATTTATGCTATGTATTCCATATATTCCATTGAACTTTTTATCATTTAATTTTATATTGTTTTTTTTACAAAATTCATCGATAACTAAAAAACCCACATTGTGTCTTGTAGATTTATATATTAATCCAGGATTTCCTAAACCCACTATAAGTTTCATGTTATCACCTCTTTAATTTAAAACGGTTTCTTCTATTTGATCGTTTTCGTTTATTGTTTTATATTTTCTATTTAATATATCTACTGCGATTACTCTTTTTATACCGTCTTTTGTTTTTAATTTCTCTCCGATGTTTGGCATTCCTTTTCTACACTCTTCGTATTGATCATTTTCATAGCCTAAACAACAAAGTAATCTTCCACATGCACCATTAATTTTTGTCGGATTAAGTGCAAGATTTTGTGTTTTTGCCATATTTATTGAAAGACTATCGAATGACTTTAAAAAGGTAGAACAGCATAAACATCTTCCGCATGTTCCAATACCTCCAACTTCTTTAGCTTTATCTCTGACACCAATTTGTCTTAGTTCTATTCTTGTTTTATATATGACGGATAGTTCTTTTGCAAGTCTTCTAAAGTCAACTCTTTCTTCTGAAGTAAAATGAAACAATAATTGATTTCTATCAAAGGTAAAGTTTGCATTTACTACAGACATGTTTAGGTTGTAGTTTTTTATCAATTCTTCAGCCTTCTTCACTGCTTCTTTTGATAATTTTGTGTTTTCTAAATGTTTTTGTTCGTCTTCTTTAGTCGATACTCTAATGACAGGCTTTAATATATTTACCATTTTAGAACTATCTAACTCGGTAATATCAGTTACTGCCTTACCAAATTGTAGACCTCTTTCGGTTTCAACTATAACTGTCACATTTTTACTTAACTCTAATTTATTAGAAGAAAAATAATATATTTTATTATTATCATCGAATGATATTCCTATAACATCTATCATATGCTTGCTCCTTCAAATTCAAATATTAATGAATCAATTAGTAGATTAACACTAATATTGTTTTTTATCAAATCTTTTTTTTGTATCAATATATTTATTTTGTTTATTAGTGAGTTGTTAGAGTTGTTTTTATCTATTTTTGACAATTCTTCTTCAAAACTTCCAAAATATTGAGTTGATTTTGTGTTTTTATAGCTAAAAGTATCCTTGTACATAAGTAACATAATTTGAAAAACAATTTCAATATCTTCTCTCTTTTTAAATATATTGTGAAAATATTCTTTTGAAAAACAGATCATTTTAGCTTTTTGTTCTTCCAAATTTGAAACAAAATTTATAGCATTTGTTATGAATTCTTTACCATAATCATTTTTAATATAATCTTCTTTTGTTACTGTATTTTTGAATAAAAAATATAATTTTTCTTCTAAATTTAAATCTTCTGTGTCTGTTTTAGGCAAATTTATTACTTGGCATCTCGATACAACAGTGTTTAAAACGCCTCCTAAGTTGTTTGTTGTAAGTATTGCAATAATATCCTCTTCTGGTTCTTCCAAAAATTTTAATATGCTATTTGACGATGAGGGGTTTAACTTGTCTGCTTCATTTATTATATATATTCTTTTCTTAGAATTTAATACTTTTGTTTTAAATTCATCCTTTAAAGAAGTCATTTGTTCTTTTTTTATCCACATACCATCTGGTTTTATTTCTTTTATCTCACTAAATGTATTATTATCTACTGCTTTTATTATTAGTTTTGCAGTTTCCTTATCTTCATCCTTTGTTAAAATGCTCTTTATAAATTTGTCTATTATTGTTTTTGAGTCTAGGTTATCGTTTATTACAAATAAATATGCATGAGAAAGATGCGTTAATAAATTATTTAGTTTGTTATCTATTTCATCATATTTATTTTTCATATTTTTCCTATTCTGAGATTTTTTTTCTATCGGTCATAGCCATCTCTAAAGTTAATGAATCCAAATACTCCATATCTGTTCCAAGAGGGACTCCATGGGCAATTTTAGATACAATTATGTTTGTTCCTTTTAATAGTTTAAGTATATATAGTGCGGTGGTTTCACCCTCTATGGTTGGTTTAACCGCGATAATAACTTCTCTTAAAGAATCTTTTTTGGTCCTAGCAATAAGTGAGTTTATATTTATATCTTCTGGATTTATGCCGTTTAAAGGTGAGATTAATCCATCTAATACATGATATTTCCCTCTATAATTGCCTGTTTTTTCAAATAAGATAAGATTTTTAGCATCCTCAACTATACATATTGTTTCATCGTCTCTGGATTTATCCTTGCATATATAACATTCTTCATCTTCTGTTAAATTATTACATATTTTACATTTTTTAATTTTTGTTTTTACTTCTTTTAATGAAGTTGAAAATTTATCAATTAACTCTTCATCTAGTGATAAAACAGAAAACGCTAACCTTTCAGCGGTCTTTTCTCCAATTCCTGGTAACACTTTAAAACTTTCTATTAGATTTTTTAAACTTTCTGGATAGTTCATTTTAAAAACCAATAGATCCTAAATTATATTTTCCTAATTTTGATTCTAATTCTTTATCAACTTGTTTTAAGGCATCGTTTAATGAAACTAAAATTAAATCTTCTAACATTTCTATATCTTCCTTTTCTAAAGTCTCACTATTTATTTTAATTGTCTGTACCTCTTTTTTTCCATTTACACTAACTTCTACGAAAGATTTTGTACTAGTAAACACTTTTGCCTCTACTTCTTCTTTTGCTTTTGAAATTTCTCTTTGCATCTTTTGCGCTTGTTGCATCATCGCTTGCATATTCATAATTATTCCTCCATTTCAATTATATCGAATCCGAAATCCTCTAATGTATTATCTAACTCACTGGTTGTAGTTTCTATTTTACAGGATATGGTTTCATCTTCAATTTCTTCCATTAATTCTATTTTTTTATTTTTTTCTTTAAGTTCTACATATTTTGGTCTAAGTTCTTTCCATTTTTCCTCGCTTATGGCAACAACCTTATACTTTTTATTCAATAAATCTTTTAATATTTTTTCTACTTTTGTCTTATTTTTATCGTGTTCATAAACTAAACTATCGTACTTATATGTTAACAGCACTCTATCTTCGCTAGCCGCATTTATATTACAGTCCATAAGAAGTGTTGCGATTGCCTTATTTTTTGATGTTGCAAGATATTCTCCTAACCTTTGAAAAGCTTCTTTTACTTCTTTTTTGGATTTAGTGTTAGCTAGAGCGATTGTGTTGTTTATTAAAGCTTCTTTTAGCATATATGAATATTCCAAGTTTGGAAGTTCTTTTGGTTCTTCTACAATCTTCTTTTCTGTTTTATCTTCCTCTTTTTTATCTACAATAACATTTTCTATATCGGTTTTTTCCTCAATTTTTGTGGTAATTTTTTCTGTTTTGACATCTGTTTCTGTGTTTGTTAATCTAAATAAAGATAGTTGAAAAAGTATATTTGGATTAGAAGATCTTTTTATATTTTCTAGCAAATCATTAAACTCTTTTATTATCTCTGTTAATCTATCTATTCCAACAAGTTTATCTATGTTTTTTAATTCTTCTTTATAATATAGTTCTTTTTTATCAAAATATTTTTTTGCTTTTTTGAATATTAATAAATTTACTAACACATCAATTATAGATTCTGTTATTCTTTCAAAGTTTTTTCCTTTATCGTATAAGTCCTCAGATAGTTCAATTAATGTGTTTATATCATTTGAAAAAATCTTTTCCAATAAATCAAATAGCTTTGGACTTTCTAAACTCCCAGTCAGTTCATATAATGCCTCAATGGTTATATTGCCATTTGAAAATGCGTTTGTTTGATCTAACAAACCAATAGCATCTCTCAGTGAACCATCAGAAATTTTAGAAATTTCTAACAAGCAAGCATCGTCTATTTCTATTTTTTCTCTTTTAGCAATAGTTTTCATTCTTTTTTGAATCTCTAATACCGGGATTTTTTTAAAATCGAATCTTTGACACCTAGATATTATTGTTACCGGAATTTTTTGTGGTTCTGTGGTCGCTAAAATAAATATTGAATGAAGTGGGGGTTCTTCTAATGTTTTTAATAAAGCATTAAATGCCCCAATAGACAACATATGTACTTCATCGATTATATATACTTTATATTTACAAAAAACGGGAACTAATGTTGCTTTGTTTTTTATTTCTCTTATTTCATCTACACCGTTATTTGATGCTGCATCAATCTCTATTATATCGGGATTTTCATCTATGTTTTTTATTTCACAAACACGACATTTTCCACAAGAAACACCCTCTTTTAAGTCTTCACAATTAACAGTCTTCGCAAAAATCTTTGCGACTGTGGTTTTTCCTGTTCCTCTCGTTCCAGTAAACAAATATGCGTGACCAATTTTACTATCTTTTATAGAATTAGTTAGGGTTTGTATTATTGGACCTTGCCCTATTACATCTTCAAAGTCAATTGGTCTATATTTTCTGTATAAAGCTTTGTATTGCATTTTGCCTCCATAAGTATACTTTAATTATAACATGTTATGTGTTCAAAATATCATTCAAACATATTATTTTTTTCTTTGAATTTCAAAAAAATCTTTCAATATTTTTTTAGATTTCTCTTCAAAAATACCGTATTCAATATCTATTTTGCTATTTGCAACTATTACATCTAAGCTATGCTTATATTTATTATTTCTAGTAGAACAATATACCTTTTTTATTCTAGTTTCTGCGATAAGTCCCATGCACATTATACAAGGCTCTAAGTTTACAAATAGTAAACAGTCGTTAAGCCTCCAGTCCCCTATTTTTTTACAGGCTTTTTTTATTGCAATTATTTCGGCATGTGCAAAAGGGTTGTTTTTACTTTCTTTTAGATTATGGGCTCTTGCCACTATTTTATCATCACAAACCACGATAGCACCAATCGGAGTTTCACCTTTTTTAAAAGCTTTATTAGCTTCTTTTAAGGTCTCTAACATATATTTTTCCATTTCACCTCCAATGTTCCACGTGGAACATAGCACAACTTTAATAATTCATATTTTACACTACTTAAACATAAAAAACGACGTACACGAATCAAATTTGATTGGCTGCTACCTTTCGGTCCTGACCGATTATCAACAGACTCGTTACGTCTTATTAAGTATAGTTTATAACCACAAAAATATCAATAAATTTAAGACAACACCTCTTACAATGTTTCACGTGAAACATACATTAGATGAAACAAATAAAGTCTGAGCCATAATAAGGAGTTGTTTGTTTCACATCGATTTTCATACATAAATTATTTCCCGGGAAATAATTTGATAAGCTATGTTCCACGTGGAACATCGAAATGTTGTTGATCAATTAATGGTATTCAATGTATGTCTGAGTTTTTTGCTTATTTATTATATGCAATTAGAATCGCGCACTAATGTTTCACGTGAAACATTAAAAATTATATGTGACCTTTTTATAATCGACTATTGTCTATAGGTTATTTTATCATATTTAATTAAGAAATTATTTCCCGGGAAATAATTTAATGAGTTATGTTCCACGTGGAACATTGTTTTTTTGTTTAATTAAAGAGTTGCTTCTATTTTATATTTGAATAAATTGTTTGTTCTTTTTTTTGCTGGTTCATGTTTCACGTGAAACATGAAAGGCAAGGAGAATTTATTATTTATGAATAACAATTATTTTATAAGCATATCTGTTCTGTTGATCAACAAATTATTTCCCGGGAAATAATTTAAAGAAAAGATGTTCCACGTGGAACATCATTCTTTTATATTAAATACTGCAGTTACTTTTTGATTATCTTTTACATTTATAAGTCTTACTCCTTGAGTAACCCTACTCATGGTTGATATTTGATTTATTGGAATTCTAATTACCATTCCACTATCTGTTATTATAATTAGATCTTCGTCTTCTTCTACAATTTTGAATGCAACTATTTTTCCTGTTTTATCTGTTGTGTTTAGAGTTTTAACACCTTTGCTTCCTCTTTTTGTTGTTCTATATTCCTCTATTACAGTCCTTTTTCCATAACCGTTTTCACTTACAACTAAAACTTTGCTGTTGGC
This sequence comes from uncultured Muribaculaceae bacterium, assembly GCA_964548645.1. Taxonomy (GTDB): domain Bacteria; phylum Bacillota_I; class Bacilli_A; order RF39; family UBA660; genus JAAYGD01. Next base: position 25,559 of record CAZJQU010000002.1, read on the forward strand.
ATCTACAATATTTGCATCAATACACAGAGCTCCTGAATCTAGATTTATTCCTCTAACGCCAGTTGCCGTTCTTCCCATTATTCTAACTTCTTCTTCGTTGAATCTTACCATCTTTCCAGTTGAGGATGCCATGACTACCTCAGAATGGCCATTTGTCTTTCTAACAGCAATTAACTTATCGTCCTCTTTTAATTTTATAGCTATCTTTCCAGTTTTCCTTATGTTTTGGAATTCTTCCACCTTACATCTCTTAACAAGGCCTTGTTGGGTTGCAAATAGTAAACATTTGTTTTCTTCATCTTTTGAAACCTTTAGAATTGATGTTATTCTTTCATCTTTTTCTAATGGTAGCAAGTTTACAATTGGTAAACCTTTTGATTGCCTGCTAAATTCTGGCACTTCATAACCTTTTATTCTATAGATTAACCCTTTATCTGAGAAAAGCATCAGAAAGTCATGTGTATTTAACATTAATAGGTTTTCGGCGAAGTCTTCTTCATTTGTAGTCATTCCTTTTACACCAGTTCCGCCCCTATTTTGAGTTTTGTATGTATCAAGCGGTAACCTTTTAATATATCCTTTATTTGTTAATGTTATTATTATTTCTTCTTGAGGTATTAATTCTTCATCATCTATGTGTTCTATTGAAGACATATCTATTTTTGTTCTTCTTTCGTTAGCGTACTTTTCCTTTATTTCTAACATCTCTGTTTTAATTATTTCTAGTACTTTTTGAGGATCTGACAAGATTTCTTCTAATTGTCTGATCAAATTTAAGATATTTGCTAGTTCATCTTCTATTTTACCTCTCTCAAGTCCCGTTAATCTTCTTAGTTTCATTTCTAATATTGCTTCTGATTGAAGATCGCTTAATGAAAATCTGTTTTTGAGTTCTTCTTTTGCTTTTTGATCATCTTTTGATGTTTTTAGAATTTTAATAATTTCATCTATATTATCTAAAGCAATTTTTAAACCTTCTAATATATGTTCTCTTGCTTTTGCTTTTTCTAAATCAAATTGAGTTCTTCTAATTATGATTGTTTTTTGATAATCGACATAATGTCTATATATATCTTTTAAACCTAGAGTTTTTGGTCTACCGTCTACTAGCATAAGTAGATTTATTCCATAAGATATTTGAAGGGGAGTATGTTTATATAGATTGTTTAATACAACATTTGCATTTGCTTCTTTTTTTATTTCTATATTTAACTTTATACCTTCTAATGATGATTCATCATGTAAGTCACTAATGCCATCTAATTGTTTGTTTCTTATTAACTCTCCAATTTTCTTCGTTAAATCGTTAGTTTTACTTACTTGATATGGTACCTCTGTTATTAAAATTCTGCTTTTTTTGCCCTCTTCTTCTATTATTTCAGCTTTTCCTCTTAATACTATAATTCCTTTTCCTGTTTCATATGCTTTTTTTATTCCACTATTTCCTAATATATAACCGTATGTAGGAAAGTCTGGTCCTTTTATAAATTGCATAAGTTCAAGCACTGAAATATCAGGATTATCTATATATTGAATACAAGCATCTATTACTTCTCCTAAGTTGTGCGGTGGTATATTCGTTGCCATACCTACTGCTATACCCATGTTTCCATTAACTAATATATTTGGAAATCTAGATGGTAGTATATTTGGTTCTCTTCTTTGTCCATCGTAATTATCAGAAAAATCTACTGTATTTTTATTTATATCTCTTAATAATTCCATAGAAATCTTTGATAATCTTGCCTCTGTATAACGAGAAGCCGCTGGACTATCTCCATCTCCAGATCCAAAGTTTCCGTGTCCATCTATTAATGTATGTCTATAAGTAAAGTCTTGTGCCATCCTTGCCATTGAATCATATATCGCAGAATCTCCATGTGGGTGATAATGTCCCATAACTGCACCAACCGCATTTGCACTTTTTTGATGCTTCTTTTCTGGTGTCATTCCTTCTTCAAACATAGTATATAGTATTCTTCTATGTACGGGTTTTAGTCCATCTCTAACGTCAGGTATTGCTCTAGATACTATTACACTCATCGAATAGTCTAAAAAAGAGTTTTTTATTTCAGTTGATAAGTTAATATCTTCAATTTTATCTATTATTTTTTCTTCCATAATACCCTCCTTATACGTCTAAGTTTCTTACTTTTAGTGCATTTTCTTCTATGAATTGTCTACGCGGTTCTACTTCTTCTCCCATCAATATTTGGAATGTTTCATCCGCTAATATCGCATCATCTACCGTTAATCTTATTAATGTTCTGGTTTCTAAACTCATAGTTGTTTCTCTCAACTCTATAGCGTCCATTTCTCCAAGACCTTTCATTCTAACTATTTCTGTTTTTGTGTTTTCTGGAAGTGTTGCTATATAGGCATCTTTTGCTTTTTCATTTAAAACATATTTTTGAGTTTTTCCATGAGATACCCTAAATAGTGGTGGTTGCGCAGCATAAACATGACCCTTTTCAACCAAAGGTCTAAAATACCTATAAAGGAATGTCAATAAAAGCGTTCTTATGTGAGAACCGTCTACATCGGCATCGGTCATTATTATTATTTTGTGATATCTCAATTTATTGTAGTCGAACTCTTCTCCAATGCCGGTTCCAAATGCTGTTATTAGGTTTCTTATTTCTTCATTTCCTAATATTCTATCTAATCTTGCTTTTTCTACGTTTAAAATTTTTCCTCTTATTGGAATTACTGCTTGAGTTTTTGAATCTCTACCTTGTTTTGCTGGTCCTTCTGCGCTTCGTCCTTCTACGATAAAAATTTCTGATATTGTTGGGTCTTTGCTAGAACAATCTGTTAATTTTTCCCATTGATTTGATATATCTAAAAGACCTTTTCTTCTAGTTAGTTCTCTTGCTTTTTTAGCAGCCGCTCTAGCTCTTGCTGCGGTTAGAGTTTTATCTAATATTTTTCTTGCTTCATCTGGGTTTTCTAATAAATATCTTTCCAATCCTGATGAAAAAATGCTGTCTGATATTTTTCTAACTTCTATATTACCTAGTTTTGTTTTTGTTTGTCCTTCAAATTGAGGATTTTGATGTTTAACAGAAATTATCATAGTAATTCCTTCTCTAACATCTTCTCCGGTTAATCCTTCATCGTTTTGTTTTAATATTCCAGAGCTCTTTCCATAGTTATTTATTACTCTTGTCAAAGCTCTTTTTACACCTTCGTCGTGAGTTCCACCTTCGTATGTATTTATATTGTTTACGAACGAATATATACTCTCTGTATAAGAGTCTGTGTATTGAAGTGCTATTTCTAATTTTATATTGTCTTCTTCTCCCTCAAAATAAACAATTTCTTTGTTTACTGGAGTTTTGTTTTTATTTAATAGTTCAATGTATTCTTTAATTCCGCCTTCATATACAAATGTTTCTTTTTTTTCTGCTTCTCTATCGTCTGTTAAAATAAATCTCAATCCCTTATTTAAAAATGCAAGTTCTCTAGTTCTAGATCTCAAAGAATCATAATCAAATTCTATAGTTTCTTCAAAAATTGTAGGATCTGGTTTGAAAGTCACTGTGGTTCCAGTTCTCTCTATATCGCATTCTCCAATTATTTTTAGTGTCTCTTCTGATTTTCCACCATTTTTAAAACGTTGGAAATATATTTTTCCATTTTTATAAACGGTTACCTCTAAATATACACTAAGTGCATTTACTACAGATGCTCCGACTCCGTGAAGACCACCAGATACTTTATACCCGCCTCCACCAAATTTACCCCCAGCATGTAATACTGTATATACAGTTTCTACTGTAGAAAGTCCAGTTTTTGGATGTATGTCTACAGGAATTCCTCTTCCATCATCTTTTATTGTTATTGCATTATTTTTTTCTATAGTTATCTCTATATCATCGCAGTATCCAGCTAAAGCCTCATCAACTGCATTATCAACTATTTCCCATACTAAATGATGTAACCCTTTTGAACCAGTTGTACCTATATACATACCTGGTCGTTTTCTTACTGCATCTAATCCTTCTAAAACTTGAATATCTGAAGAATCGTAATGTAATGTTGAATCTTTTTCCATTGTTTCTCCCTTCAAAACAAAAAAACGCTTGAATTTTGTTTTTAATAATTATTGTGTAGGTTGATACTTACATTATAATTATACCACAAAACGAGGCGTTTTACACACTTAAATTGAAAAAACGTTATTTTTCGGTTACTTTTTTGTTTTTTACATTAAATATTTTTGAATCCTTTAGTAATTTATCGTCTAAACTATTTAAATCTGTTGTAGTTATGAAGGTTTGAATGTCATTTTTTATATATTTTATTATATTGTTTTGTTTTTTTTCATCGAGTTCGCTAAATATATCATCTAATAGTAAAACTGGATATTCTCCGGTTATTTCTTTGAATATTTCGATTTCTGCTAGTTTTAAACACACCATGATTATTCTTTGTTGTCCTTGAGAGGCATGATTTCTAATATCATTTTTATTTAGATAAAATATTAGGTCATCTCTGTGTGGACCGTTTACTGTCATTCCTAAAAATAAATCTCTTTTTATATTGGATGTTAATTTTTTAAATAGAATCTCTCTTATTTCATCTTCGTTTTTTAAATTAGTTATATCTATATTTGTTTTGTATTCTATATCCAAATTTCCTTCTTCGAATATAGTTTTATATATTTTTTTTGTTTTTTGATTGAGTTTTTCTATAAAATCAATTCTTTTTTTGTAAATTTCGGTCCCTTTTTTTGAAATTTGTTCATTTATGATAGAAAGATAGGTCAAATCAAGTTCTTCCATTTTCTTGTTTTTTATGTATTCATTTCTATTTTTTACTAATAAGTTATATTCATTTAATATTGATAAGTATTTATTATCTATTTGTGCGATTTCTATATTTAAGAACTTTCTTCTAGATGAGGGATTTCCTTTTATTAAATCTAAATCGCTGGGAAAAAACATTATTACGTTGAAGTTTGAAATGTAATGACTTATTTTCTTTATTATAATATCGTTTATTTTTACACTTTTTCCCTTTGTATTTATTAATATTTCAAATTTTTTTGTTTCTTTTTGTAATTCTAATTCGCCTTTTATCTTAGTTGCTTGTAAACCTTCTTTTATTAAATGTTTATCTATGTTTATTCTATGAGACTTAGTTATAGCCAAAACATATATACTTTCTAATATATTTGTTTTTCCTACCGCATTATCTCCATAAAATATATTTATATTGGGAGAAAATTGTAGTTTTAAATCCTCATAATTTCTAAAGTTTTTTAATTCTAATTTGTTTAGTTTCATCTTATTTTCCTAAACAGAAATTACTGAATATTTCGTCAATTAGTTCTTCTTTGTAGTTTTTTCCAATAACGTCTCCTAATAGTTCCCAAATTTGTTTTAAGTCTATTTCTAATATATCTACTGGTAATTCTTCTTTTAAACCTATCTTTATATCTTCTATATTAACTATTGTTTTCTTTAATGTGCTGATTTGTCTAGTATTAAAGAGATAATTCGGATCTTTTTTATTTATTTCATTTATATTAAATTTATCTATAATTTTATCTTTTAAATTTGTTATATCATTATTTAAAGCACTTATTTCTACAATATCTCCGGATAGCATTGTCTTATCTATCTTTTGTTCTAAGTCCATTTTATTTATTACGATTATTCTGTTTTTATCTTTTGTTCTCTCTAATAGTTCTATATCTTCTTTTTCTAAAATTTCATTATTATTTAAAACTAATATTATAAGGTCTGATTCATCTATCAAATTCAAAGATTTATCCACACCAATTTTTTCTATTATATCTTTTGTGTCTCGTATTCCGGCAGTATCCGTTATATTAAATAGTATAGAGTTTATTGAAATTGTTCCTTCTACTATATCTCTAGTAGTTCCAGCGATATCGGTAACTATTGCTTTATCTTCATCTATTAATTTATTTAATAAACTGCTTTTTCCAACGTTTGGTTTTCCTAAAATAACAGTGTTTATTCCGTTTTTTATTATTTTTCCATTTTCGCTTTCTTTTATTATTTTAACTATTTCTTCTTCTATAACCTTTATTTCTTTATCTATCATTTCTTTTGTTATTACTAATATGTCTTCGTATTCAGGATAGTCTATATTTGCTTCTATATTAGATAATATTTTTGATAGTTTACTTCTTAAGTTTTCAATCATAGTTGAAATATTACCTTTAATTCCGTTAATTGCTAGTTTTCTAGCTGATTCTGTTTTTGAATTAATTAATTCCATAATTGATTCTGCTTCGATTAAATCTATTCTTCCATTTAAAAATGCCCTTTTTGTGAATTCTCCTGGTTCAGCAAGTCTTGCTCCATTTTCTATTAATAATTCTAATATTTTATTTGTAGTTGTTATCCCGCCATGACAATTAATCTCAATAATATCTTCTTTTGTGAAGGTTTTAGGCGCTCTCATCAAACTTACTAAAACTTCGTCTATTATTGTGTTTTTTTCTTTTATAAAACCATAATTAATAGTATGACTTTCTATATTAGTCAAATCTTTACTAAATATTTTATTTACTATCTCTATTGCTTCTTTACCGCTTATTCTTATTATAGATATTGCTCCGATTCCCAAAGCTGTAGATATTCCTGCGATTGTGTCGTACATAAAATCACCCAATAACATTATAACATTAAAAAAAGAGTATTAACTCTATTTTTTCTTTATTGTTATACATCTATTTGGTTCTTCACCCACAGATTCTGTAGTAATTCCACCAATCTCTGAACATATGCTGTGAACTAATCTTCTTTCGTATGAGTTCATTGGATCAAGTGTTACTTCAACTCCAGATTTTTTTACATCGAATGCTATTCTTTTTATATTTCTTTCTAAGTTTCTTTTTTGTTTTTCTCTATAATCCTCAACATCTATTATAATATTTACTTTAAATCCTGTATTGTTTTGAATAGAACTCCTTACTATTATCTGAATTGAATCTAGTGTTTGTCCGTTTCTACCAATTAAAATTGAGTTTTTATCTGAAAATAAAGTAAATTTTAAATGATCATCTCTCTTTTTTGCCTCAATATTTGCATCTATTCCCATTTTTGAGGTTATTTCGAGAACCAGTTCTTTTACATAGTCTATCATGTCATCTTTTAATACTGCAGTTAGTTTAGTTTTTTTTGATTTAAATAAACCAGATGTTTCTTCTGTATCTTTGAAAAATACGTCTTTTTCTGAAACACTTAATTCATAAAACATTTTTTCTTTTGCCAAATCTAAGTTTTTTTCTACATATTCATAAGTTTTTATCATATTAACCTCTTTTCATAACTGCTACGTTTTGTACTATAGTAAATATATTAGATGCTATCC
>CAZJQU010000002.1:33011-43359 GCA_964548645.1 uncultured Muribaculaceae bacterium
CCTCTTTTCATAACTGCTACGTTTTGTACTATAGTAAATATATTAGATGCTATCCAGTACAAACTTATTGCAGTTGTCATCGTAAATGACATAAATACTATCATGACTATAAATACTGTGTTCATTATATTCATTTGTTTTTGATTTTCTAAAGTTGATGATGCACCCTTGTTTAATTTGAATGATAAATAAGTTATTATAGCAAGTATTATAACTATTATTAGATACCACCAAAAGCCTTTTTGAAGTGCGATAGATGGAGTCATTCCTAGGTTAAATCCTAAAAATCTTCCTTCAAATATTGCTGGTGTTCTATTTATTGCTTCTATAAATGAGAATAACAAAGGTATTTGAATTAGTGCGAATAAACAACTAGACATTGGATTTATATTGTATTTTTTATAAAGTAACATAGTTTCTTGGCTCTTTTTCATTACAGATTCCTGATCTGTTTTTCCTTCGTATTTCTTTTCTATTTTCTTTATTTCTGGTTGTGCTTTTTTTATATTTTCTGATTGCAATGCAGTATTTTTTGTTACAGGCATTAATACCAATCTTATAAGTATGCTTATAACTATTAAAGATAGACCATAATTATTAACTAATGTTCCTAATTTTAATATTAACCAAGCAAGTGGTTTAACAAATACTGTATCCCATAAACCTTCATATTTACTGTCTGACAGTTTATATTTATTACAATCTGGTAATTTATTTATATTTACATTGTTTTTTTCATATATTTTTACTACTTCTTTATTTGTAGGTTTACAAAGAATATTTTCAGTAAGTGTTTGTCCTGTTTCATTTTTCTTTGCAGAATCACATTCTTTTTTGCAATTATCTATACAGTTTTCAGCGTTCTCATCTACACAGATTTTTTCACAATCTTCGCATATATTTACTGCTTCGTATTTTATTGGTTTCTTATCTTTATCAACTAAAGTTTTTGAACATCCCGTTAGTACTAGCATAAATAATAAAATTAATATTATTGTTTTCTTTTTCATATATATCCTTCTAAAGATTATTTAATAAAGTAACAAGTTCTTTTTCTTTTTGTTTATAATCTATTTCTAATATTTGACTTCTCACTATTATTATATAATCTATCTTTTTTAATTTTTCTTTATTGTTATCTAATATACTCTTTATTTGACGTTTTAATTTATTTCTTATTACAGCTTTACCTATTTTTTTTGGTATTGCTATTCCAACTTTATATTTATCTTGTCTATTATCTATGTAATATATTACATAGTACTTATTTTTTAATACTTTACCGTTTTTTATTATGTCGTTAAAATCTTCATTAGACTTAACTATATTAATTTTTTTCATATTGATTACCACATAACAAAAAACCACCTCAGCTGTGGTATTTTATTTAGTTAATTTCTTTCTTCCTTTTTTTCTTCTAGCATTAACAATACCTGTACCAGATTCTTTTCTAGCAAAAAATCCGTGTATTTTTTTAGCTTTAGATTTATTTGGTTGATATGTTCTTTTCATAATATTCCTCCTGTCTTTAAAACATTATAATTATAAAGGTTATGACTATAAAAGTCAATTATTTTTATTATTAACATATCCACAGTATTGTTAATTAAAAATTATGCTTGTTGATTGTTATTTTTTATCAAATTTGTGGATAACTTGAATATAATTATTGTTTATATAGATGTGAGTTGTGGATAAGTATGTTAATAACTTGTTATTAATGTGTTATTTGATATTTTGGTGTTTAATTTTTGGGTGAAATGATTTACAATATTATTGAATTAGATATTTTAGGAGGAATTTATGGATGAAATAAAATTATGGGAAAATTTTTTGAATTTAATAAAAGATAAAGTTTCTCCTATATCTTATGAAACTTGGTTTAATGATACTAAACTACATAAAGTAGAAAATAAAAAAATATATATTATTGTTCCTATGAATATACATAAAAAGAATATTCAAGAAAATTATGGAGATTTGTTAAAGGAAACTATTAATTCCTTAACGGGTACGAATTTTGAATTTAATTTTTTATTAGAAGAAGAAATTGACAAGGAGAAGGTTAAAATAATAGATGAGGGTGTTCCTTTTAATAACCCTGTACACGCTAATTTGAATCCTAATTATACTTTTGATACATTTGTAATTGGAGAAACAAATAGAATGGCCTTTACAGCAGCATTCGCAGTAGCAGAGCGTCCTGGTAAGGCATATAATCCTTTATTTTTATATGGAAGTAGTGGTCTTGGAAAAACTCATTTAATGCAAGCAATAGGTAATTATATTGTAGAAAATACTAATAAAAAAGTTTTATATATAACTAGTGATAAATTTAAATCTGATTTTGTTGCAATAAATAAAAGAAAAAACGATGAAAATAATATTGAATTCGTAGAATCTTTTAAAGATAAATATAGAAATATAGACATACTTATAATAGATGACATTCAATTTCTTGCCGGTGCTACAGAAACTCAAACAGAATTTTTCCATACTTTTAATGAGTTACATCAAGAAGGAAAACAAATAATAATATCATCAGATAGATCTCCAGATGATTTAAAATTATTAGAAGAACGTTTAAGAACTAGATTTAATTGGGGATTAGCGGTAAATATATTCCCACCAGATTATGAACTTAGAATAGAAATACTTAAGAAAAAATTATCTGCTCATGATATTGCTATACCTATTAAAGAAGATGTATTAGTTTTTATTGCTAATAACTGTGCAGCAGATGTAAGAAAATTGGAAGGTGCCTTAAATAGATTATTTGCATATACAGCAATGTTTAATAAAGATGATATAGATATTGATATTGCTAAAGAAGCTTTGAATGATTACTTAAATTCTGGTTCTTATATTAAAAATAATATTCAAAAAATTCAAAAAATAGTGTGTGATTATTATCAAATAACTGTTGAAGATATGAATTCTAAAAAGAGAAATAACAAAGTTGCACTACCAAGACAAATTGCTATGTATCTCTCTAGACAGCTTACAGATGAAAGTTTTCCTAGAATTGGAATAGAATTTGGAGGAAGAGATCATACTACTGTAATACATGCTTGTAATAAAATAGAACTTGAAATTAAAAATAATAAAGAATTTAAAAATACAATAGACTTGTTGAAAAAGAAACTTAAATAATGTTTATAATTTTATTAAAAAATGGTAAAATTAAAGCACTTGCTAAGTTATCAACACAATCCACTGTAATAATAAAAATAAATTAAAAGAAAGAGGAATATAATATGAATTTTATAATTAAAAAAGAAATATTTTTAGAAAATTTAAATAATGTATCGAAAGCTATCTCATCTAAAAATATAATACCTATCTTAGGAGGTATTAAATTAGATTTAGATAATAATGGTTTATCATTAACTTGTAGTGATAATGAAATAACTATAAGAAGTTTTATAGATAAAAAATATATAGATAAAATTACTAATAAAGGAAGTATAGTAATATTAGGAAGATATTTTTTAGAATTAATAAGAAAAATACCTAGTGATACTATAGAAATAGTAACAGATGGACTTAATTTAACTATAAATACGCATAATGGAGAATATAATTTAAATGGAATGAATCCCGAAGAATTTCCAGATAAAACATTAGAATTAATAGAAAAACCTATTAAAATAGATAAAAATGTATTAAAAAATTTAATAAATCAAACATCATTTGCAACTTCTAACCAAGAATCTCGTCCTATATTAACAGGAATAAATGTAAAAATAAATAATAATAAAATGGAGTTTATAGCAACAGATTCATATAGACTTGCTAAAAAAACTATACAAATAGAAGAAAAAATAAATGAGGAAATAAACATAGTAATTCCTAGTAGAAATTTAATAGAATTATCAAAGATAGTAAATGATGAATCTGAAAAAATAGAGCTTCATATATTTTCTAATAATGTATTATTTAAATTTGATAATATATTATTTCAATCTAGATTATTAAATGGTACATATCCAGATACATCTAAATTAATTAAACCAGAATCTGTAGTTAATATTACAGTAAATACTGATGAATTATATAATTCTATAGATAGAGCATCTCTTTTAACAAGTGAAAAAGAAAAAAATATAATAAAAATGGAATTAAAAGGAAAAGAATTAATAATAAGTTCTAATTCTCAAGAAATAGGAAAAATAGAAGAAAAAATAAATATAGAAAAAAATAATGATACAAATATTGAAATATCTTATTCATCAAAATATATGATGGAAGCATTAAAAACAATAAAAGGAGATAAAGCATTAATATTATTAAGTGGTGAAATAAAACCAATAATATTAAAATCTCCAGAAGATGATAATTTAATACAATTAATCGTCCCAATAAAGACTTTTTAATAATAGTTGTTAATTTTTTAAATATTTATTATAATCTAACTTTGGAAAACAGGTGATTTTATGGATTATGATGTAATTGTTGTTGGTGGTGGACACGCAGGATGCGAAGCAGCTTTTGCTACTTCGCGTTTATCACATAAAACTCTATTAGTAACAAGTAATTTTAATACCGTAGCACAAATGCCTTGTAATCCTTCTATAGGAGGATCTGCTAAAGGTATAGTAGTAAGAGAAATAGATGCTATGGGTGGAGAAATGGGCAAAGTAGCAGATAAAACATTAATACAAATGAAAATGTTAAATACTGGAAAAGGTCCTGCAGTTAGAAGTTTAAGAAGTCAAGCAGATAAATTAACTTATCCAAAAGAAATGTTAAAAAGATTAAAAGAACAAGAAAACTTAGATTTATTAGAATCAATGGTAGAAGATTTAATTATAGAAAATAATATAATAAAAGGAATAATATTAGAAAATAATAAACAAATAAAATCTAATATAGTAATTTTAACTACTGGAACATACTTAAAAAGCGATATATTAATTGGTTCTACTAGAACTAGAAGCGGTCCAATGGACGAAAAACCTTCATTATTTTTAAGCGATAATTTAAAAAAGTTAGGTTTTGAAATATTAAGACTAAAAACAGGAACACCTCAGAGAATAAAAAAATCATCTATAGATTTTTCTAAAACAAAAGAAGAATTAGGATCTATGGAACCATATACATTTAGTTTTGATAATAAAGTGTATTACGATGTAAATAATCAAGTACCATGTCATTTAATACATACAACTAAAGAAACAAAACAAATAATATTAGATAACTTAGAAAAATCCTCTATGTATGGTGCTATAGAAGATATATTAGGAGTAGGTCCCAGATATTGCCCATCTATAGAAGACAAAATAGTAAGATTTCAAGATAAAGAAACTCATCAAATATTTTTAGAACCAGAAAGTTTATATTTAGATGATATATATTTACAAGGATTTTCTACAAGTATGCCAAAAGATATACAAGAAAAACTAGTGCATTCTTTACCAGGATTAGAAAATGCAATAATAAATAAGTATGCATATGCAATAGAGTACGATGCAATAAATCCTACCCAATTAAAAAATAGTTTAGAAACAAAATTAATTGAAAATTTATTTACTGCAGGTCAAATAAATGGAACAAGTGGGTATGAAGAAGCAGCATGTCAAGGTTTAATCGCTGGAATAAATGCATCAAATAAATTAAATAATAAAGAACCATTAATATTAAAAAGAAATGAAGCATATATTGGTGTTTTAATAGATGATTTGATAACTAAAGGAACACATGAACCATATAGATTACTTACTTCTAGAGCAGAATATAGATTATTACTTAGACATGATAACGCTGATTTAAGATTAACAGAATATGGTTATAATATAGGTTTAATAAAAAAAGAAAGATACAACAACTTTATAGAAAAAAAGAACAATATAGAAGAATTATTAAAAAAATCACATAATATAAAAATAAATAAAGAAACTTTATATCAATATTTAAAACATCCAGAATCAAGTATATTTAATATAGAAAGTTCATTAGATAAAACTTATTCTAAAGAAGTGTTAGAACAAGTAGAAATAATAATAAAATATGAAGGATATATTAAAAAAACAGAAAAAAATGCAGAAAATATGTTAAAACTTGAATATAAAAGAATACCAGAAGATATAAATTATGATAATATTAAAAATTTAGCATCTGAAGCTAGACAAAAATTAAATAAAATAAGACCAAAATCTATAGGACAAGCAAGTAGAATAAGTGGTGTTAACTTATCAGACATATCTATATTATTGGTGTATATGAAGAGGTATTTTAAAGATGAGTGAGTTAGAATTTATAAAATATTTAAAAGAATTAAATATAGATATAACAAAAGAACAACTATTAAATTTAAATAAATTTTATGAACATTTAATAAAATACAATTCAAAAATAAATATCACATCTATAATAAACAAAAACGATGTATACTTAAAACATTTTTATGATAGTTTAACTTTAACAAAAGCATTTGACTTTAATAAAGATATAAATGTATGTGATATAGGGACTGGTGCTGGTTTTCCTGGACTTATCTTAAAAATAATATTTCCTAATATTAAACTTACCTTAGTTGAATCTATTACAAAAAAGACAATATTTTTGCATGAAATAATAGATTTGTTAAACTTAAAGGATGTAGGAATAATAAACGATAGAGTAGAGGTATTTGCAAAAAACAATATAGAAAAATACGATTTAGTTACTTGTAGAGCAGTTTCAAGTTTAAATATAATTTCAGAATTAAGTATACCTATAGTTAAAATAAATGGATATTTTATACCTATGAAAGGTGATAATATAGAAAATACTAGTTTTTTATCAAAGTTAAATAGTAAATTAGAACAAATATATGAGTTTAATTTACCTATCGAAAATAGCAAAAGATCTTTAATAAAAATAAAGAAAATCAAAGAAACAGATAAAATTTATCCTAGAAATTACAAAATCATAAAAGAAAAACCATTAAAATGAAAAGATATTGTGTTTTTCTCTTTTTTTTAGTATTATTATAGTTATAAGAATAAAAGGTGGATAAATATATGAATAGTAATTTTGAAAAAGAAATAAGAGAAATATTTTTAGATGATATAATTCCAAACAGATTTCAACCAAGATTAAATTTTGATGAAAAATCTCTTATGGAACTATCAGATTCTATTAAGCAACATGGTATTATTCAACCACTTGTTTTAAGAAAACTTGGCGATAAATATGAAATTATTGCTGGAGAAAGAAGATATAAAGCATCACAAATAGCAGGTTTAACTAAAGTTCCCGCTATAATTACAGATTTAGATGACAATTCAAGTGCTGAAGTAGCAATTGTAGAAAATTTACATAGAAAAGAAATGTCTGCATTAGAAGAGGCAAAATCATTTAAAAAATTACTTGAAAGAGGAATAACTCAAGAACAACTAGGTATTCGTTTAGGAAAAAGTCAATCATACATTGCAAATAAATTAAGATTACTATCTTTAAATGAAACAGTTCAAGAAGCTTTAATACTAGAAAAAATCTCAGAAAGACATGCTAGAAGTTTATTATCAGTAAAAGATTTATCAGAACAACAAAGATTATTAGAAGAAATAATAAATAGAAAATTAACTGTAAAAGAAACAGACGATATAATAAAAGAACGTTTTGGAACACTTTTAGTAGAAGAACCAGTTCAACAAATAGAAGAAAAAAAATCAATGAATATAATGGATTTTAATTTAGAAGATATAAAATTAGAGCCAGAAGTAAAAGAACATATAACTCCAGAACCTCTAATAAATGAATCAATAGTTCAATCACAAAATATAAATATGGGACCTCATTTAGAAGTTTTCAATGAGGAACCAGAAGTAAATATTCCAAAACCATTTATTTTGATAGATGAAGAAGTTACCGAAGAAAGCTCTATTCCAGAACCACATAAAAATGTAGAGATTAATCCACAAATGAATCTTATAAATAAATTAAACAGTGTAGATGTAAACGCAGAAGAATTATCATTTAGGGAAACTAATAGTGTTAATTCTAGTCCTTATGTAACACCAAAAATAGATATAGAAGATGCATATATAAAACCACAAAATATATTTGATGTAGATAATTTAAAAACAAATGCTAAAAATATAAATGAAGAACAACAAAAGAGTTTCGATATAAGTCAACTGTTAGTTTCTGATACAAAAGAAGAAAATAATGTTGTGCAACCTCAAATGCCAGAACAAAACATTATAAACCCAAATAAATTTATAATGAATATCGATGAACAACCGAAAAAAGAAATAAATAGAGACATAGAAAATTCAAAAAATATGATAAAAGCTGTAGTTGAAACAATACATAATAGTGGAGTAAAAATAGATTATGAAGAATTTGATTTCGAAAGGTTATATCAAATAATAATAAAACTAGAAAAGTAGACATTTAATGTCTTCTTTTAAAAAGGAGTCTTATGAAAAAAAATGGTTTTACACTAATAGAATTACTTGCAGTACTAATAATTATAATGTTATTACTTACAATAACAATACCTTTAATAAGTAATGTAATAAAGCAATCTAGAGAAAAAGCAACAGAAACCGTATCAAAAAATATAGAAATTGCTGCAAAAAAATATGTGACTGATAACCTTAGAGACATGGAAGAACTAAATAGATTTGGTCATATGAATTTATCATTAAAAACTTTAGTAGAAAATAAATATTTAGATTCAAACTTAAAAAATCCCACGACTTCAGAAACTTTGTTTATAGATGATACAGTATATGTTACTTTAGATTATAATAGTAAATTAGATGTTAGTTATGATATAAATCAAAGTTCTAAAGCAAAAATAAATTTAAAAGGTTTTTTCAACCATAAAATAAAATTAGGAAGCACTTACACAGATCCGGGAGCAATAGGTTTCGATGGAACTAATACTAATAATCATATTGTAGGAACAGGAACAGTAGACCAAAATAAAATAGGGGTATACAAAGTAGAATATTCCTATGCTAATTCAAATACAATATATAGATATGTAATTGTCACTGATGATATTTAGGAGGATGTATGAATAAAAAAGGATTCACATTAATAGAGGTTTTAGCGGTAATAATTTTGATTGGTGTTTTAACCGCAACATTAGTTTCTGTAGTAGATAACGATTTAAACTTTGCAAAAAATTATGCAACAGAAAGCCAAGTAAATTTAATAGAAGAATCTGCTCAAATGTATTATTTAAATTATAAAAATGAAATACCTTCTATAGATACAAATAAAATAGTATCAATCACAGTTCAAACACTCTACGATAAAGGATTTATAAAAGATAAAGATTTAAAAATAAATACAAAAGAAACAATAAGTAAAACAGATAAAGTAATAATTTATTTAGTAAGTAGTGAAGCCTTTACATATTACGATAAAACTCAGAGTACAAAACCAATAATAATGATAAATGGTCCAAAAGAAATAAAAATAAGAAAAGGTGGAGTATATACAGAATATTATGCTGTAGCACTAAATCCTATAACAAATACCGTAGCGAACTTAACATCTGCTAATATAGCAGGAACAGTAAATACTTCTACAGTTGGAACTTACAAAATTACTTATAGTTATACTGGTGCCGTTTCAAAAACAAGAAATGTTATTGTAGAAGAAGCTAAAACAACATCTGACAGCATAAAACCAACAATAACTCTAAATGGAGCATCAATTATAAATATGACCTTAGGAAGTACATATACAGAACAAGGAGCAACAGCAACCGATAATATAGATGGAAACATAACTGCAAGAATTACAATAAGTGGAACAGTAAATACAAGCGTAAAGGGAACCTACTACATAAATTATGATGTTTCTGATGTTTCCGGTAATAAGGCAAACACCATTACAAGGACAATAAATGTTAATTAAAAGATCTATGAATTTAGATTTTTTTATTTATCAAAAACACTTTATTTTAAAAAAATATATGTTATAATGTGCTATGTAATTTTTTGTAGGAGAACAGATGAAAGAAATAAAAATTAAAACAATTGTAACCAACTCAGAACATGAAACAACCTTTCTAGAAACACTAGCGAAATGTGACAAAAAAGCAGGATTAATAACATATCACGAAGAAGATTTAGAAGTATCAATATCAATTATAAACAACAAAGTTATATTAAATAGAAAAAATGATGACTATGATTTAACACTAGAATTTAAAGAAGGAGAAACAATAGAGTGCACACATAAAATATTATCAATAGGGTTAACTTTAGATGTTTCTGTTACAACATTAAAACTAGATATAAATGATGAACACATATATATAAATTACCAATTAAAAAATATAGAAAATGACATGGGTAATTTTGAATATAAATTAATTTTTTTAGAATAATATGGAGGC
>CAZJQU010000003.1:0-28292 GCA_964548645.1 uncultured Muribaculaceae bacterium
ATATTAAAAGTAGAAAATATGATTAAGAAATAATTATGAGGTAACACATGTCTAATTTCTATATTTATTATATAAATCAAAAGGAGATGCAATTACTTGAAAAATAAAATAGGCAATGTAAAAATAGATAATAGAGTTGTTTTAGCGCCCATGGCTGGAGTATGTAATAGTGCTTTTAGAAGAATTATAAAAGAGATGGGTTGTGGTTTAATGTATGCTGAGATGGTAAGTGATAAAGCATTGGTTTATGATAATAAAAAGACTAAAGATTTATTATATATGACTGAAAGTGAAAGACCTATAGTTCAACAAATATTTGGTAGTGATAAAGCTTCTTTTGTTAAGGCAGCTAATATAGTTGTGGAAACTATGAATCCAGATATAATTGATATTAATATGGGTTGTCCAGTACCTAAGGTCGCTTTAAGAGCACAAGCTGGGGCTGCATTATTAAAGGATTTGGATAAGATTTATGACATTGTGTCTTCTGTTGTAAAAGAGGTATCTATACCTGTTACAGTTAAGATTAGAAGTGGATGGGATAGTAAGAGTATAAATGCTATTGAGGTTGCCAAGGTAGTTGAAAAGGCAGGTGCTAGTGCTATATGTATTCACCCTAGAACTAGAAGTCAAGGTTACGAGGGATTATCTGATTGGGACATAATAAAGGAAGTAAAGAAAAATGTATCTATACCAGTAATAGGTAATGGAGATATAAAGACATATGAGGATGCCTATAGAATGTTAAATGAAACTAACTGTGACTTTGTAATGATAGGTAGAGGGTTACTGGGTAATCCTTGGTTAGTAAAGGAAATAATAAATAATAAAAAAGAAAATATTACAATAGAAGATAGAATAAATATGTGTTTGAAGCATTTTGGTTATTTACTTGAAATAAAACCAGATAAAGTAGCACTTTTAGAAATGAGAACTCATGCAGCATGGTATTTAAAAGGAGTACCAAATGGTAATATATTAAAAAACAAAATAAATGAAATAAAATCAAAAGAAGAATTTTTAGATTTAATGCATAATTATTTACATAATCTATAAATTGTTATAAAATATACGTATAGGGAGATAGCATGGAAGAGTTAACAGAGCAAGAATTAGTAAGAAGAGGAAAAATGGAGAGGTTAATCCAAAAAGGTATAGATCCTTTTGGATCTCGTTTTGATGTTACTTCAAATTCAAAAGATATAAAAGAAAAATATGATAGTTATTCTAACGAAGAATTGGAACAAAAGGATATTTCAGTTACTGTGGCTGGTAGAATAATGACTAAGAGAGTAAAAGGTAAGGCTGGATTTATGCATATTCAAGATAAATTTGGTCAATTACAAATATACGTAAAAGTAGATAATGTTGGTGAATTTAGTTATGAAATATTTGAGGATGCTGACTTAGGAGATATAGTTGGTATAGAAGGAAAAGTATTTAGAACTCATATGGGCGAGTTGAGTGTAAAAGCAATAAATTATACTCACCTTGTAAAAGCATTAAAACCTCTTCCTGAAAAGTTTCATGGATTAGTAGATATAGAAGAACGCTTTAGAAAGAAGTATCTAGATTTAATAATGAACGATGATGCGAAAAGACTTGCATTTGCTCGTCCTAAAGTAATAAGAAGTATACAAAGATATTTAGATGATTTAGGATATGTAGAAGTTGAAACACCAATACTTGCAAATGTTTCTAGTGGAGCATCTGCTAGACCATTTATGACTCATCACAACACTTTAAATCAAGATATGTATCTTAGAATAGCAACTGAAATACCTCTTAAAAAATTAATAGTAGGGGGTATGGATGGAGTATATGAAATAGGAAGATTATTTAGAAATGAAGGTATGGATAGAAATCATAATCCAGAATTCACATCTGTAGAAATATATAAAGCATATAGTGACTTAGAAGGAATGATGGATCTTTGTGAAAATCTATTTAAACAAGTTTTAATGGATTTAAATGGTACCTATGAACTCGAATGGAAAGGTCATAATTTAGATTTTGGAAAAACATTTAAAAGAATAAGCATGGTAGATATAATAAAAGAAGTAACTAACATAGATTTTATGAATATAACAGATTTTGAAGAAGCTAAGAAATTAGCGATAGAACATGATATAGTAGTAGAAAAACATTTTAAAGTAGGACATATAATAAATGAGTTTTTTGAAAAATATTGTGAAGAAAAATTAATTGAACCTACGTTCTTATATGGACATCCAATAGAAATAACTACGCTTGCTAAGAAATCAAAAGATCCTAGATTTACAGAAAGATTTGAGCTCTTTATATGTGGTTCTGAATATGGAAATGCGTATACTGAATTAAATGATCCTATAGATCAAAGAGAAAGATTAGAAAATCAAGCAAGAGAAAAAGAACTAGGTAACGAAGAAGCAGAAGGAATTGATTATGATTTCTTAAATGCTTTAGAACACGGTATGCCACCATCAGGTGGAATTGGAATTGGTATTGACAGATTAGTAATGCTAGTTACTCAATCTGAAAATATAAGGGAGATAATTTTGTTCCCACATATGAAAAATAAAAAAATAGGAGGAGAGTAATATGAAAAACAAAAAGTTATTTAAGACCTTGTTATTAATATTATTGGTGGTAGTAGCATTCACTTGGGTAATACCAGGAACATCAATAAGTCAATCAGGGGCCTTAGAATTAGAAGGAACAAATCCAGAAGGTTTGTTAGGAATATTTGGATCATTTGATATAGTGTCATCATACTTTTTCCAAAATATGCTTTTAGTTCTATTTGTTGGTATGTTTTATGGAGTAATAAATAAAACAGGAGCTTACAAAGAAATGGTAGACAAAGTAGTAAAAGGATTCAAAAAGAAGGAAGAAGTATTCTTAATATTAAGTATTTTATTCTTTATATTGTTCCCTGCGCTTACTAATATATATTTCTTTATGTTCTTATTTGTTCCATTCTTCATGCATGTACTAAAAAAATTAGGATATAAAAAGAACTTGATGTTACTAGCAACAGTTGGTTCTGTACTAATAGGACTAAGTGGAGAAATATCAAGTAAAGTGTTTGCAAATGCTATTCAAACTGCAGAAAACCCATACGTATGGGTAAAAGTTGGATTCTTAGTATTAGCATCAGTATTAACTGTTCTATATGCCCTAAAATTCAAAGACACAAAAGAAAAAGATGAAGATGATGACATGTTAGAAATGGAAAAAAGACCAGGAAGAAAAATAGATTCACCATCTAAGAAATTAACTATAGTACTTATAGTAATGTTTGTATTCTTCTTACTTGGATTCGTTCCTTGGGGATTCAAATTCTTAACAGATATGAATACTTCTATAATGGGAGTTACTATAGGAAAACTAGCAATATTCAAAGCGATATTCGGAGGATTTAATCCATTTGGTGCTTGGTTTACGGCAGAATTCTATACACTATTAGCACTTACTGTTTTAGTAGTATCTATACTATATAGATTAACTTTAGAAGAAATAGTAGATGGATTAGTAGATGGAATAAAAGCATTTATAGTTCCAGCATTACTAGTAGGTTTAATGAGTTTAGTAACAATATTTACTTTAAATTCAGGATTTATCGCAACAATAGTAAATCTTATAGTATCTACAGGAAATGCAGCATTAGTAGCACTTGGTTCGCTAATTAGTGCACCATTTGTTGCAGATCATGGCTATATTGCAAATTATGGATTACGTGTAGCATTAGTGGCTATAAAAGATCCTAATACATTACAAGTGGCGTTTATATCACAAATTACTTATGGTGTTGTAATGTTAGTAGTTCCTACAAGTGCAATACTAGTTGCAGGATTAGGGTATACACAAAAAGATTACAAGAGTTGGGTAAAATTCATATGGAAACTAGCAGTTATGCTACTAATACTAGTATTCATAGCGGTAATAATATCTACACTTATAAAGTAATATATTAAAAGGTTGAGAAATCAATCTTTTTTTATGATAAAATATATACAGGAGGAAATCATGAGATTATACAATACACTTTCAAGAGAAATAGAAAAATTTATACCTAATGAACCGGGAGTAGTTAAGATGTATACTTGTGGTCCTACTGTATATCATTTTGCACACATAGGTAATTTAAGAACATATATATTTGAAGATATATTAGAAAAATCTTTAAGGTATATTGGATATAAGGTAGATAGAGTAATGAACATTACTGATGTTGGACACCTTCAAAGTGATGGAGATACCGGTGAAGATAAAATGTTATTGGGCGCTAAAAGAGAAAATAAAACGGTATATGAAATCGCAGAATTTTATACAGATGCATTCTTTAATGATACAGATAGACTAAATATAAGAAAACCAGATGTAATAAAAAAAGCATCCGATCAAATAGAAGACTATATAAATATAATTTCTGAACTGATAAATAAAGACTATGCCTACTTATCAAACGGAAATGTGTACTTTGATATTAGTAAAGCAAAAGACTACTATAAGTTATCTGGTAAAAGGGAAGAAGAACTAATGGTTGGAGTTAGAGATGATGTTACTTTAGATGAGTCTAAAAGAAACCCATTTGACTTCGTGTTATGGTTTACCAAATCAAAGTTTGAAAATCAAGCTATGTTATGGGATTCACCTTGGGGTATAGGATATCCTGGTTGGCATATAGAATGTTCTACAATAGCAAAAGCAACTCTAGGAGAACATCTAGATATTCACTGTGGTGGAGTAGATAATATATTCCCACATCACACTAATGAAATTGCTCAAAGCGAAGCTTATTTAGGGCATAAATGGTGTAATTACTGGGTACACGGAGAACATCTAACTGACGCTACTGGAAAGATGTCTAAATCAAAAGGAGAATTCTTAACTGTAAGTTTATTAATAGAAAAAGGATACAACCCTATAGCGTATAGATTTATGTGTCTTCAATCTCATTATAGAAAGCAACTACAATTTAGTTATGAATCCTTAGATATTGCTACTCAATCTTATAATAAATTAAAATCTAAAGTACAGTCACTAGCTAAAGACAAAACAATATTAAAAGATGACTTAATAAGCAAATATAAAAACCTATTTAGTGAAACATTAAAAGATAACCTAAATACATCTAATTCACTAACATTAATATTCGATATATTAAAAGATGAAGCCTTAGATGACTATAATAAATTATATTTAATAGAAGACTTCGATACAGTATTATCATTAGATTTACTAAAACACGAAGAACTAGAAATACCTGAGGAAGTATTAAAACTAATAGAAGAAAGAAATCTAGCAAAAAGCAATAAAAACTATGCTAAGTCTGATGAAATAAGAAATACTCTATTAAATATGGGAATAATTATAAAAGATACAAAAGAAGGAACAATAATAGAAAAGAGGTAATATGGAAATAATTTATATATTTATACCAATGGTATTAATGTTTATATCACAATCATATATTAATTCTACATATGCAAAATATAAAGCAGTTAAAAGTAAAAAGGATTTAACTGGTTTTGATGTTACAAAAAGTATATTAGATAAAAATAATATAAAAGATATAAAAATAGAAAAAGTAAGCGGCACACTTACAGATCATTTTGATCCTAAAAATAAAGTAATAAGATTATCAGAAGAAGTATACTCTGGAAACTCTATTGCTGCTTTATCTATCGCGGCACATGAAGTTGGTCACGTTATACAACACAAAAAGGGTTATATTCCAATAAAGATAAGAGGAGCTTTAGTTCCTGTAGTAAACTTCTCTTCAAAAATTGGATATGTAATCTTCGTAATAGGAATAACATCTGCTTTATTAAACCTAGTATATGTTGGTTTAGTGTTTATGGCTGGAGCATTAGTTTTTCAACTTGTAACACTACCTGTTGAATTTAATGCTTCAAAAAGGGCAAAAGAATCTTTATACAATGGAAGTATGATAACTGAAGGCGAAAAACTTAGTGTAGATAAAATGTTAAAATCCGCAGCATTTACTTACCTAGCATCTTTCTTTGTAACTATGATGCAGTTATTAAGATTTTTAAATATGGCAAAAGGTAAAAGATAGTAAAGTTTTAAATATAAATAAAAAACAATATTTAATATTTGTTATAATAGAATAAGATAGGGGGTATTTTATGATAAAAATTACAATAAATAATAAGATTTATGAATACGAAAAAGGAGTATCTCTTTTTGATGTTAGTAAATCGTTTAATGAAGAATTTAAATTCGATATATTAGTAGGTCAAGTAAATGGGGATATGCACAGTTTAAACTATAAACTAATGTCTGACGCTAATGTGGTTTTTTATGATGTATCATCTCATATAGGTAATAAAGTTTACGAAAGAGGTCTAATATTCATGCTCATTGAAGCTGTTAAAAAGACATTAAACTTAGACTTAAGAATAAGGCACTCTTTAGATAAGGGAATATATTGCGAAATAATAAACGGTGAACTCAAAGAATCAGATATACAAATAATAAAAGAAGAAATGTTAAGATATGTGGAAAGAAATATACCATTTTTAAAAGGAAACTATTCTAAAGAAGATGTAATAAAATACTATACTAACATCGGTAGATTAGATAAAGTAGAATCCTTAAGATATGTAATGAAAGATAGTTTAATATTATATAAATTTATAGATATGTTAGATTATTTTTATGGGGTAATGCCTGTAAGTTCATCTTATTTAAAACATTTCGATATAAATTATATAGACTCTAAAGGATTCTTAATTTTACTACCAAATATATATATAGAGGGTGAAATAAGACCTTATTCAAACAATACAAAAGTATTAAACTCATTTAGAAGTTTTTCTAGTTGGGGCGAAACACAAGGTATAGTAAACGTACACGACCTAAATAGAGAAATAACACACGCAAATATACAAGACTTAATATATATGAATGAAACCAATCAAAATATAAGACTATTTGAAATTGCAAAACAAATAAAAGAACAAACAGAAGTAAAAATGATACTTATTGCAGGACCATCTTCATCAGGAAAGACTACAACATCTAAAAAACTATCTATATATTTAAAAAGTCTGGGACTAAAACCTCAACCGCTTTCGGTAGATGATTACTTTAAGGAAAGAGAAGAAAGTCCTAGAGATAAAGATGGAAACTTTGATTTTGAATGTGTAGAGGCAATAGATATAGACTTGTTCAACAGTGATTTAAATAAATTATTAAATAACGAAGAAGTATTAATACCAACATTTAACTTTATAGAAGGTAAAAAAGAATATAAAAACAAGATAAAATTAGATAAAAGTGGTATACTTATAATCGAGGGCCTACATGCCCTAAACGATGTATTAACATCTAAAGTTGAAAACAAAAACAAGTTTAAAATGTATATATCTCCACTTAGTACTCTTGGAATAGATAATTCAAATAGAGTATCTACAACAGATTTAAGATTACTTAGAAGAATGGTTAGAGATAACATGAATAGAGGTTACAACGCATCAAAAACCTTAGATAAATGGAAGTCTGTACGAAAAGGGGAAGAAGAATACGTATTTCCTTATCAAGAGGAAAACGATGTAGTATTTAACACATCACTTCTATATGAATTTGGAGTCCTAAGAACTTATGCTGAACCACTTTTATTTTCAGTAGAAAGAGACGACCCAAACTACAACGAAGCAATGCGTTTAATAAACTTAATTATGATGGTTCTCCCAGTTTCTGGGGTGGGTATACCCAATGACTCAATACTCAGAGAGTTCATTGGTGACAGTTATTTTAGATAGGAGGGATTAATATGGCTGTAAAAATTGCAATAAATGGATTCGGAAGAATAGGAAGACTAGCGTTTAGACAAATGTTTGGTGATAGTGACTTTGAAATAGTTGCTATAAACGACCTAACTGCTGCTGGTACTTTAGCACACTTATTAAAATATGATACTGTTCAAGGAAGATACAAAGAAAACTCAATAACATCTACTGAAAATTCAATAATAGTAGACGGAAAAGAAGTGAGAGTTTATTCTGAAAAAGAACCAACAAACTTACCTTGGGGAGCATTAGGAGTAGATGTAGTATTCGAATGTACTGGAATATTTACCTCAACAGAACAATGCAACTATCACATACAAGCTGGTGCAAAAAAAGTAATACTTTCAGCACCTGGAAAAGATGATATGAAAACTGTTGTTTACAATGTAAATCACGAGATTATAGATGGAAGCGAAACAGTTATTTCTGCAGCAAGTTGTACCACAAATTGCTTGGCACCTATGGCAAAAGTAATGGACGATATGTTTGGAATAGAATACGGTTTAATGACTACAATTCACGCATATACAAACGATCAAAATACATTAGATGCACCACACAAGAAAAACTTAAGAAGAGCTCGTGCTGCAGCAGAAAACATAATACCTAACTCAACAGGTGCTGCTAAAGCAATAGGTTTAGTAATACCTAATCTAAAAGGTAAATTAGATGGTGTTGCACAAAGAGTACCAGTTCCAACTGGATCTCTAACAGAACTAACATGTATACTAGCTAAAGAAACCACAGTAGAAGAGATTAACAATATAATGAAACAAGCAGTAAACGAATCATATGGTTATACAGAAGACGAAATAGTATCTAGCGATGTTATTGGAACTACAGTAGGTTCTTTATTCGATGCTACACAAACAAAAGTATTAAAAACAGATAAAGGTCAAATGGTTAAGGTTGTTGCTTGGTATGATAATGAAATGGGTTATACTTGCCAAATGATAAGATTAGCAAAATATATAACAAAATTAATAAAGTAGATTATATCTACTTTTATTAATATGATATAATAAATTTGGAGGTTAATATGAAGAAAACTATAGTAGATTATTCCTTAAATGGAAAGAAAGTAATAATAAGATGTGATTTAAATGTACCTATGGAAAACGGTGTGATAACAGATGAAAATAGAATAATAGAAAGTTTAGAAACAGTTAAATTTGCATCCGATGCAGGGGCAAAAGTAATACTTATGTCTCACTTAGGAAGAGTAAAGACAGAAGAAGATAAACTCACCAATTCACTAGAACCCGTTTCAAAAAGAATGAGCGAACTATTAAAAAGAGATATAAAGTTTATCCCTTTTACGCGTGGTATGGAATTAGAACTCGCGATAAATGCATTAGAAAACGGTGAAATCCTAATGATGGAAAACACCAGATTCGAAGATTTAGATGGTGAAAAAGAGAGTAAATGTGACGAAGAATTAGGTAAATATTGGGCATCACTTGGTGAAGTATTCATAAACGACGCATTTGGTACAGCACATAGAAAACATGCATCAAACGTCGGTATTGCAAGCAATCTTCCAAATGGAATAGGATTTTTAATAAAAAAAGAACTAGATACACTTGGTAATGCAATATCAAACCCTAAAAGACCACTTGTAATTATATTGGGTGGTAAAAAAGTAGCAGATAAAATGGGTGTTATAGAGCACGCTGTAAAAGTTGCAGACTACATTCTAATAGGTGGCGGAATGTCTTATACATTCTTTAAAGCATTAGGATATAACATTGGACTTTCTGTAGTGGATGACTCAAGTTTAGAATTCTGCAAAAGAATATACGAAGCACATAAAGATAAAATAATGCTTCCAGTAGATATAGTAGTAGGAACATCTTTTACAAACGAAACAACGGCTAGATTAACAGACATAAAAAATATAGGTAATAATGATATGGGTTTAGATATTGGTATTGCTACTATAAATAACTACAAAAAAATATTGATGGACGCTAAAACAGTAATATGGAATGGCCCAGTGGGAGTGTTTGAATTAGAAAAATTCTCAACAGGAACAAGAAAAATGTGTGAAATATTAGCAAGTATAAAAGCAAATGTAATAATAGGTGGTGGAGATTCTGCAGCAGCAGTTACAAAGTTCGGATTCAAAGATAAATATTCTCACATATCTACTGGTGGAGGAGCATCTTTAGAAATGTTAGAAGGAAAAGAACTCCCTGGAATTGCTGTTATTTGGGAGAAATAAATGAAACTTATAATAGCAAACCTAAAGATGAATCTTACCTTAGAAGATATATTAAATTATAAAGAAACTATAAAAGATAAATATAATAATTTAATAATCGCTCCATCATATATATATTTAAAAGAGATGGAAAGTAACAACTATGACATTGCATCACAAGATGGTTACAACATCGATAAGGGAGCATATACTGGAGAGGTCTCATTCAATCAATTAAAAAGTTTAGGAGTAAAATATTCTATAATAGGTCATAGCGAAAGAAGACAACTATTTAATGAAACAAATGAAATTATTAAAGATAAATTTATATCTGCAATTAATAACGATATAACTCCTATACTATGTATTGGTGAAACAAAAGAAGAAAGACTATCAAACAAACTCAAAGATGTAATAGAGCTACAGTTAAAAACCATATTTGATAATATAGAAATAAATAACGCAATAATTGCTTACGAACCTGTATGGGCTATAGGAACTGGTTTAACACCTACTGAAAAAGAAATAGAAGAAGCACATAAATATATAAAAGAATTATTAGATAAATATAATATAAATTCTAAAATTTTATATGGAGGAAGCGTAAACTTAAACAATATAAAGAGCTTTTCAAAACTAGAAAACGTAGATGGATTTTTAATAGGTTCTGCCTCACTAGATCCAAATAACTTACTAGACATGATAAAAGAAACTATGTAAATAGGAGTGTATACAACTACAATTCCTATTTTTTTTAACATTTATTTATGTTATAAAACTTATAGTAGGTGATATTATGATTAATTTTTATGGAGATATGAGGCTGGGTATACTTTACCTTTCTTCATCAAAATCCTCTTTTCTTCTTACGGAATCAGACATAAAAAATTTACCACAATATAAAAGAGCAGAAAAAGAATATAAGGAAGACTTTGATTCTACCGTATTTGGGACTCTGTCAAAAGGTAGTATTGGAATTTCTCAAGCAAAAACTAAAGTATTAAAATCACCGTTTCCTACAACATCAAACTATAACGGAGAAAAAGAAGAACCTCCAAATTATTACGAACAATATACTCAACAATATTATTATGAACCAGAAGAAAAAGACCAAACTGATAGCTTAGTTGCGTAAAAATGTAGAAAACTACATTTTTTTTAATGGAGAAGTTATGATAAAAATACTCATTATGTGCGAAAATCCAGACATTTTACCTCGGTTATTAAATCACTTGGAAGAAGACAAAACACAAATTTCTTTAATAAGCACAACAAATAATAATGTTGATTATTCATCCTGTGAAACCTTAGAACTATATATAACGAATATACTTCATAAACTTGGGATATCTCCTAAATATAAGGGATATCTTTACTTGAAAGACGCAATAAATATGTATTACAAAACTCCAATACAAATGCACGAAATATATACCAACTTATCTATTAAGTATAGTGTTTGTCTTCAATGTATAGAAAGAGGAATATGTAGAGCTATAGAAATTGGATTTGTTAGAAATGATATAGAAGAAGTAAATAAAATTTTTGGAAACTGTTTATGTTGTGATCGTGGTTGTCCTACCAATTTAGAATTTATCGCTACAGTAGTAGAAAGACTAAAAAATATGTTATAATTTTATTGGTGATAAAATGAAAAAAATAATGTTAGTTATATTAGATGGTATAGGTTATAGAGAAGAGCAAAACGGTAACGCTTTTAAACAAGCAAATACACCCAATATAGACTACCTATGGAATGAATTTCCTCATAGTTTACTCAATGCATCTGAAGAATACGTAGGACTTCCAAAAGGGCAAATGGGTAATAGTGAAGTCGGCCATATGAATATTGGAGCAGGCAGAATTGTATATCAACAACTAGAGTTAATAAATGAATCTATTAGAAACGGATCATTTTATGAAAATAGAGAATTATTAAATATAATGGATTATGTAAATCAAAAAAATTCCAAACTCCATATAATGGGACTTTTAAGCGATGGTGGTGTTCATTCTCATATAGAACATATAAAAGCACTAATAAAAATGGCAAAATCAAAAAACATCAACAAACTATATATACACGCAATAACAGACGGAAGAGATACATCTCCAAATTCATCTAAAAAATATTTAGAAGAACTAGATGAAGAACTAAAAAACAATGTTGGAAAAATTTCTACAATATCTGGTAGATACTATGCAATGGATAGAGACAATAACTTCGATAGAATAAAAAAATATTACGATACAATAATAAATGGTATTGGTAAAGAATACAATGATTATATAGAACTAATAGATGATAACTACATTAATAATATATCGGATGAATTCATAATACCTGGAATAATTGAAAAGGAAGGCACTATAGAAGAGAATGATGGAATTATTTGGGCTAATTTTAGGCCAGATAGATCTTGGGAAATCCTAACCTCAATTACAAATCCAAGCATGGTTGATATGGAAACAAAGGATCTAAACAACATAAAAGTAGTGACTATGATGCCCGTAAAGGAAAGTGTAATAAGTACTTATGCATTTAAACTAGAAGAATTAAACAATACATTTGGAGAATACATTTCTAACTTTGGAATAAAACAACTTAGAATTGCAGAAACAGAAAAATATGCACACGTTACCTATTTCTTCGATGGGGGAATAGAAAAAACACTACCTAATTGTAATAGAGTTTTAGTAAAAAGTCCAAAAGTACCAACATACGATTTAAAACCAGAAATGAGTTCGTATGAGGTTACAGAAAAACTATTAGAAATAATGCATAATTACGACGTTATTATTCTTAACTTTGCAAATGGAGATATGGTGGGGCATACCGGAATATTAAATGCAGCAATAAAAGCAGTAGAAGCTGTAGACCATAATTTAGGATTAATATATAAAAAAGCAAAAGAATTAGGATTTACTCTCTTAATAACAGCAGATCATGGTAACTGTGAAGAGATGATAGATAAAAATGGAAATGTACTAACAGCACACACTACAAATAAAGTACCATTCATAATCACAGATAAATCTTACACTGTACATGATGGAAAACTAGGTGATATTGCACCAACTATGCTAACCCTTCTAGATTTAGAAATACCAAAGGAAATGATGGGTAATATATTGATAAATAAGCAATAAAGTATTAAAATTATATAAGGAGGTATTATATGAGATTTGTAGCACCACATATATATAACGGTTTTGATTCAATGGCATATGAATGGACAATAGCGTCTTTCGTTCTTGCTATAGTAGGAGGTCTATTAGTACTTTTACTTTTCCTAAATAAAGAAAATAAAAACAAGTATGAAGGAAATCTAAAAAAACTATACGAATTTTTAAATTTTGATTTCTTAACACTAGACTTTGTTTTAAAATTCTTATATACAGCAACCACTATATTTATAGTTCTAAACTCATTTGTGTATATATCAGAAAGTTTCTTAGGATTTATACTATATTTAATCTTCGGTTTACTAGTAACAAGAGTAATATATGAAATTTTTATGCTTTTAATAAAAATTTGTAATAATACAACAGAAATAAATCGAGCACTAAATAAAAGCTTAAGTGATGAAGATTCTAAAAAGAAGAAATAATAAGCGAATATCACATATTAATCAATAATTTGAAATTAAGTGCAATTAGGTATTGCATTTATTTTTTTGATTTGTTATAATCTTCTTGCAAGTTGTGGCTTAGATGCGTAAGGTTGCTGATACACCAGGCAAAGTTGGTGATATAAAATCGGGTTATTTACGCGGAGCAAGTTTATACAATTGATATAAGCGAAGGGAGGATCATGATGGCAAATAGAATTAGAATTAAACTTAAAGCATACGATCACAGAATCTTAGATCAAGCAGCAGGCAGAATCGTAGAAGCTGTTAAGAGAACTGGCGGAGAAATAGGCGGACCAATTCCACTACCGACAGAAATTCAAAAGTATACCATTTTAAGAGCAGTTCACAAGTACAAAGACTCTCGTGAACAATTTGAAATGCGTACACATAAAAGATTAATAGACATCAACAATCCTAGTAAGGAAACTGTCGAAACATTGACAAGATTAGACTTACCTAGTGGCGTTGACATAGAAATAAAATAGGAGGATATAATGAAAAAAGGAATCTTAGGTAGAAAAGAAGGAATGACTCAAGTATTTACTAAAGATGGTGTTTTAGTTCCTGTAACTGTAATAAGTGTAGAACCTAACGTTGTAATGCAAGTAAAGAATAAAGAAACAGATGGTTATGAAGCAATACAATTAGGATTTGGAACTATAAGAGAATCTTTAAAGAATAAACCAGAAAAAGGTCATGCTAAAAAGGCAAATGCTACACCTAAGCGCTTCTTAAAAGAAATCAGGGGTGTAGATGTATCAAGTTATCAAGCTGGACAAGAAGTTAAAGCGGATATATTTGAAGCAGGAGAAGTCGTAGATGTAACTGGAAGAAGCAAAGGTAAAGGCTTTCAAGGTGTAATAAAAAGACATAATCAAAGTCGTGGCCCTATGAGTCACGGTTCACAATATCATAGGGGAGTAGGTTCACTTGGAACTATGTTACCTATGAGAGTATTAAAGGGTAAAAAATTACCAGGTCATATGGGGTTTGAAACAGTTACTATTCAAAATTTAGAAATAGTAGAAGTAGATGTAGAAAACAATGTAATTTTAGTAAAAGGAAATGTTCCTGGTCCTAAAAAATCATTAGTAATAATAAGAACAGCAGTTAAAAATCCTGAAACAAAAAGAGAAGTTTTAGATTTAGTAAACAATAACAAACAATTACTAGAAGAAACAATCGAAGAAGTTGAAGAGACTGCCGAACAAGTAGAAGTAACCGAAGAAGTTGTAGATACTACCGAACAAGTAGAAGAAATAAAAGAAGAAGTTACTGAAGCATCAAACGAAGAAGAATCTAAAGGAACAGAAGAATAATTTGTTCTTTAAGATGAGGAGGAAGTATGTCTAAAGTGGCACTTTTAAATATAAAAGGCGAAAAATTAAAAGATATTAACTTAGAAGATAAAGTTTGGGGAATAGAACCAAATGATAGCGTTATATATGATGCGATAGTATTGGCTAGAGCTTCAGAACGTCAAGGTTCACACAACACAAAAACAAGAGCAGAAGTGCGTGGTGGTGGAAGAAAACCTTGGAGACAAAAAGGAACAGGTAATGCTAGACAAGGATCTATAAGAAGCCCTCAATGGAAGGGTGGAGGAATAGTATTTGGACCTACACCAAACGTAAACTATACTAAGAAGATGAACAGAAAAGAAAGAAAACTAGCAATTAAATCTATGCTTTCATATAAAGTGTTAGATAAGAACATAAATTTATTAGATAGTTTAAATTTAAAAGATAAAAAAACAAAAACATTCTTAGAAGTAATGAAAAATTTAAAGTTAGATAAATCAACATTATTTGTAACAAACAACTTAACAGAAGAATTATTATTATCATCTCGTAATATAAGTGGAGTAAAAATAATAGGTCCAACTGAAGTGAATGTTTTAGATTTAGTTAGTTATGAAAAATTAATCGTAACAGAAGAATCATTAAAGATAATAGAGGAGGTGCTAATATAATATGTCAAACTATAGAGATATAATTAAAGCACCAGTAATAACTGAAAAGAGTGCATCTATAGCAAGTGATGAAAGAAAATATGTTTTTGAAGTAGATACAAAAGCAAATAAAACTCAAATCAAACAAGCTGTAGAACAAATATTTAAAGTTAAAGTTGAAAGCGTTAATACAATTAATGTTCATCCTAAGAAAAAAAGAGTTGGACGTTATACAGGATTTACAAACAAATCTAAAAAGGCAATCATAACTTTAGCTCCAAATAACAAGATTGATTTATAAAAGGAGGATATTGACATGCCGATAAAAACATATAGACCACTAACTAATGCGTCTAGAAATATGAATACTTTGGTTACTAGTCATTTAACAAAAAAAGCTCCAGAAAAAAGTTTAACAAAACCGTTAACAAAAAAAGCTGGTAGAAATAATCAAGGTAAAATAACTGTTAGACATCGTGGTGGTGGAGCAAAAAGAAAGTATCGTATAATAGACTTCAAAAGAGATAAATACGATATAGAAGGAACTGTAACCGCTATTGAATATGATCCAAATAGGACATGTGATATTGCTCTAATAACATATAAAGATGGTGAAAAAAGATATATAATCGCACCTCTTGATTTGAAAATTGGAGACAAAGTAATAAGCGGAACAAGCGTAGATATTAAAGTTGGTAATGCATTACCATTAGAAAATATTGCTGTTGGTACATATATACATAATATTGAACTTAAACCTAAAAAGGGTGGACAACTAGTAAGAAGCGCTGGAACAAGTGCTCAAATTTTAGGTAGAGAAGGTAAATATGTATTAATAAGATTAAAAAGTGGAGAAACAAGAAAGATTCTTGGAACATGTATGGCTACAGTAGGTGTAGTTGGAAATGTAGATAGAGAATTACTTAAATTAGGTAAAGCAGGACGTAAACGTCATTTAGGATTTAGACCTACTGTACGTGGATCTGTAATGAACCCTAACGATCACCCTCATGG
The DNA here is from genome assembly GCA_964548645.1 of uncultured Muribaculaceae bacterium. Classification (GTDB taxonomy): domain Bacteria; phylum Bacillota_I; class Bacilli_A; order RF39; family UBA660; genus JAAYGD01. Next base: position 16,603 of record CAZJQU010000003.1, read on the forward strand.
TGGTGGAGAAGGTAAATCTCCAATTGGAAGAAGCGGTCCTATGACTCCGTGGGGTAAACCTGCACTTGGTTATAAGACTAGAAAAAAGAAAAAGAATTCAACTAAGTTTATAGTTAAACGTCGTGGAAAATAGAAAGGATATATAAATGGCAAGAAGTTTAAAGAAAAAACCATATGTATTTGAAAGACTTATGAAAAGAGTTAAGTCTTTAAATGAAAGTGGTAAAAAAGAAGTTTTAAAGACTTGGTCTCGTCGTTCTACAATTTATCCTGAATTTGTGGGACACACATTCGCAGTACATAATGGTAAAGAATTTATACCAGTATATGTTACTGAAGACATGGTAGGACACAAGCTTGGTGAGTTTTCTATGACGCGTAAATTCACTGGTCATACAGGAGATAGCAAAGATAGAAAATAATCTTTGAGGAAAGGAAACTAAAATATGGAAGTAAAAGCTATAGCAAAAGATATTAAAGTTTCTGCGGATAAAGCTCGTTTAGTAATGAATTTAATTCGTGGTAAAGATATAACTGATGCATCTAATATACTTGCTAATTTAAACAACAAGTCTTCTAGACTAATAATTAAAGTATTAAATTCAGCAGTAGCGAATGCAGAAAATAATCACAAATTAAATAAAGACAAATTATATGTTGTAAAAGCATATGTAGATGAAGGAACTGTTATAAAAAGAGGAATGTTTGATTCTAGAGGTCACGTAGGTAGAAGAGACCACAGAACAAGTCATTTAACTGTAATGGTTACTGAAAGAAACTAAAGGAGGTGTAATCGTGGGACAAAAGGTAAGTCCAATTGCATTTAGAATTGGAATAAATAAGGATTGGAATGCAAAATGGTATGCATCTAATAAAGATTTTAAGAAATACTTAGAGAACGATAGTAAAATTCGTAAGTTTTTAAGTACTAAATTAAAAGACGCTTCTGTTTCAAACGTAGTAATAGAAAGAAACAAAAAGAACACAGAAGTTACTGTTTATACTGCTAAACCAGGTGTAATAATTGGACATGGTGGAGCAGAAATAGATAAACTAAAAAAAGATTTAATTAAGTTAGTAGATGAAAACATACAAATATCTATAGTTGAAATAAGAAATCCTGATTTACACGCAAAAATAGTAGCAGACAGTATAGCACATCAAATACAAAATAGAGCATCATTCCGTGTTGCTCAAAAAAGAGCTATAAGGAATACTATGAAAGCGGGAGCTTTAGGAATTAAAACTAAAGTATCTGGTAGATTAGGTGGAGCTGAAATGGCTCGTAGTGAAGGTTATTCTGAAGGAACAACTCCATTACATACTATAAGAGCTGATATAGATTATGCAACAAGCGAAGCAGATACAACTTTTGGTAAAATAGGAGTTAAAGTTTGGATATATAAAGGTGAGATCCTTCCTACAAAGAAAACAAAGGGAGGTAACGAAGATGGCACTAATACCAAAAAGAACTAAATATCGTAGACCTCATCGTTTGAGATATGATGGTAAAGCTAAAGGTAATACAGAATTACATTTAGGTGAATATGGGCTTCAAGCTTTAGAAGGAGCTTGGATAACTCAACAACAAATAGAAGCAGCGAGAGTTGCTATGACGCGTTATATGAAGCGTGGTGGAAAAGTTTATACAAATATATTCCCACACTTATCATTAACTAAAAAACCTCTTGAAACTCGTCAAGGTAAAGGTAAAGGAAGTCCTGAATCTTGGGTTGCAGTTGTAAAAGAAGGAAAAATCATGTTTGAGGTATCAGAAATATCAGAAGAAGTAGCAAAAGAAGCAATGCGTCTTGCTATGCATAAACTACCTATCAAATGTAGATTTGTAAAGAAAGAGAGTGGTGATAAATAATGAAGAGTAACGAATTAATTAAATTAACCACTGAAGAAATGTTAAAGAAAATCGAATCAAATAAAGAAGAATTATTTAATTTACGTTTTGAACAAGCAACCGGAAATCTAGAAAAACCCTCTAGAATAAAGGATCTTAGAAAAGAAATTGCTAGAATGAAAACAATCATTCGCGAACGTGAATTAGGTGCTAAGTAGGAGGCCATATGGAAAAGATTAAACACGAAATAATTGGTACTGTGGTAAGTTCAAAAAATAACAAAACTATAACGGTATTAGTAGAAAACTACACAAGACATCCATTATATGGTAAACGTGTAAAAAGTTCTAAGAAATATGCTGCTCATGATGAAACTAATAAAGCTAAAGTTGGAGATGTTGTTCGTTTATTAGAAACTAGACCAATATCAAGAACTAAAAGATTTACTCTAGTTGAAATAGTAAAAGAAGCAGTAATTTTATAACTTGGTTAAGGAGGAATAAAATATGATTCAACAACAAAGTCGTTTAAAAGTTGCAGACAACTCAGGTGCTCGTGAATTAATGGTAATAAGAGTACTTGGCGGAAGCAGAGTAAAAGCTGGTGGAATTGGAGATGTAGTAGTAGGAACAGTTAAAAAAGCTACACCTAATGGAACCGTAAAAGCAAAAAAAGTAGTTAAAGCAGTAATAGTTAGAACTAAATCAGCTGTAAAAAGAGAAGATGGTTCTTATATAAGATTCGATGACAATGCATGTGTTTTAATAAAAGATGATAAAACTCCTGTTGGAACACGTGTACTAGGACCTGTTGCTCGTGAACTTCGTGATAAAGATTACATGAAAATAGTATCACTTGCAAATGAAGTGTTATAGGAGGAAATATGAAGTTAAAAGTTGGAGATAAAGTAATAGTAATTGCTGGATCAAATAAAGGTAAAATAGGAAAACTTAATAAAGTTCTTTCAAAAGAAAGTAGAGTTATTGTAGAAGGTGTCAATTTAGTAAAGAGACACAAGAAAGCAGATGGCCAAAATCAAACTGGAGGAATAGTAGAATTCGAAGCACCAATCCACTCTTCTAACGTAATGTTATTAGATCCTAAAACAGGAAAAGGTACTAGAAAAAAAATAGTAGAAAAAGAAACAAAAAAGGTAGAACCGAAAGTAACTCCTAAAAAAGAAGTTAAAGAGGTAGAACCAAAAGCAGTAAAAAAAGAAACAAAAGTTAGTAAAACTACTAACAAGAAAAATGACAAGTAGAAGGAGGAATTATGAACCACCTAAAGGAAAAATATTTAAAGGAAGTAATTCCTAGTTTAATGAAAAAACACAACTACAAATCTATAATGGCAGTGCCAAAATTAGATAAGGTAGTTATTAATATGGGCGTAGGAGATTCTAAGACAAATAGTAAATTGTTAGAATCGGCTATGTCTGATTTAGAACATATAACAGGTACAAAACCCGTTGCTACAAAAGCAAAAAAATCAATCGCAGGTTTTGCACTTAGAGAAGGTTCACCTATTGGTTGCAAAGTTACATTACGTGGAGAAAACATGTATGTATTCTTAGAGAAACTAATAAGAATTGCTTTACCTAGAGTAAGAGATTTTAGAGGTTTATCTCCAAAATCATTCGATGGTAGAGGAAACTATACTATGGGTTTAAAAGAACAATTAATATTCCAAGAAATAGTATACGATAATGTAATGAAAATTCGTGGTATGGATGTAGTAATTGTTACTACAGCAAAAACTGACGAAGAGGCACATGATTTATTAGATGGGCTAGGATTCCCATTTAGAAAATAGGGAGGAACTATGGCAAAGAAAAGTATAATTGTAAGATCTAAAAGACCCCAAAAGTATAAAGTACGTGAATATACTCGTTGTTCTATATGTGGAAGACCACATGCAGTAATGAGAAAATTTGGTGTATGTCGTATATGTTTTAGAGAATTAGCATATAAGGGCCAAATACCAGGCGTAAGAAAATCAAGTTGGTAATAAGGAGGATTAAGATGATAGTAACTGATCCAATAGCTGATATGCTTACTAGAATACGTAATGCAAATCAAATGAAATATAAAGAAGTAGAAATCCCATCATCTAAAATGAAACTAGAAATATCTAGAATATTAAAAGATGAAGGATTTATAGAAGACTATAAATTAGAAGAAAAAGACGGAGTACCAACATTATTGGTTAGTCTTAAGTATGGTCCAAAAAAAGAAAGAGTAATAACTGGTTTAAAGAGAATATCAAAACCGGGTATGAGAGTATATGCTAAAGTAGAAGAAATTCCAACAGTATTAAACGGTTTTGGAATTGCAGTAATGTCTACACCAAAAGGTTTAATGACTAATAAAGAAGCAAAGAAAAACCAAATTGGTGGAGAAGTTTTAGCGTATATTTGGTAATAATTACATAGGAGGAAATATGAGTCGTATAGGAGATAGAAGGTTGGTAGTTCCAACAAATGCAAATGTTGAACTAACAAACGATAATATAACTGTTAAAGGTCCTAAAGGTGAATTAACTAGACAAATACCTAAAGATGTAATTGTTAAAATTGAGGATGGACACTTAACTGTAGAATTAAAAAACAAAAATAATAAAAACGCTTCTGTTATGCAAGGAACACTAAATTCACTCATTGAAAATATGTTCATAGGTGTAACTGAAGGCTACGAAAAAAAGTTAGAAATTTATGGAGTTGGATATCGTTTCCAAGTTCAAGGAAATAATCTAAATATAAGTGCTGGTTTTTCTCATCAAGTTAAAATGGAAGTTCCAACAGGTATATCGGTAGAAGCGGGAAGCAATACTGAAATAACTATAAAAGGAATAGATAAAGAACGCGTTGGAGAATTCGCAGCAGTTGTTCGTAAAGTTAGAAAACCAGAACCATATAAAGGTAAAGGTATTCGTTATGCTGGAGAACATATTAGGTTTAAAGAGGGTAAGAAAGCCTCTAAATAATTAAAAAGGAGAGTTATTTATGATAAAGAAAACATCTCGTAATGAATCTAGAATAGCAAGACACAAACGTATAAGAAAAAAAATATCAGGAACTAAAGATATACCAAGACTTTGTGTATTTAGATCAAACAAACAAATCTATGTTCAATTAATAGATGATGTAACTGGTACAACATTACTAAGTTCATCTTCATTAGATAAAGATTTAAATATTAAAACACCTGGTAATATAGAAGCTGCTAAACTAGTTGGAGAATCAATTGGTAAAAAAGCAAAGAAAGCAAAAATAACAAAAGTAGTATTCGATAGAGGGGGATACCTTTATCACGGTGCTGTAAAAGCATTAGCAGAATCTGCTCGCGAAAACGGATTGGAATTCTAAGGAGGTTACGATGGAAAACAAAAGAACAAGAGAACCACAAAATAAAGAATTTGAAGAAATTGTAGTATCAGTTAATCGTGTTACAAAAGTAACAAAAGCTGGACGTCATTTTAGATTCACTTCTACTGTAGTTGTGGGAGATAGAAAAGGAAGAGTTGGACTTGGTTCTGGAAAAGCAAACGAAGTTCAAGACGCTATAAAGAAGGCTACTCAAAACGCTACTAAAAATGTAAAAAGAATACCATTAGTCGATGAAAGAACAATCTCTCATGAAGCTATAGGTACAAGTGGAGCTACTAAAGTATTAATTAAACCCGCAAAAAATGGTACTGGAATAATCGCTGGGGGACCAGTTAGAGCAGTATTAGAACTTGCTGGAGTTAAAGATGTAGTATCTAAGTCATTAGGTTCTAGCACAAAAATAAATACCGCTAGAGCAACAATGAATGCACTTATGATGCAAAAATCTATTCATGAAGTAGCAAAACTTAGAGGAAAAACAGTAGAGGAGTTGTTTGTATAATGAAATTAAATAAATTAAGTTATAATGAAGGCTCTAAAAAGAAAAGAAATAGAGTAGGTCGTGGAACAGGTAGCGGTTCTGGAAAAACAAGTGGTAAGGGTCACAAAGGACAAAAAGCAAGAAGTGGTTACAGTAGAAAACCAGGTTTTGAAGGTGGACAATTACCTTTATTCAAAAGAATTCCAAAAAGAGGATTTTCTAATTATGAGTTTAAAACTAGATATGCAGTAATAAACGTAGAAGATTTAAATGTATTTGAAGAAAATGTAGAAGTAACACCAGAAATACTAAAAGATACAGGCATATTAAAAAATCAATTAGATGGTGTAAAAATACTTGGAAATGGTACATTAGAAAAGAAACTTATAGTAAAAGCACATAAATTTACTAAAACAGCTAAAGAAAAGATAGAAGCAAAAGGCGGAAAAGTAGAGGTGATTTAATTTGTTCAAAATGATAAAACAAATTTTTGCCCCTCAGAATAAAGATTTACGTAATAAAATTTTATTTACTTTAGGAATACTATTAATATTTAAGTTAGGAACAATAATACCAGTTCCAGGTACTCAAAGTATAGTAAGAGATTTAGGATTCCTAGAACTTATGAATGCAATGGGAGGTGGAGCAATAGAGAGATTCTCTATATTTGCTTTAGGTATATCTCCATATATTAGTGCATCCATAATAACCCAAATATTACAAATGGATATAATTCCATATTTTTCTGAGTTAAAAAATCAAGGTGCAACAGGTAGAAGAAAGATTAATCAAATGAATAGATATCTTGGTATAGTATTAGCGTTCTTTCAAGGATATGTATTCTCATTTACTTTCTTTGGTCAAAATGGAACACCATTAGACTATCTTAGAATAACAGTAATATTAACAGCAGGTACAGCATTTGTACTTTGGTTAAGCGATCAAATAACACAAAAAGGTATAGGTAATGGAGTATCACTAATAATAATGGCTGGTATAATATCAACCCTACCAAATATGTTAGTAACTGCATTTAATGAATTAGTAAAATTTAGTTCAACAGGTCAAACAATACTTGGAATAGTATCTTATATAATATTTATAATAATATATTTAGGAATAATAATTGCAATAATATATATGCAACAAGCAGAAAGACGGATTCCCGTACAGTATGCAAATAGAACTACAAGTTCATATGGTGGTCAACAAACATACATGCCAATAAAAATGAATTCAGCCGGAGTTATGCCTGTAATATTTGCATCTATGTTCATATCATTACCATCAGCAATTGCTCAAGCAACAAAAAGTGGAGGCTTTGCTAACTTTGTAAATAAATATATGAACTATAACACTCCAATAGGACTAGCATTCTACTTAAGCTTAATATTAGTATTTACATTCGTATATATTCTAATGAACTTAAATCCTAAAGAATTATCTTCAGATTTAAATAAAAGAGGTGGATATATTCCTGGAACAAAACCTGGAAATGATACTACTAAATATATAAAATATGTGCTTATTAGAATAACAGTAATAGGAGCATTATTCCTAGTAGTAATCGCAGGACTTCCAATAGTGTTTACCAATCTATCAAAACTACCAGCATCAGTAACAGTTGGAGGAACAGGATTATTAATAGTAGTTGGAGTAGCACTCGAATTATACACTCAAATAGAAAACTCTTTAGTAGAAAGAAGTTATAAAAGGAGTTATAAGAAATGATGAATATAGTATTAATCGCTCCACCAGCAGCTGGTAAGGGCACACATTCAGCATTGCTAAAAGATAAATATGGATTATCGCACATATCTACAGGAGACTTACTTAGAGAGTTCGCAGTTACTAATCACGATATAGCAGAAAAACTATCTCGTGGAGAACTAATAACTGATGAAATCGTATTCGAATTATTAGAGAACAAAATAAAAGATTTAAACTCAAATAAAGGACATATATTCGATGGTTTCCCTAGAACCTTAAGTCAAGCAGAAGAACTTAATAACATACTAACTAAGTTCAATCAAAAAGTAGATGTTGTAATATATCTAGATATAGATAAAGATGTAGCTATGAAAAGAGTTTTAGGAAGATTAACTTGTCCTAAATGTGGAGAAATATACAACATTCATAGAGATACATTCAAAAAAGAAAATCATTGTAACATATGCGATACAGAACTTACTAAAAGAGAAGACGATAACGAAGAAACATTCACAAAAAGATTTGATACATATTTAGAAAAAACAGCACCCCTTATAGAATACTATAAGAATAAAGAGTTACTACACAACGTAATATGTCAAAAAGATAAAGAAGATACATTCAAACTAATAGAAGATATCTTAAGCGAGTTAAAATGATTATAATAAAATCCGAAAGAGAAATAGAGTTAATTACTATATCTTGTAGTAAAGCTCTAGAAACTCTAGAGTATTTAGAGGAGTTTATTAAACCAGGTATTACTACAAAAAAGTTAGATACTTTAGCAGAAAATTACATTACAAAAATAGGTTGTATACCTGCTTTAAAAAACTACGAAGGTTATCCTGCTACTATCTGTGCATCAGTAAATGATACAGTAGTGCACGGTATTCCTAACGATTATAAGTTAAAAGAAGGAGACATAATATCTATAGATTTATCTGTTTCATACAAAGGATACTATAGCGATCTAGCTAAAACATATCCAGTAGGAAACATATCAAGCGATAAATCATACTTACTAAAACACACCGAAGAAAGTCTATATCTAGGTATAAATGAAGTTAAACCAGGTAATAGAATAGGTGATATAAGTAACGCAATAGAAACTTATGCAAAAAAACATAATTTAGGAATAGTAAGAGAACTAGTGGGTCACGGTGTTGGAATAAAGATACACGAAGATCCAAACATCCCAAATTATGGAGAAAAAGGAACTGGACCTTTATTAAAACCGGGAATGATAATAGCGATAGAACCAATGTTAAACTTAAAAGGCGAAGAAGTATATTTAGAAGATGATGACTGGACGATTAAGACAATGGATGAAAGTCCTTCCGCACATTTCGAACATACCGTACTCGTAACAGACACTGGTTACAAAATATTGACTAAGAGGTGATTAAATGGCAAATAAAGATTCTATAGAAATGAATGGAAAAATATTAGAACTACTACCATCGGGACAATTTAAGATAGAATTAGAAAATGGTCACGTTGTTACTGCCTATGTAGGTGGAAAAATGCGTATGCACTTTATACGTATTCAAAAAGGAGACAGTGTAAAACTAGAATTATCTCCATTTGACTTAACTCATGGTCGTATAATATTTAGGAATTAATAGGAGGAAATATGAAAGTTAAACCATCAGTAAAAAAGATGTGTCCAAAATGTAAAATAGTAAGAAGACAAGGTGTGGTTACGGTTATTTGCGAAAACCCTAAACACAAACAAAGACAAGGTTAATAGGAGGAAATATGGTACGTATAAAAGGTGTAGACATACCTAATGATAAAAGAGTAGAAATATCATTAACTTATATATATGGAATAGGTAGACCCTTAGCAAAAGAAATACTTACAAATGTAAAAGTAGATTTAAATAAAAGAACAAAAGATTTAACTGAAGACGAAATAGTAGCAATTCGTGATGAAATGTCTAAACATTTAACCGAAGGAGACTTACGTAGAGAAGTTAGTATGAACGTAAAAACCAAAATGGAAATAGGTTCATATCAAGGAATACGTCATCGTAAAGGACTTCCTGTTAGAGGTCAAAGAACTAATAGAAACGCTCGTACACGTAAAGGTCGTGGAAAAGTTGTTGCTAATAAGAAGAAAGCGTAAGGAGGTTAGATTATGGCATATAAATCAAGAAAAAGAAAAGTAAAGAAAAATATACCAGAAGGTATAGCTAACATAAGAGTTTCATACAATAATACTATTGTAACCATAACTGATAAAGAAGGTAATGCAGTAAGTTGGGCTTCTGCTGGAACATTGGGATATAAAGGTTCAAAAAAGAAAACTCCATATGCAGCAGGTTTAGCGGCAGAATCAGCAGCAAAAGCAGCATATGATCTTGGAATGAGAACCGTAGAAGTAAATATAAATGGTGTAGCACCATCTAGAGATACAGCATTACGTTCATTAATATCAGGAGGACTAGAGATAACAGCACTAAGCGATGTTACCCCAGTTCCTCATAACGGATGTCGTCCACCAAAACGTCCACGTGGATAAAAGAAAAGGAGTATTATAATGGCTAAAAAGAAAGATGTAACAATAGAAGAAAAAGTTGAAGATAAAGCATTTGAATTTGATACTGAATTAAAATATGGTGTAGATAACAATGCTCACCTAGTATTTGAAAAACCAGAATATAAAATGACAGAATATATAGCAAAAAATAACTATGGAAAATTCGAATTAGAACCATTAGAGCAAGGATTTGGAAGAACATTAGGAAACGCTCTTAGAAGAGTATTACTATCATCACTTCCAGGAGATGCTGTAACAAGCGTTAAAATAGATGGTGTAATGCATGAGTTTCAAACTATGAAAGGTGTAATAGAAGATGTTACAACAATAGTTTTAAATTTAAAAAACCTTGTAATAAAAAAATATACAGAAGAACAAGTAACAATAAAATTATCTGCTAAAGGAGAAGGACCAGTAAAAGCATCTTGTTTAGAAAAATCTCCTACTATAGAAGTGAAAAATCCAGATTTAGTAATTTGTACACTCGCAAAAGATGGCAAATTAGATATGGAAATAACTGTAGGACGTGGTAAAGGTTACGTGGTTGCTGAGGAAGTAAAAAGAATATTAGATACAAATGAAATAGGAGTAATTGCTATAGACGCACTATATTCACCTATCGAAAGAGTAAACTACGATGTAGAAAAAGCTCGTGTTGGACACGACAATAACTTCGATAAACTAATTATGGAAATATGGACAAAAGGTTCTGTAACTCCACAAGAAGCATTATCACAAGCAGCAAGTATTCTTATGGTTCAATTAGACTATATAGACAACCCAGAGTTTACTGAATCAGTAAAAGGATTGATGAAACAAAAGAATGAAGATCCAAAACTAAAACTATTAAAAGCATCTATAGATGATTTAGAATTATCTGTAAGAGCATATAATTGTTTAAAAAGATCTAACATATATACGGTAGCAGACCTAGTAGCAAATACAGAACAAGAAATGAGCAAAATCAGAAACCTAGGCAAAAAATCTCTAAAAGAAGTTATAGACAAAGTAAAAGAAATGGGTCTAACTTTTAAAAACGAAGAATAGGAGAATAATATGGCATATAGAAAATTAGGAGTTAAAACTAAACATAGAAAATCTATGCTATCTAATCTAACTATAGATTTAGTTATGAACGAAAGTATAACTACTACAGAAACAAGAGCAAAAGAAGTTCGTAAATTTTTAGATAGAATGGTTACATACGCTAAGAAAGATACTTTAGTTTCAAGAAGAAAAATATTAGCATTCTTTAAGAACAATAACGAAGCAACAAAAAAAGTATTCGAACTTGCTAAACGCTATGAAACTAGAAATGGTGGATATACTTCAATATTAAAATTAGAAGAAAGAAGAGGAGATGATGCTTTAATGGTAATCATCAAATTGGTATAAACGACTCATGTCGTTTTTTCTTTATATAAAATAAATTCAGAGTTATAATTTAATCAACATATAATAATATCTTGGAAAGGAAGAAAAATAAAAAACAGAATAAAGATGTTATTTTTTAGAAAGAAATTGAATATGAAAAATAAATTCTTTACTTTTATAATTTTATTTGGGACCACAACGGCAAAAGCATCTAATACTCCAACTCCAGTATTTTCAAAAAAAATTAACATGGAATATTGAAAAAGTCTATTATTATTTAGACGCTAGTGCAACACAATATGCATCTATAATATCTGCTGCCGCAAATAATTGGGTATATACAGGTT
>CAZJQU010000003.1:28392-38897 GCA_964548645.1 uncultured Muribaculaceae bacterium
TCGGCAAGGAACTATATCCCACGAATTTGGACATGCATGGGGATTGGCTCACAATCATCCTAACCCCAATAGATATATGGACAAAAAAATATTCAATTAGGTATGCCGCACGATATAGTGACAAAACTCACAAATAAAGAAATAGTTGACTTGACAAAAGATTATGAGGTAAAAACGATAGATCTTTATAAAAAATATTAATGACAGATTATAAACATCAAAAACTCTATAATTTATAGAGTTTTTTTATGCATAATGTTATAATTTCTATAGGTGATTAAATGAAAAACATATTACCCATAATGTTAGGGTCAGATATAAATGCTTATTCAATGGCAAGACTATTTTATGAAGAATATAATATTAAATCTTTAGTACTCACTACAGAATTATTTAATGCAACAAAAAATACAAACATATTAGAGGTTAAATTAATAGATAACTTTCATGATAAAGAAGTCTTTTTATATGAACTAAATAAAATATATAAAAAAAATAAGAATAAAAAAATAGTACTTATAAGCTGTGGAGAAACATACTCAAACTTACTGTGTGATAATAAAAAAGAATTAAAAAACTTTATTATTCCATACTTTACTAATAAAACAATGATGAACAAATTAATAAATAAAGAAGAATTTTATAAGACATGTGAAGAATATGGTTTAAATTATCCTAAAACTTATATATATTCTAATAAAGATAAATTAAAGGTACCTTTCAAATATCCTGTAGTATTAAAACCAGACTCATCTGTTTACTATCAAATGATAAATTTTATAGGTAAGAAAAAGGTATATATAATTAAAGATGAAGAAGAATTAAAAGATTCACTAAATAAGATATATAAAGCAAAATATAAAGGTAATATGATAATACAAGAATATATACCTGGAAATGATACCAATATGTTTGTTTTAAATTGTTACTCTGATAGATTTGGAAAAGTTAAGATGATGAGTTTGGGTAAGATACTTTTAGAGGAAAAATCTCCGATGTTTATTGGAAACTATGCTGCGATCACTAATGATTATAATGAAGACATATTCAAACAAATAAAAACCTTCTTAGAGGAGATTAAATATGTTGGAATATCTAACTTTGATATAAAATACGACTATAGAGATGGAAAATATAAATTCTTTGAGATAAACCTAAGACAAGGAAGAAGCAGTTTTTATGTATATGGAAGCGGTATAAACTTTGCTAAGTTAATAGTAGACGATTATGTATACGAGAAAGATTTAAAACTAAAATACGCTAATAAAGAATTTTTATATATAAATACATATAAATGGATTGCATTTAAATTTATAGATAAAAAGTCTAAAAAAGAAAATAAATCAAAAAAAATATATAATCCTTATATTTACGAAAAAGATAAAAGTTTAAAAAGAAGTTATATATATTTAAAAGCTCAACTTAAACAATATATGGTATTAAAAAAATACAATAGATAGGAGTATTTATGTGTGGATTTGTGGGTTTCGTTGGAAATCCAAAAAATAAAGAAAAGATAATAAAGAAAATGACAGATAAAATAATTCATAGAGGTCCTGATAGTGAAGGTTACTATACAGATGACTTCGTGTCACTGGGTTTTAGAAGACTATCTATAATAGACTTAAAAGATAGAGCATCACAACCAATGGAATCTATTGATAAAAACTATGTAATTGTTTTTAATGGGGAAATATACAACCATTTAGAATTAAAAGAAGATTTATTAAAAAGGGGATATAAGTTTAAAACAACTTCAGACACAGAAGTTCTTTTATATGGATATATAGAATATAAAGAAAAGATATTAAATAAACTAAGAGGCATGTTTGCGTTTACAATATACGATAAAAAAGAAAAACTTATATTTAGTGCTAGAGATATATTTGGAATCAAACCATATTATTATTATAAAGAAAATGATGAGTTCATGTTTGCATCAGAATTAAAAGCATTTTTGCCTAATCCTAAATTTAATAAAGTATTTAATGATATTAGATTACCAGAATATTTAACATTTGAATACATTCCAAACAATGAAACCTTTTTCAAAAACGTATATAAATTAGATCCAGGACACTACCTTATATATAAAAATAATACACTAACTATAAATAAATATAATGAAATAAAATATAATATAGATGATTCTAAATCTTTAGATTACTATAAGGACAAACTAATGGATACTTTAACCAAATCAGTTAAAGCACACATGATATCAGATGTGGAAGTAGGAGCATTCCTATCTAGTGGAATAGATTCTAGTTACATATTAAATGAAATATCTAAATTAACAAAAGTAAAAAGTTTTTCAGTCGGATTCGACAACGAAAAGATAAATGAAATTCCACAAGCAAAAGAATTTGCGGATAGTATTGGAGTAATAAACTATAGTAAGACTATTTCTCCTGATGAATTCTTTGAGGTACTTCCAAATTGTCAATACTATATGGACGAACCTCTTGCAAATGTTTCAGCTATACCTTTATATTTTGTTTCTAAAGAAGCATCCAAAAAGGTTAAAGTCGTATTAAGTGGGGAAGGTGCAGATGAATTATTCGGAGGATACCACACATACTTTGAACCCTTTGAATTACAAAAATATAAATTCATTCCATTTAAAAAACTATTTAAAAACATAGTAAAGAATCTAAACGATTTTCATGGAAAAAACTTACTTATAAAACTTGGAACACCCCTTGAAAAAAGATACATAGGTATGTCTTATGTAATGGATAAAAAAGAGATAAATAGAGTATTAAAAGACAAATACGATATAAAAGATAACTATTACTATACTAAAGATATATATAATAGAGTAGAAAAAGAAGATGATGTCACTAAAATGCAATATTTAGATATGCATATGTGGATGCTTCAAGATATACTATTAAAAGCAGATAGAATGGCTATGGCAAATTCACTAGAAGGAAGAGTTCCATTCTTAGATAAAGAAGTATTAAATCTTGCTTTAAAGATTCCATCTAAATATAGAGTCACAAAAAATAATAACAAGATAGTTTTAAGAGAGGCAACTAAAGAAAAACTTGGAGAAATAATATCTAACAGACCAAAAAAATCATTTCCAGTTCCAGTTGGAGATTGGATAAAAGAAGATAAATATTATAACGATATATTAGAAAAGTTTAATTCTAATGTTGCTGCTAGATATTTCAATTTGGATTATATAAATAAATTATTAGATAACCACAAAAACACAAACAAAAGAAACACAAAGAAAATAATGACTATATATTGCTTTATACTTTGGTATAATCAATATTTTGAGGAGGCACATGAGTAGAGTTGGAATATTAGGTGGTGTAGGACCACTAGCATCTTGTTACCTGTACGAAAGAATAATAAAAAATACAAAGGCAAGTATAGACCAAGAACACGTTAACTTAATAATAAATAGTCATGCAGAAATTCCAAACAGAACAGATTATTTGTTAGATAACACAAAAGATAATCCACTTCCAGTAATAAAAAAAGATTTAAAAGAATTAGAAAATTTAGGTGTAGATTTCATAGTAATGAATTGTAATACCGCTCATAGTTTTTATGATGAACTAGCATCTTCAATTTCAATTCCTTTATTAAATATAATAAAGCTTACTGTAGAAAGTATAGATAATAAAAACAAAATAATTGGAGTAATGGCTACAGACGGTACCAATAAAGGAGAGTTGTATCAAAAAGAATTAATTTCAAATGGTTTTACTCCCATAACTCCCCCTGAAAATATTCAAGATATGATAATGAATATAATTGGAGAAGTTAAAGAAGGAAAACAAATAGATGAGGATTATTTTTTGAGTGTAGTAAGATACTTTAAAGACAGTTCTTGTGACAAAATAATTTTAGGATGTACAGAACTATCTGTGCTTAGAGAAGAATACAAGTTAGATGATTATTATATAGACCCTATAGAAGTAATTTCAAAAGAAATAATATCTAGAAGCGGAAAACAGTTAATATGAAAGCATTAATTACTGGAGCATCATCTGGAATAGGTAAAGACATTGCAATCGTACTATCAAAAATGGGTTACGATTTAATATTGGTATCTAGAGATATAGAAGGTATGACGTTTAAAGATATAAACACAAAATATACTTTAATAAATGCCGACTTATCAAAAAAAGAAGAAGTAATAAATCTATATCAAAAAGTTAAAAAAGAAAACATACATATTTTAGTAAATAATGCTGGTTTTGGTTTGTTTGGAGAATTCAAAAACACAGATTTAAATGAAGAATTAGAAATGATAAACTTAAATATAAATGCCCTTCATATACTTACAAAATTATTTTTAAATGACTTTATAAAAAAAGATAGTGGCTATATATTAAACGTTTCATCTTCAGCAGCTTTCCAACCAGGACCATTAATGTCAACATATTATTCTACTAAAGCATATGTGCTTAGACTTACAACATCCATCCAAGAAGAACTTAGAAAAAACAAATCTAAAGTAAAAATATCTGTACTTTGTCCGGGACCAGTAGATACCAACTTTAATAAAAGAGCAAATGTTAAGTTTTCTATAAAATCCACATCCAGTAAATACGTAGCAAAATACGCCGTAGAAAAGATGCTAAAAGGAAAACAAATCATAATCCCCACATTACATATGAAAGTATTAATATTCTTAAATAGGTTTGCATCTACCAAACTAGCATCTAAAGTATCTTATAAAATTCAATCCAAAAAGAGGTAAAAAGATAGTCTTTTTATCTTTTTTTATGTATAATATACTATTATCAGTGGGGGATATTAATGAATAATATTATATCTATTATTAATCTTTCTTATTCTTATAATAAAAGAAATGTAATTTCTAATTTTAATTTGGAAATAGAAGAAGGTTCATGGACTACAATTGCAGGTCCAAACGCTTCTTGTAAAACAACTCTAGCAAAACTATTATCTGGTTTAATAAAAAGTAATAGTATAAAATACAACTTTAAAGATAAAAAACAAATTGGGATAATATTTGAAAATACAAAAGAAAACTTTATGTCAGATACAGTAAGAGATGAACTATTACTATCATTAAACAATAAAAACCTATCACAATTAAAATTAGAACAAAAACTAGAAGATTTAACCGACCTTTTAGACTTAACTCATCTTTTAGATAAAGATCCAAACGATTTAAGTTTAGGAGAACAAAAGAGATTTTTAATCGCATCAGTTTTACTGTATAATCCAAAGATATTAATAATGGATAACATATTATCAAATATAAGTTCAAAGGAAAAAGAAAACATATTAAAAGTAATAAGAAGGTACAAAAAAGATAACAACATCACAATAATAAATTTTACTACAGATTTAGAGGAATCGTTTGGTACTAATAGATTAGTGATTATAAACAAAGGTAAAATAATTTTAGATGGAACTCCAAAAGATGTATTAAAGAAAGATACCATAATAACAAGACTAGGATTAGAACTACCATTTATAATAGACCTTTCTAGCAAATTAAAACTATATGGCATAATAGAAGATATATATACAGATTTAGATAAGTTGGTGATAGATATATGGAAATAAAACTTAGAGACTTAGAATGTAGATTAACAGAAGAAAAAGCCATATTAAAAGATATAAACCTTGATATAATTGAAAATCATATATATGGAATCATAGGGCCAAAAGGAAGTGGAAAAACGACTCTATTAGAAGTTATATGTGGCATTAAACCAATATATAAGGGAGAATTAATAATAAGCAATTTTAATAAAAATATAGGATTAGTAAGTGGTCAAGATAACTTTATTATGGAAACTATTGAAAAAGAACTAAACCAAGTACTGATAGACAAAAACATATTAGATAAATCTTTAATAATAAAATCCCTTAATATGGTAGGATTAAATAAGTACTACTTAAATAAAAATCCAAACGAAATAAGTTTTAGTGAAAAAATATTACTTTCACTTTCAAAAGCTTTAATATGTGCTCCAAAGTTATTACTTCTGGATGATATAACAATGGGACTAGACAAATTTAATAAAAAGCATTTATTAACTCTATTAAAAAGATTAAAACAAAATCACAAAGTAACTATACTAATGGCTACTAATGATATAGACTTCATAAATTTAATCGCAGATAACATAATAGTATTAGATCATGGAAAAATAATTGCAAGTGCAAAAACAGAAGATGTATTTAAAAAAGATAACTTATTAAATAAAAGAGGAATTGGAATACCCAAAATACTAGAGTTTATAAATAAAGTAGAAGATGATAAAAAAATAAAACTAGGAAACTACGACGATGTAAAAGATTTAATTAAGGCGGTGTATAGAAATGTTTAAATATATAAATAAAAAATCTAACATACATCAAATTAATCCAACGTATAAAATAATCTCTTTACTTATATTTTTTATACTATTCCTATTTACAGACAACATATCATTTTCAATTTTAATGTTATTGTTTTCTATTACTTTATCAATACTCACAAAAATAGATCCAAAACTTTATCTTTATAGGCTAATTCCAATATCAATACTAATAACATTAATCGCAGTATTTGGAATAATATCTAACAACAATGTAATAAATCTAATATTAAAACTATTATCATTTTCCATTTATTATTCAAGTTATATTTTTACAACTAAATTCGTAGATACAAATAAAGGCGTATTCGATATATTTAATCAATTCAACATTAGAAACTATAAACTAAATCTTTCTTTTACAATACTTATTCATTTAATATCAATAATATACGAAGAATTTTTTAATATAAAAAGCAACAACATATTTTATAGACTTTACTATACGATAGATAAAGTAATAATAAGATTAAAACAAATAATAAACTTAAACAAAGTAAAAACATACAACTTTAACTACAAAGAAATAAGAGATAATATCGTAGGAGCAATATCTTTAACATCTCATTTATTGCTTTTTACTCTATATTTCTTTAACAAAATATAGTATAATTTTAAATAGGTGATAAAATGGCAAAGAAAAAAGAGTTAAAAAAAGAAGAAGAAAAAAGAAAAAAAGAACTTAAAAGCTCTATAGAATTTGAACAATCGACAAAAAGCACAATAATTACTTTAGTAATCGTTGTAGTTGTTTTTGTACTATTTTACTTTCTAACTGACTTCATATTAGAAAAATCTAGAAAGTTAAATTATAAAGAACCAAAAAAAGAGGAAGCTGTAATTCAATACAAAGAGCTATTATATAGTCAAGTGTTTAAACAATTAGGAGAATACTATGTGTTATTTTATGATTTCAAAGGTGAAGACGCTCCTTACTATAACGAGATAGTAAAGGATGAAACAAAAAAGATATATACAGTAGATTTAGGAAACTCATTTAATAAAGCAATCGTATCAGAAACTACGAATAAAAATGCTCAAAGATATGTAGACTTAAAGGTAAAGGATGCAACCCTAATAAAAATAAACAATGGCAAAAACGTATTTTATTTTGAAGGAAGCCTACTATACATAAAAGAAAATATTAAATAAAAGAGACTACTCTTTTTTTTAATTTTATGATATTATTATGTAAGATAAGAGGGTGTTTTATGACTAATAAAGAAAAAAGAAATAGATTAATTGAATTAATGTTTGTTATTATAGTATCTACTATAGTTGGTATGATAAGTGGTGGAGCCGCTATATTTTCTATGGTTGATATAAAAGAAATAAATTATGAAAATAAAAGTAATGACTTATCAGAAATCAACTCTGTTTATGAAGATATATTAGACAAGTATTATAAAGATGTAAAAAAAGAGGACTTAATAAAAGGTGCAATAGATGGAATGATGTCTGTACTTGGAGATCCAAACTCATCTTATTTTAATGATAATGAAGCATCATCATTTAACGATAGATTAAATGGGAAATATGAAGGTGTTGGTCTTGAAATACTTTCAGATGGAATAGGTGGAATACTAGTTGTTGGAATATTTGAAGGTTCCCCAGCATCTAAAAGTAGTATAAAAGAAGGAGACTTCATAACAAAAGTGGATGGAGTATTAATTGGTGATAAAAAAGCAGAAGAAGTTGCAAGCATTATTAAAAAGAGTGCAAAAAACAAAGTAGTAATCACACTTGAAAGAGACGGTAAAGAATATACCGAAACACTATCATCTGGATATATAACTATTAAATCTGTAGAGTCAAATATTTTCCAAAAAGGAAAAGAAAAGATAGGTTATATAAAACTAACTATGTTCGCAGCAAATACAGAGGAGCAATTTATAAAAGCATTAAATGATTTAGAAAAACAAAAAATAACCTCTCTTATATTAGATGTTAGAAATAATTCAGGAGGATATCTAATTTCTGTATCTGATATACTAGAAAAATTCTTACCCAAAAACACTATAATATATAAAACTAAGACTGGGAAAACTGTAGAAGAAAGATTAGATACTACAGAAGAAAAAAGAAACTATAAGATAGTGGTACTTACAAACAATATAAGTGCTTCTGCATCCGAGATATTAGCGATAACTTTAAAAGAAAAATACGGTGCAATATTAGTGGGTAAAAAAACTTATGGAAAAGGAACCGTTCAACAAGTAATAAACACATCATCAGGAGGATTTGCTAAAATAACCACTCAAGAATGGTTGAGTCCAAATGGAAATCAAATAGATAAAATCGGTGTAACACCGGATTACGATATAGATTTAGATTTTACAAAATATGAAACTACAAAACCAGAAACAGACACACAACTACAAAAAGCAATAGAGGTTATCGTAAAGTAACCTCTTTTTTATTGCAAAAATTAACTTTAATGTTTATAATTAGTACATAGATTGGTGGATTGTATTAATGAAAAAAGGAGATTTTATAGCTATACACGCTTATAAACATAATGGCGTATTGTATAGAGCATGGGAGAATTCCAAAGTTTTAGAAGTCACAGATGATTATGTTGTTCTTGAAAACAACAGAGTAAGGGTAACAGAAGTAGATGGTAGAAAATGGAAAACAAAAGAACCTGCAATAGTGTTTTTCTACAAAGATTCTTGGTTTAACATAATAGTTCAATATAAAGAAAAAGGAACTTTTTATTATTGTAATATAGCAAGTCCCTATATAATTGAGGATAATACTGTTAAGTATATAGATTACGATTTAGACTTAAGAGTTTTTCCTGATGGAAATTATAACATATTAGATCAAGCAGAATACGATTATAATAAAATGGAGATGAACTACCCAACAGATATGGATATAATTACAAAAGATGCTATGGACGAATTAATAAATATGTGTATTAACAAAATTGGACCCTTTGATAAAGAACATTTAAAAAATTATAGTGTAAACTAAAATATAAATATAATTACAGATATTCCTTATAATATAATAGTTTAAGCATCAAAAATAATGAAAATGTCAAAAATGTCAAAAAATATTTAAAATATTGAAAAAAGTTGTTGACATTAAACTTTTAATTTGATATATTATGTGTACGCCTTGAGAAAAGAGGCGGAATGATCTTTGAAAACTGAGCAAAATGTCAATATTTTGAGTAGCTAAGGATTGAAAATTAATTAAAACAAAAATAATTCTTTGAATTTATTTTTTTTTGAGAGTTTGATCCTAGCTCAGGATGAACGCTGGCGGCATGCCTAAGACATGCAAGTCGAACGAAGTAATCCACTGAAGCATCTGTGCTTGCACAGGTGTGGATGTGATTTATTACTTAGTGGCGAACGGGTGAGTAACACGTGGGTAATCTACCTATAAGATTGGAACAACACAGGGAAACTTGTGCTAATACCGAATAATACATAGAGATAATTTCTTTATGTTGAAAGGTGCCTTTAAAGCATCACTTATAGATGAGCCTGCGGCGTATTAGTTAGTTGGTGAGGTAATGGCTCACCAAGACTTCGATGCGTAGCCGAACTGAGAGGTTGATCGGCCACACTGGGACTGAGACACGGCCCAGACTCCTACGGGAGACAGCAGTTAGGAATATTCGTCAATGGGGGAAACCCTGAACGAGCGATGCCGCGTGAGTGATGAAGGTCCTTTGGATTGTAAAACTCTGTTGTATGGGAAGAACAGCTAGATTAGGAAATGAATCTAGTCTGACGGTACCATGCCAGAAAGCACCGGCAAACTATGTGCCAGCAGCCGCGGTAATACATAGGGAGCGAGCGTTATCCGGATTTATTGGGCGTAAAGCGTGTGTAGGCGGTTTATTAAGTATGGAATCAAAGCCCGAGGCTCAACCTCGGTTCGTTTCATAAACTGATAGACTTGAGTATGGTAGAGGCAAATGGAATTTCTAGTGTAGCGGTAAAATGTGTAGATATTAGAAGGAACATCAGTGGCGAAGGCGATTTGCTGGGCCATTACTGACGCTGAGACACGAAAGCGTGGGGAGCAAATAGGATTAGATACCCTAGTAGTCCACGCTGTAAACGATGAGTACTAAGTGTCGGAATTATCCGGTGCTGAAGTTAACACATTAAGTACTCC
>CAZJQU010000004.1:0-31512 GCA_964548645.1 uncultured Muribaculaceae bacterium
ACCATATCAAATAGTTGGAGATGAAAAGCAACATTTTAGTGATAAAGAAGAAGTATTGAAGATAATAAACAAAAAATAATAGTATACAACACATATAAAGTTCAATAAGAAAGAAAATCATTTAAAAAAGGAGATTTTTACTTCTCCTTTTTGTTGTTTAAAATTTCTAATTATGTTATATTTATATAGTAGAGTAACTGGGGTGATACTATGTATAATTTAGGAACGCAATTTGTTTTTAATAAAGAAAAAGCGATTTCAAAAGAAAAAGCAATATTCAAAGGAACCAAATACAGAATAACTATCTTAACAGATAGGCTTTTTAGAGTGGAATACAACGAAAAAGGTTTATTTTTAAACTCTCCTACACAACTAGTGTTATTTCGTGATTTTGAAGTACCCAGTTTTACTGTAAGAGAAGACTCTAAATTCTTAGAAATAGGAACAAAATATTTTAAAATAACTTATGTAAAAGAATCGGATGTTAAATCTACATCTAATTTTAAAGTAACTTTAGAAAACACTGATAAGATGTGGTATTTTTCTAATCCAGAAGTTAGAAATTTCGATGCAAATTTACTTTCTATAGATGGAAAGAAAATATTATTTAAAAAAGGTTTATATTCAACAGATGGATTCGCATCTATAGATGATTCTGAAACATATATAATAAATGAAGATGGAACACTATCATCTAGAGCAGAAAAAACTATAGATACATATGTATTTATGTATAGAAATGATTTTGAATATGCCTTAAGAGATTATTTTATGCTTACTGGAGTTCCTCCTATGATACCTAGATATGCTTTAGGTATATGGTGGAGTAAAGATTATAATTATAATGATACATCTTTAATAAAATTATTTCAAAGATTTTCAAAAGAAGAAATACCAATATCTATACTATTATTAGATAAGGATTGGCACATTAGAGATTTTGGAAATAGAAAAAATTTAACCACAGGCTTTACTTTTAATAGAGAGTTATTTAAAGACCCAGCTCAATTTCTTACTATGCTTCATAATATGGGTGTTAGAGTAGGCTTAAACGTTAACCCTATAGAAGGAATACTACCAAATGAGGTAATGTATTCGGAGGCAAGAAAGTACATACAAGTAGAGAATAATGCCCCAATAAAATATGCTCCTTTTTCACCAGTGTTTTTAGATGTTTATTTCAAATTATTAATTCACCCTTTAGAAAAAATGGGTATCGATTTTTTCTTTAATGAATTTGTAAGTGAGACTAATACAAATATACATTTTGCAAATAGTCACTATGGTTATTTAGATTCAAATAGAAGCGAAGCAAAAAGAGGAATGTTCCTAGGAAGAAATCCAATGGTAGCGCCCCATAGATATGGAGTTTTATATTCTGGTAAGACTAAGGTTAGCTGGAATACATTAAAATTACTTCCAGAACTCAACTCAAGTGCATCTAATTTAGGGATATCGTGGTGGAGTCATGACATAGGAGGTTTTAGTGGAGGTATAGAAGATGGGGAACTCTATACTAGATATGTTCAACTTGGGTGTTTTTCACCAATATTTAGAATACATGTAGATAAAGGTAGATATTACAAGAGAGAACCCTGGAGATGGAATGTTCAAACATTTGAAATAGTAAAAGAATATATGCAACTTAGAAATAAATTAATTCCATATATTTATTCTGAAGCATTCAAATATCATAAATATGGAACACCATTAGTTCAACCTTTATACTATAAAAATATAGAAGTATATGATGATCCATTATTTAAAAATGAATATTATTTTGGTAAAGAACTATTAATTGCTCCAATTACTAGTAAGAAAGATTTGGTAATGAATAGAGTAGTACATAAATTTTATCTTCCAAAAGGTACTTGGTTTGACTTTAAAACGGGAAAAAAATTCCCTGGGGAAAGAAGTTATGTATCATTTTTCAAAGATGAGGACTATCCGGTATTTGTAAGAAGTGGTGGAGTAATACCGATGTCAAGATTCATAAGCAATAATGCTGGGTTACCTTCCTTCTTAGAAGTGAATATATTCCAAGGTAGAAGTAATTTATATGAATTATACGAAGATGATGGTATAAGTAATCTATATAAACAAGGATATTATTTAAAAACAGGAATAGATTATAATTATCAAGAAAACAATTATACTGTTATAGTTAGAGCAATTGAGGGAAAAAGTGGTATAATACCAGATAGAAGAAATTACAGATTTAAGTTTAGAAACACTAGAAAAGCAGAAGATTTAACAGTAAACTTTGATGGAACTAACTTACCATTTACTTCATACGAAGATGAGAACGACTTCATAGTAGAGGTAAAAGATGTAAGTACTATTGGACAACTTACAGTAGTATGTAAAGGAAAAGCAATAGAGATAGACGCTGTTAGATTAATAAATGAAGATATAGATGAAATAATAAGTGATTTAGCAATAGAAACTAGTACTAAAGATGAAATAAGTAACATATTATTTAGCAATAACACCATAAAACAAAAACGTATAATGGTTAGAAAATTAAAGAAAAAAGGTCTAGAAGAAAAATTTATAAAAATGTTTATTAGACTTTTAGAATATATAGAACAAATATAAGGAGATTTTATATGAAATATTTTGTTATTCACTTAGTAATTTTTATAATAATATTTACACTATATAGACTTTACTTTTATATTAGACAAAAAAACAAAGTTAAAAAAACAGTATTGGAAGAACACTATTTAGATTGTAGACATAAAATAAAAGTAAAAAAAAATGATAAGAGCAAACTATATACTCATATATCAATTATAAATGCATTAATACTCACTATTTCGTATGCAATATTTGATATTAGTGATAATATAGTAATACAAGTACTCGTTACTATTGTAACTGTTTTTGTACTTATATTTTGTTTTTATGAAATACTAGGTAATTACTACAAAAAAAGGTGATTATATGAAAAAAAATTCATTTATGCAAGGAGCTGTAGTAGCAACACTATCTATAGTTATAAGCAAAGTAATTGGAATACTGTATGTTATATTACTTTATCCAATGTTAGGAGAAAAGGGTGGAGCATTATATGGTTATGCTTATGCCATTTATTCTCTTTTTTTAGGTATATCTATTGCGGGTATTCCGTTTGCAGTGAGTAAAATTACTAGTGAATATGAAGCTCTAGGATACATATATACTAAAGAAAAAGCATTCAAGATAGGAAAACTATTCATATCTTTATTAGGTATAGTAAGTTTTTTACTTATGTATATATTTGCAGAAAAAATTGGATATTATTTTATTGGAGATATAAAAGGTGGGAATACTGTAGAAGATGTTGCATTTGTAGTTAGAATTATATCTTCTGCACTTTTAATAGTTCCAGTACTTAGTGTATCTAGAGGGTATTTACAAGGACATAAATATATAGCTACAAGCTCATTTAGTCAAGTAGTAGAACAAATTACTAGAGTAGCACTTCTTTTAATAGGTACATATCTCGCTTTAAATGTATTTAAAATAGGTTTAACTAACTCTATTGGGGTATCAGTATTTGCCGCTACATTTGGAGCAATATGTGCGTATATATTTTTATATTTAAAGATAAAAAAAGAACATCTTACAAATGAAAAATACATGATAAAACAAGAAGAAAGAAAAATATCTACTAAAAGTATAATAAATAAAATTGTTATATATGCGGTACCATTTATATTAATAGATTCAATTAAATCATTATTTAACTTTGTGGATTTATCAAGTATAAATAAAGTAATGGTATCTTTAGGATATACATTAAGTGAAGCAGAATCTGTTGCAAGTATACTTTCAACATGGGGAGGAAAACTAGAAGCGATAGTATACGCTATATCTACAGGTCTTATAGTGAGTATGATTCCTCATATTACTACTAGTTTTGCACTTGGAAATAAAGACGATATAAAAAACAAGGTAAATACCTCAATACAGGCCTTATTATTTGTTTTAATACCTCTAGTGGTAATGTTGTCTATGCTTACAACACCAATATGGACTGTATTTTATGGTCAAAATGAACTTGCTAATACAGTGTTTAGAGTCTTTATACTCGGTACAATATTTGTCGCTCTATATAACTTAACTTGTTCAATATTAAACTGCATATCACAATCAAAAATTGTAATACTATCAATTGGAGTAGGACTAATACTAAAAATCATATTCAATGCTCCAATTATGAATGCAATGCATTTTGTTGGATTACATCCATCTTATGGTGTTACTATAGCATCTATTATTGCATTTACTGTAGCATCATTAATTAATTTTTATCATATAAAAAACAAAGTGGGTATAGATTATAAAGAAACATTCTCAAAAATAATCAATATTATATTTGGAACATCTATAATGATTTTAGCAATATTATTACTTCAATTTATAATACCTTTAAATAATCATTCTAGAATTATATCTTTATTAGTAGCGGGTTTTTATGGTATAATTGGCTCTATAATCTACCTATTTGTAATGATTAAAAATCAAACATTATACGATATATTTGGAAAAAATATATTCGATAAAATTAAGTTAAAAAAGAGAGTATAATATGCACTATGAAATAAAGATAAACGACTTTGAAGGACCACTAGATTTACTTCTTCATTTGGTAAAAAAATCAAACATAGATATTTACAATATAAATTTAGTAGAGATTACTAATCAATATTTAGATTATATAAACGCAATGGAAGAACTAAACTTAGATATAGCGTCCGAATACTTAGTCGTAGCAGCAGAATTAATAGAGTTAAAATCAAAATCATTATTACCAAAGCCAGTAGTTGAAGAGGATTCTTATGAAGAGGAAAAGACAAATATAATAGATAGATTAATAGAATATAAGAAATATAAGGAAGTTACAGAGACATTTAGAGATTTAGAAGAAAAAAGACAACAAATATTTACCAAGATTCCATCTAATTACGATGAATATATAGATGCAACTTTAATAAAGAATACAGATTTTACTATTATGGATTTACTTTCAATAATGAACAAGTTTTTAGATAGAAAAGATTTGGAAAAACCACTAAATACTACGGTAACTAATAGAGAGTTTTCCTTACGAGAAAGAATAATAGATATAAAGGCAATATTAAAAAAGAAGAAGAAAATAACTCTAAAGGACTTATTTGAAATAAATACAAAACCCTTTATAGTAGTTACTTTTCTATCGATATTAGAAATGTTAAAAAATAACGAAATAAATATAACTCAAAACAATAACTTTGACGATATAATTATTTCAAGCAAGGACGTGTAAAATGAAAGCAATATTAGAAGGATTATTATTCGTAGTAGGAGACGATGGTATTACTGTAGAAGATATATCTAAAGTATTAGATATAAATATAGAAGACTCTAAAAAGTTGATATTAGAACTTAAAGAAGACTATTTAATGGAACAAAGAGGTCTTAGGATAGATTATCTTGGAAATACTTTGAAGTTAACTACTAAAAGTGAGCATAAAGAATATTATACAAAATTATTAGAAACCAAAGAAAATGTTTTATCTGAACAATCACTAGAAGTACTTGCTATAGTAGCGTACAATGAACCTATAACTAGAATGGAAGTAGAAAACATAAGAGGAATAAACAGTGTTAGTTTAATAAAAAAACTTCAATCTAAAGGATTACTAAAAGAGTGTGGAAGAAAAAACACTATAGGTTATCCAATCCTATATAAAACAACAGATGAATTCTTAGATTATTTTGGTTTAAAATCGATAAAAGATTTACCTATAGTATGCGACAACAATGATTCTAAGGAAGAAGTAGATTTATTTACTTCTAGATACAAAGAAAGTTAAAAAACATTTTACTTGCATAAAAAGTTGTGTTATAATCCTTTTATGCCTTGCTCGTATGGCGGAATTGGTAGACGCGATAGACTCAAAATCTGTTTTCCCAAAAGGAAGTTTCGGTTCAAGTCCGAATACGAGCACCAAAATTATGGCGAGATAGCTCAGCTGGCTAGAGCGATCGGTTCATACCCGATAGGTCGGGGGTTCGATCCCCTCCGTCGCTACCAAATATGAGGAACTTGCTACCCCCTATGATTAGTAATAATTATAAGGGGAAAGCATTACAAATATATTAAACAGTTAGAAATAGATTGTTACCTAAAGAAAGGAGCAATCTATTTTTATGTTGGAATTTAAAATCATAAGACAATTAAAGGCAGATAAGGAGTTTTTAGACTTTATAGGCAAAAACAAGCCTATTATCAAAATAACAGATGGCGCAATATTAGAAATAAAGAAAACTAATATTAAAACTATTAAGCCAATTATCTATGAAATATCAGATCTTAATCTAGTCATTTATCATTATGCTTGTGATAATCTAAACAATAAAAGATACTACATACCCAACTATAAAAAGTCTTATACTTTAAATCAAATAAAAGAGATCATTAGAAATATGCTTACTACTAACCTTGACAAATGAAGAAAAAAGTCTATAATAAATAGACAATTAACGAGAATATGTTCTTTGAAAAGGTGAAGTAGTATGTATAAACTATATACTGTCTTTGCCTTTTTCTTTTAAAAAATATGAAACAGAAAGAGAGAGGATTGAATGAATTTAAAAGCAGGAATATATGTTAGGGTATCAACTGAAGAACAAAGAGATTATGGTTATTCAATTGACGGACAAATAAGAGAGTTGAAAGATTATTGTAAAAGGAAAAATTATGTAATTGTAGATATTTATAATGATGCGGGGCATAGTGCCAAAGATTTAAAAAGACCAAACATGGAACGAATGTTAGATGATATTGAAAAAAGTGTTATTGATGTAGTAGTAGCGATTAAAGTAGATAGATTAACTCGTGAAGGTTATGATGGACATTGGTTTTTAAAGTATTGTAAAGAAAATGATTGTGCAATTGATTTGTTATATGAAAACTATGATATAAATACTCCAAATGGTGAAATGTTGTATGGAATGAATGTGTTATTCGCTCAAAGAGAAAGGCGAGAAATTGCAGGAAGAACAAAACGAGGTATGGAAGAAGCTGTAAGACAGGGTAAATACCCAAGTAGAGCTCCTTATGGTTATCAAAAGGATGAAGATAGTACATTAATACCAGATCCAATTACTTCGCTTGTTGTAAAAGATATTTATAGTATGTACTTAAATGGTATGTCTAGTGCTGGTATTATGGACAAGTTAAAATATGATAATAGATATACTGATTACTTTAGTATAAGACCACATACGATAATAGGAATTATCAAAAACCCAGTTTATAAGGGTGATTTAATCTGGGGACATACTAAAAGAAAAAAAGAAGAGATTTTAAATTTTGAGAATCACCATATACCACTTGTTTCGAAAGAAGTGTGGGAAAAGGCGCAAGATCAAATTATAAGAAATACAAATGGTGGTTATGGTGAAAAGGTTCACATATTTAGAGGGATAATTAAATGTCCTAAGTGTCATCAACCGATGAGTAATTACTTTTCAAGGAAACATAAAGGAAAACGGATAAAACTAACCTATTACTTAACTTGTCACAATAGAAATTGTGAAGATTATAAGAAACTATATAATACAGGTAAAATTGAAAGAGAACTATTGCCTTTATTGCAAGACTTGTGTGTGTTTTCCATACTTAACGATAATATAATCAATATACCTAATTTAAAAGGTAAGAATGAACTATTATCATTAGAAAAAGCATTAGATGAATTGGTTAAGAAAGAGAATAATATCATATCTTTATTCGCTGATAGTCACTTGAATAAGGAATTATTAGATACCAAAATAAGTCAAATTATCAAAGAACGAGAGAATATTAATAATAAGATGGTCAAATTAAGTGATGAAAAAATGTTTAGATACGATGACGATATTGAAGAATTATTTGAAAAACGAGAACAACAACCTAACTATGAAATATCTAACATCTGGAACATCTTAACTAGACATGCTAAACGAGATATTATTCAAAAATATGTTAAAGAGATTGAAGTTAAGATAGATGACAATTATGAAATAACAATCGAAAAAGTAATCTTCTATAATGACTTCTTACAAAACGATTTATTCAGTTTTAGTGAATATCTAATTGAAAAAGCTAATGAAAGAAATAATACATTTGAAATCAAAGGTACTTATAGAGAATCAGAATTTGAAGAAGTAATAAAGATAATAAAGCCAAAGGCAGTATTTGACTTTGAAGAAATAGTTAAGGCAAGAACGTATGAATGTGAAAATCAATTAACAATTATATTTCTAATTTAGTAAAAAATGATGCGCTTGGTTTAAGTGAGGATACTAATAATCTGCTTGAAAAGACAATTAAAGAACTTAATAAGTTAAGTAATTTTAGTAATGTTCAATATAAGATATTGAAACAATTATTTGCTAACATGGGATTTGCTGATAACATGAATCCATATAATGATGTTTGTTTACAAGAACTTATTAGGAATAAGAATAATGACTTCCATGACTAGTCCTAAAGTTGTTTTGAAAACACAATTCCATTTAGCTTTGAATAATAAAAAAATATCAGATAAGATGATAAACAACATTAATGGTATGTTTGATTATTACTCTAATCCAATAAAGCAAGCTGAAAATATGTTTGACTATTATGATGGAACACTTAAGAATAAGAAATTTAATTTAGTGTTAGAAGATGGCAGTTATGCTACTAAAAAAGAAATTGATAAAAGAAAAACTGATTATCAAAAATATCTTAAGAAATCTAATTTATGGAAGGGTATAGTAAGTTTTAACAATGATTATATTGATTCTAATATCTCATTAGAAGATTTAGAAAAGAAAATGATAAGTGAAGTACTACCTAGATTTTTTAAAGAATGTGGATTTAAAAATACAAGTAATATGTCATATCAAGTAGCATTACATACCGATACTGATAACTATCACTTTCACTTCTCTTTTATTGAGAAGAAACCTAATTATGTTACTAAACAAAATAAATTTTCATATAGAACAAAAGGACAACTATCTCAAAGGGAAATGAATTATTTGAAAGATCAAGTTATATTATCAGTTGAAAGAGGAAATTATTATACTAATCTATTAACTAAAACTAATAAAGATATTGATTACTTAAAATCATATTTCAATCCTAAAGATAAGAATTTCACATTAAAGAATAAGAAAGATATCTTCTTAGAAGAAAAGATATTTAGACTTGGTGATTTAGTTAGTAAATATCAAGGTGCTGACAATTATAACAAAGTTAAATATAATTCAATTAGAAACAATGAAATTAAAAAATTAACTAACGAGATAAAAGAATACTTGTTTAATGACAAAAAATCTGATTTAAGAGTATATAAGGGTATTATTGATAAAGACTTAAAGAATTTGAATAAATATTATATAGAGCTAAACAAATCCAACAAAATTGAAAATTATCATAATAAGGGCTTGTTGGACAGTAAAGAAAGATATTTAGACAATTATATTTTAAATGCAATTATCAATCATGCTAAGGATAGAAAGTTAGATTCTTCAAACCAAAAAGATAAGATTGATGTAAATGATCTTATAAAATCATCTGCTTGTCTTGCGTGGCGAAAGCACAGTTTTTCTAATAAGAAAGTAATGAGAAAAGTGATATTGAATAGTTACTTTACCGGTAGTACTAATAAAGCAAAATTTTCTGCTAAGTATGAAATTGAAAATTCGCTTAAAAAGATAAGTCGTGAAATGGATAAAGCAAGTGAACAGTTTCATCAATTATTTGAACAAGAAAAGGAAAAAAGAAAAGATGACGATTATAGTCTTTAATAATAAATAAAGCGAAAGTTATGTTTGATGACATAACCTTTTTTGTTACAATACAATTATTGACATATGTCAATAATTGCTATATACTAAATTTGTATAGATAGAAAAATATTATTTTTAATTTGGAGGTATTTATGTTGAATGATAAGTCTAATTTTATTAGTAAAATAATAGCTGTTGGAAGTGGCAAAGGTGGGGTTGGAAAATCAGTTATTTCATCTTTATTAGCTATTAAATTAAGAAATGAAGGATTTAAGGTTGGTATTTTAGATGCTGATATTACTGGGCCCTCAATTCAAAATATGTTTGGTTTAAAAAATAAAGGCAAAGTAGTTGAAGAAGGACTTTTACCTTTAGTATCTAAACTAGGTATAGAAATTGTGTCGGTTAATATGTTTTTAGAAAATGAGGAGGATCCTACGATTTGGAGAGGACCACTTTTATCTAATGTATTAATGCAATTATATAATGATACATCATGGGGTGAACTTGATTATTTGATAGTTGATATGCCTCCCGGAACAAGTGATATTGCAATTACCTTATATCAATCTTTGCCTATTGATGGTGTAGTTATTGTTACTACACCGCAGGATTTAGTTAATATGATTGTAAAGAAATTTTATAATATGTCTAAAAAAATGAATATAAAAATATTAGGATTAATTGAAAATATGAGTTATTTAGTTTGTGACAAATGTAATAATAAAATAAACTTATTTGGCGAAAGCAAAATAGATGATATTGCTGAAAAATTAGAAACCATAGTTATAGATAAGGTTCCAATTGATGTTAAATTAACAGAAATTATTAATAATGGAAATATTGAAGATTATGCAATAAAGGATATTTTCAATGATTTTGAAAAAATAAAGGAGGAAAATATATGAAAATAGCTATTTCATCACAAGGAAAAGAAGAGAACAGTTTAATGGATTCAAGATTTGGGAGGTGTGAATATTTTTGCATTTATGATATAGAAGATGATGGCTTTAAAGTAATTGAGAATACCGCCATAAATTCAAATGCTGGAGCTGGAATTGAAGCGGCTAATTTAGTTTTAAAAGAAAACATAGATGCTATTGTAACAGGAAATATTGGTCCGCATGCGAATGAAGTATTAAAAAGATCAAATATAAAAATATTTACTTCTGATGTAAAAAAGA
This sequence comes from uncultured Muribaculaceae bacterium, assembly GCA_964548645.1. Taxonomy (GTDB): domain Bacteria; phylum Bacillota_I; class Bacilli_A; order RF39; family UBA660; genus JAAYGD01. The sequence continues at coordinate 10,980 of CAZJQU010000004.1, forward strand.
TTTCGGATATTATTAATGAATATAAAGGAAATAAGTTAAAAGAATTTAATAATTAATATATTTTTTGGTTATAAGAAAGGTGGTGCTGTAAATTAATATTGTAGTGCTTAGTGGTAAAGGCGGAACGGGAAAAACTTTAGTATCTACTAATTTAGCATTATGTATGGAAGCTAATTATGTAGATGCTGATGTTGAAGAACCCAATGGTTTTATCTTTCTTAAACCTAAAATTGAAAACATTGACAATGTTGAAGTTGATATACCAATCATTGATACTAATAGGTGTCAGAAGTGCTATAAGTGTGTAAGTTTTTGTGACTTTAATGCTCTTGCCATAGCAAAAGATGATATATTAGTTTTTGATAAACTCTGCCATAGTTGTGGTGGCTGTAAAATAGTATGTGATTATGGAGCTATTAGTTATAAAAAGAAAAAAATTGGAATTATTGAAAAAGGAACTTGTCGTAATATAAAATGTCTTAGAGGAGTTCTAAATATTGGTGAAGCAATATCTTCTTCATTAGTAAAAAAACTATTAAGTAATTTAAGTTCAGAAATTAATATTATTGATTCAGCCCCCGGCACATCTTGTAATGTTGTAAATACACTAAGTTATGCCGGTTGTGCTATATTAGTCACAGAACCTACAGAATTTGGATTACACGATTTAAAAAGAGCTATCACATTGGTTGAAAATTTAAAAATACCTTTTGGAGTTGTTATCAACAGAGTTATTAAACACGACAATATTATAAAAAAATATTGTGAAAATAAAAATATAAAAATATTAGGTGAAATAAATTATGATAAAAAAATAGCTGAATTATATTCTAATGGCAATTTATTAATTGATAATGATAGTTATAAAAAAGTATTTATTGATTTAAGCAAAAATATAAAGGAGCATTTATTATGCAGGTAACAGTATTAAGCGGAAAAGGTGGAACCGGAAAAACGACAATAGCTGTTGGAATAGCTGAAACAATTAAGAATAGTATAAAAATTGATTGTGATGTTGATGCAGCCAATATGTATTTATACTATAAAGGAAAACAGACAGAAAAAGAATCGTTTTATTCTGGTAAAACAGCAAGAATTAATTCAGATAAATGTATAAGGTGTGGTAAATGCTTTAGAAATTGTAAATTTGATGCTATTAAAGATTATAAAGTTGATAGTTTAAAATGTGAAGGCTGTGGAGTTTGTAAATTGGTATGCCCAGTTGGTGCAATTGAAATGTTTGATAATCATGTTGCTGATATTATAGAAGAAAAAATAAAAAATGGTAATTTGATAAGAGCGGATATGGAAATTGGTGCTGATGGGTCGGGAAGGCTTATAGCAAAATTAAGAAGTAAAGTAAAAAATAATAATGAAATCATTATTATTGATGGTTCCCCTGGAATAGGCTGTCCTGTCATAGCATCTATTACTGATACTGACCTTTGTCTTGTTGTAACTGAACCGACATTATCTGGGTTAAATGATTTAGAAAGGATATTAGAATTAATTAATAGTTTTAAAATAAAGGTACTAGTTTGTATAAATAAATATGATATAAATCTTAATATGACTGAAAAAATCAAAAATTATTGCAAAGAAAATAAAGTTGAAATTATAGGTTTAATTCCGTATGATGATATAGTTATTAAATCAATTAATGATTTAAAGCCAATTATTTCATATCAACCAAGCAGGGCGGGTGTAGAAATAAAGAAAATAGCTGAAAAAATATTTAAAATTTATAAGGAGGAATATTTATGAAAATAGCAATAGCAACTGATAATAATCAATGTAGTGATCATTTTGGTCATTGTGAAGGATTTAAACTTTATGATGTAGTAAATGGTAAAATCGAGCATGAGGATTTTATAAAAAATCCAGGACATAAACCAGGTTTTTTACCAAATTATTTAAGTGGCAGAGGGGTAAACATTATAATCTCTTCAGGTATGGGAAGTTCTGCTCAGAAATTATTTAAAGAGAAAAGTATCGAGGTAATAGTTGGCTGTGAAGGTAGTTTAGACAAAATTATTAAAAGTTATATAGATGGAAGTTTAGTATCAGATAAGAGTGTATGTAATAAACATGAATTTGATGGAAATTGTAATGATTAGTATTAAATTTTATAAAAGAAAGGAGTGATATTATGCCAAGATTAGATGGAACAGGTCCTAATGGTGAAGGATCAAAAACTGGAAGAGGTTTAGGAAATTGTAATCCTAATCAAGAAAATGTTAAAACTAACAACGAAGAACAAAAAAATGATAATCAATCAGCTAATCAAGTTATACCTAAAAAACCATTGTTCGGTCGTGGACTAGGATTAGGACGTAGAAATGGTAGAGGATTTCGTAACAGAGGTAGATAAGGAGTAATATATATGGCAAGACCAATAAAATCAAGAACTATTTGTTCAGAACCTAAAATAAATATATTTGGACCAAGAAACCTTAGCGAAGAAATCTATGTTGATATGAGTTTAGAAGAATTTGAAGCAATTAGATTAATTGACTATAACAATTTGACTCAAGAGGAATGTGCTAGTTTTATGGGGGTTGCTAGAACAACTGTACAAAAGATATATGATGATGCAAGAGGGAAAATAGCAGATGCTCTAGTAAATGGTAGAACATTAAAAATAGAGGGTGGAAATTATCACTTATGTAATAATATGCCACATGGAAAATACTGCAATAGAAAGAACTGTAAGAGATTTAGTGAATAATATTTGGAGGAAAAATAAGATATATGAAAAATAAGAATTTAATTGTAATTATTGTTATTCTATTAACATTTATTGCAGGTGGTGTAACTTCGTATTTGGTATTTAATAATAATGAGGTCATTAAAAAGCAGGAGTTACCAAAACCTGAAATTACAGATGGGGTTCGTGGAACAATGTTTGGAATTGATAAAAATATAAATGAAGAAACTATTGATAATTATTTAAATCGTGATGATAGTGTTTATCGTGATATGCGAATGTTAATTGATGAAGGCGATTATGAAAGTATTGGTGGAGATTCATATTTATCTGGAATTATTAAAGGATTTGAAGCAGTCCCTTTTCCATTAATAGTGAATGTGACTGGATTACCGGAAGAAGTTGGCAACACTTATCAAGGAACAACTTTATTTACTTTAACTGATGATGGGGAATATATTGCTAATTATGAAGAATCTATGGAATATTTAGAATACTATTTTCCTAAAGATAAATATATATTTCTAATGTGTGGCGGTGGTGGATATTCTGGTATGATGAAATCTATGCTAATTGCTCTTGGCTGGGATAAAGATAGAATATATAATACTGGTGGGCATTGGTATTATAAAGGTAATAATAATATTGCCATTAAAAATACTTCTTCTGGTGAAGTTAGTTATGACTTTTGGAAAGTAACTTATCATGATATTGATTTTAATATCTTACATAAGGTAAATTGATGAAAAAGGCATTATTAATTTTAATTCCCTTTATATTATTGTTAGTAATAATTATTTTTCTATTAATAACAAAATCTCAACAAGCTCAACAATTTTATTTAAATGATGAATATTATGGTAATAGTTCTTTAATAGAAATCGATAGTGAAAAACTAAAAACTTTAGAGAAAGATAAAAAAACATTTGTTGTTTTTGTTTATCAGCCACTTTGTTCTACTTCTTATGATCTTAATAATTATGTGACAGAATTTTTAGATACTTATAAAATGGGTTTTTACAAAATCTTATTTTCAAGTATTAAAGATACTAGTATAGCTGATTATGTCAAATATTGCCCATCAGTAGTTATTTATCGTAATGGAAAAATTATTGCTTATTTAGATGCTGATTCGGATAAGGATGCTGTTTATTACGAATCTGTTGAAAATCTTAAAAAATGGTTAACAAAATATGTTCTATTGAGAGATAATTTAGAATGAGAAACAAAATAATTATTTTATTAATAGCAATTTTAATAGTAGTATTAATAATTGTAATGATTGACTATTCTTCTAATAATAAAAGTGAAATAAATCGTAATTTTAAAATAGAAGATATTGTTTTTGAAGAAAATAAAGTTAATATTTATCTATTTTGGGGAGATGGCTGTCCTCATTGCAAAGAGGAACTGGAATTTTTAGAAAGCATATATGATGAATATAAAAAATATTGTAATATTTATGCCTTTGAAGTTTGGTATAATCAAGATAATGCAGATTTTATGATAGAGTTAGCTGATGAATTAGGTGAAGAAGTAAGTGGAGTTCCTTATACCATAATTGGTGGTAAGACTTTTAGTGGGTTTGGAATTTCAATGAAAAAGGATTTGAAAAGCACAATTATGAATCAACATAACAAAAATTTTGATGTTTATAAAAGATTAAAAAAGAAAGAAGAAATTTCGTAAATGAATTTCTTTTTTTGATGTTATAAGTCGTTAAGTCAATAATCGGAGTAGTAAATTTAAATTAATTATAATTAGGACATGGTATAATAGATATGTAAGGGGTAGTAGTTATGATAAAAAGTATAAAGTACTCTATAAAACAATTTATTAGGAAAACAAGGGATTTTATAAAGAACATATTTTCTTTCAGTTATGTTTGGGTGGCATTGATGTTGTTGATATTGTGTTTTATATCGTTATTATTGTCCAAATATTATAATGATATGGATAATAATTTTAATTCTTCTATATTTAGTAACATATTTACTGGTATAGTCACAGGAATAGTATTACTGCTTGTTACTAATCTTAAAAATGTGCAATTAATAAGATTGCGTTTTTTAAATGAACAGTTAAATATCATTCATAAAAGTATATTAGATTATAGTGGTCATATTAGAAAACTAGAATTAAAGCGAGTTTTATCAGAAAAAGATTATGATGATATTTATGATGCTGTTTGCATGGCAAATAATATAAATATAGATATTATTTACAATATGAACAAGATATCATTAGGAATAAATTTGAATAAAATATTTATTAGGAGCTTCAATTTTGACGCTCATAAACAAGAAATCAAATGTGGTGAAATTAGGGAAGATATAATCCATAATAGTTGTGATATAGATGAATATGAAAAACTTATACAAATATTAAGGGATTATAGAAATGAGTTATTTGAATTAAATAGCAAAATTTTAAATAAAATAAAAGAAAATGATATTAAAATAGATCTTATTAATAAATCAATTATTTGAATAAAAAAGATTAATGTATTTTCAAAATGATTTTATTGTTGTATAATAATAATAACTTATCAAGAGATAGGGGGTAACAACTTCTATCTAACTGGTACCAAAATAAAATTAACAAGATATCTTGTTTTTTTTTATTATATTTATGTTATAATTAATTAAGAATAGAGGTGTTAAAGTGAACAAAAAAGCATTTACTCTAATAGAACTTTTAGCTGTAATAATAGTACTTGGACTAATATTAACGATTGCTATTCCTAGTGTATTTAAAGCAATATCTCAATCAAAACTAGATGTATATAAAACAAAAGAACATCAGTTAAAAAAAGCAGGAGAAGATTACGTATTATACAACAATACAACACTTCCAACGACATTAGGATCTAGTATCAATATAAATCTAATAGATCTAGTGTCTGGTAAATTTGTAAATCCAATTAAGGACTTAGATGATGATTCAAATTGTACCGGTTATGTAAACATTACAAAAACAAACACAGAAAACTATACATATGTTCCTTGTATAGTATGTACAAACTATTCAACAACACACGCATCGTGTGAATAAAATTAATTTTAAGGAGAAAATATGGAAAGAACAATGATACCAATAGAAAGCATCAGAGTAGCGCAAATGCTAGTAGCTAGAAAAGATATAGACAACATGCTCGCATACACTCCAAATGGATTAAGTTCTAATTTAGTTATGGGATATACTTTCGACAATAGTTTTGTAACAGAATATGGGATACTTCAAATTTATGAAATGGGTGAAGAAATTCCAGAAAAAGGATTATATGCAATGATAAATGACAAACAATTTGATTATGAAGGTTTACCAAAAGAAATAGATATAAACCATGTTTCTATTTATATGGATAAACTTATGCCTCAATTTAAAGAAAACCCATATATTCAAGAATTTTTTGAAAACGTCCCAGAAACTCCATCAATAAATTATGAAGAAATGGGACTTGGTGTAGAACCTAAAAAAAGATAGTAATAACTGTCTTTTTTTGTTATAATAAATATGGTGATAATATGAAAATTTTATGTATTGGCAATGTATCTTACGATATAACTTATCCTATGGATAAATATCCAGTAGAAAACTTTAAATATAGAGTTAAAGACAAAATAACGGGTGGCGGTGGGCCTAGTTCTAATGCTGCTTATTTACTTGGTAAATGGAAGATGAATACTCATTTTGCTGGAGCAATTGGAGATGATACATTAGGCAAAAAATTAGTTAGAGAATTTAAGTCTGTAGGTGTTTCTACTAAACATATAGAAGTAGATAAGGGAAGGGATACTACTTTAGCGTTCATTCTTTTAAATAGTGAAAATGGAAGTAGAACAGTATTTACGTATAGAGAAGATACCTTGGTATTGGATAAAAAAATAAATGAACACTACGATGTAATATTAATGGATGGCCAAGAATACGAAGCATCGCTTCATGTATTAAAAAAGAATCCTAATGCAATAAGTATAATAGATGCGGGTCGTGCTAACGAAAGAGTAATTGATTTATGCAAAAAAGTAACTTACGTCGCATGTTCTAAAAAATTCGCAGAAGATTATACTAAAATAGAAATAAAAGATGAAGAATCTATGAATAAAGTACTAGATTTAATGTTAAAAGACTTTAAAAATGTAGTAATAACCTTAGAAGAAAGAGGAACTATATATAAAGAAAATCAAGTTTTAAAGTTGATTCCTAGTATAGAAGTAGTAGTAAAAGATTCAACAGGTGCTGGAGATTTCTTCCATGGTGCATTTACTTACTTTATTGCAAACAAATATCCATTAGAAAGAGCTATTAGATTATCTAACATAACTGGAGCATTATCGATTACTAAGATTGGTTCTAGAAACTCTGTTCCAAACTTAGAAGAAGTATTTAGAAAAGAACAAGAGAATGTTTACTGATTTTATACCATCTAATACTCCCACGCTAGATTTGCATGGAGAAACTTTGGATATTTCTAAAATATATTTAAATGACTTTATATTAGAAAACTATAAATTAAAAACAAGATATTTCATAGTTATTCATGGAATAGGTATGGATATTTTAAGAAAGGCTGTACACGAAGAATTAAAGGTAAATTCTTTAGTAGAGGACTATAAAATAGATATGTATAATCCAGGATGTACTATAGTAAAATTAATTGAACATTAAAGGAGTATTATGAAAGTAAAAGGAGAAGTAAGAAGCATCTTTTACAAAGGCGACAATGGTTTTACTGTAGGAGTCTTAAAGGTAAAAGAAGTAGACAAAGAAGATTTAAAAGAATATATAGATAAAACAATAACATTCTCGGGATCTTTCATAGATTTAAGTGAAGATTTTGATTATGTTTTTTATTCTACCTTAGTAAATCACCCTAAGTATGGAGTTCAATTAAAAGTAGACAATTATGAAAAATTACTTCCAGAGGATAAAAGTTCTACTATATCGTACTTATCTTCTGGGATATTTCCTAAAATAGGTATAAGGACCGCGACTAAGATAGTAAATACATTAGGAGATAAAGCACTAGATATAATATTAGATAACCATAATTCCCTTTTAATGGTCCCTGGTCTAACTATAACAAAAGCAGAAGAAATACATAAAATATTAAAAGAAGAGAGATCTAGTTTTAAAATAATAATATATCTTCAAGAACTTGGTTTTTCATTTAATCAGTCAAATAAAATATATAAAAGATATGGTAATGAAGTATATAACATAATAGATAGTAACATATATAAACTAGTAGAATTAAAAGACATATCTTTTAAATTAGTAGATTCTATATCTTTAAAGTTAAATTCTGATGCTTTAGATGAAAGAAGAATAATGTCTGGAATAATATACTCAATAGGCGATATATGTTTTCAAAAAGGAGATACATATACTGATATAGAATCTATTTATTTAAAGTTATTAGACACATTAAATATAAATATAGATATAGATTCAATAAGAGAATATTTAGACAAATTAATTTCAAATGATGAGGTAGTGTTAGAAGACAATAATTACTATCTAAAGACATATTATGATATGGAAATAAGAGTAGCAACTAAAATAAATTATTTGATAAATAAAAAGAAAAACAAAATAAAAAATATAGATGAAAATATAAATTTGTTAGAAGAGTTGTTTAATATTAAATATAATGAGTTACAAAAAAGTGCAGTAATAAGTTCTTTAGAAAATAACATTACTATAATAACAGGAGGTCCTGGAACTGGTAAAACAACTATAATAAAAGCAATTGTTGAGGCATATAAGAGCATAAACAACTATACTATGGACGATTTAAACAACAACTTAGTGTTACTCGCACCAACTGGTAGAGCATCAAAAAGAATTAGAGAAGCAACAGGTTTTTATGCTTCTACTATTCATAAATTTTTAAAATGGAATAAAGAACAAGATGAATTTATGGTAAATGAAAATAACAAAAGTTACGCTAAATTTTTAATAGTAGATGAAACTAGTATGATAGATATATTTTTATTAGATAACCTATTTAAAGCTTTATTTGATGATGTAAAGATAGTCTTCGTTGGTGATTATAATCAATTACCAAGTGTTCTTCCTGGTCAAACATTAAAAGATATGATGGATAGCAAAATGATAAATACTATAGAACTAAAAGAATTATATAGACAAAAAGAAGATTCATATATAATCACTTTAGCAAGTGAAATAAATGAAGGGAACCTCAGCAAAGATTGTTTTACTAAAAAAAGTGATTATAACTTTATAGAGTGCAATAAAAATTTAATAGAAAAATATATAGTAGATATATGTAATAAATATATAGAAAAAGGATTTAATGAAAAAGATATACAGATACTTGCACCAATGTATAAAGGAATAAACGGTATAGACAATTTAAACATTAAACTACAAGATATATTTAATCCTAAAAACAACAACAAAGAAGTATCTTATATGGATATTGTTTATAGAGAAAAAGATAAAGTACTTCAAACAAAAAATATACCAGATACAGACATATCAAATGGAGATATCGGTATAATAGAAACTATAGATGCTGAGGATATTTTAATTGATTTTGACTCCGAATATTTAGAGTGTAAAAAACAAGACTTAGATAATATTAAGTTGGGTTATTCAATAAGCATACATAAAGCACAAGGAAGTGAATTTGATATAGTAATAATACCTATGGATAGATCTTTTTCTAGAATGTTATATAGAAAATTAATATATACAGCAGTTACTAGAGCGAAGAAATATTTACTTCTAGTAGGAGAAAAGGAAGCTTTAATAAACTCAGTAAATAATGTAAAAGAACAAGATCGTTTGACAGGTTTAAAAGATAGATTAACAAAAAATTAATTATTGATGTATAATTATAATATAGGGTTGGTGAAAATATGAATAAAACAAAGATAGTAGCAACTGTAGGTCCAGTTACATCTTCAAAAGAGATGATTCGCAAGATGATTCAAGCGGGAACTGATGTGTTTAGAATAAACTTATCTCATTCATCATATAAAGATGCTGAGAAAGTTTGTGCACACATAAAAACGGTAAATAGAGAGTTAAATACCAATGTTGGTATATTAATTGATACTAAGGGTCCAGAAATAAGAATAGGGAATATAGATGGAGATTTAATCCTAGAAAAAGATGATATAGTAACTCTTACTAATAGATCTTGCAATGGAGAATTTGGTAATATTCAAGTTAGTTATAAAGACCTATATAAAGATGTAAATATAGGAGATAGAGTCTTAATAAATGATGGTTTAATAGAACTTAAAGTTATGAGTATATTAGACGAAGATATAAAATGTATAACTGTAAATGGTGGTAAACTTAAAAGCAATAAAGGTCTTAATGTACCTGATTCTAATATAAGTATAGATTTCTTATATAAGGAAAATAAAGAAGATATAGAGTTTGCATCTAGAGTAAATGCCGACTTTGTAGCACTATCATTTGTAAGGAGTGCTAACGATGTATTAGATGTAAACGACATGTTAATAGCACTTAAAGATGAACATATGCAAATAATATCAAAAATAGAAAGTAGAAGTTCAATAGACGATATAGAAAACATAATAAAAGTAAGCGATGGAATAATGGTAGCAAGAGGAGATTTAGGAATAGAAATACCTTTAGAGTCTATTCCTAGTGTTCAAAAAAAACTAATAAGACAAAGCTATACAAAAGGTAAAATATGTATAGTAGCAACAGAAATGTTATCTTCTATGGAAGTAGCAGCTCGTCCAACTAGAGCAGAAGTTTCAGATGTTGCTAATGCTGTATTAGATGGAGCTGATGCTGTAATGTTATCTGGAGAAACAGCAGTAGGTAGATTTCCAATAGAGACAATAAATACAATGAATAAAATAATAGATTCTACAGAATGTTCTATGGATTACGATGAATTACTAATAAAACACACAATACACGAGCAAAAAGACATAACAACAGTAATATCACATAGCGTAGTAGATGCTGCAAACATGTTAAATGCAAAAACAATAATAGCAACTACTATATCTGGTTATACTGCAAAAAAGATAAGTGCACATAGACCTTGTTGTCCTATAATAGCAACCACTCCAAGAAGAGAAACAGCAACATCATTATCATTAAATTGGGGAGTGTTACCTGTTTTGGTAGGCAAGTATAATAATACAGACGAGATAGTAAAAAATGCTATTCAAATAGCAAAAGAAAAGATGGATTTAACAAAAAACGATAAAATAATAATTACAGGTGGATTTCCACTAAAACAAAATAAATATACAAACTTTTTAAAGATAGAAGAAATTGAATAACTTCTATCTTTCTTTTTAATATATTAAAAAAACCTTTACATTTTATATAAATATGTTAGAATAAATAACTTGAAAGAGGGGAATTATGGATAAAAAATTAAGTATAGTACTATCGTGTTTTAAAGATTCATTTTTTTTAAGAGGATTATTAAATCCTGAATCTATTGGGGAAACAAATCAAAAAGAAAAAACATTATTAGAATCTATGGTTGTTTATCAAGAAGATAAAATAATGCCAATATCTAGAAGAACAAACAATGGAAGTTCTTCTTTAGATAATAAATATAATACAGAGGGAGAAGAACTAAAATATATATCTAGAGCAAACTTAAAAAACATTACATTTAAAGATGGAAAATATTATTTAGAAGGTTCTTTTGTAACAAGAGAAGATAAATCCGATGCATTTATATATCCTAGTTTTGAATCCGTATTTAACTCTAATACTAGACTTGGAGTAATAGGTTCATACGAAACGGTTGCATTTTTTCAAGATGACACATTAAAGTTTCAAACGGATTATGCTGGATATAGAACTATAATAGGGGGCAATTTAGATGGTGCATCAATACACGATATGCTATTTAAACAAAGCGGAGATGTAGTAAAAAACTATGTAGAAAGAGTAAGTGGATCTTTAGATGAAGAATTCATATACGATTTAAAAAGTGACATGTATTTTCATAAATCCACCGTATCTAAAGATATAGAAGAACTTGTAGTGGATGAAAATCATGAACACCCAGAATTTGTCTTTGGAGATATGACCACCGAAGAAGAACTCAAGAAAAAACCAAAAAATATGTATGCATTTTTAAAGAATGAAAGAGAAAGACTAATTAGAGAAGCGAGTGAAGTACCTCCATATTTTTTTAAAGAAGAAGATTATAATCAAAGACACGAACATAAAAAAGTAAGTAGAAAAAAGGTTTTCGCAGAAGAAAAACAAATTGAAGAAAAAACAAAAAGACTTACAAGAAGAGAGAAAAAAGAAAGATATACTGAAGAAAAAACTAAAGTTGGTAGAAGAAGGAAGTAATTCCTTTTTTTATTTAAAAAATATGTTATAATTTTTATGTGGAATATACTATTAGGAAGTGATAATATGCATGATAAATTAAAATTACTTTTAGATAAAATCAAATTAGATGAAAAGTATTATCATCTTTTTGATAATGGTAAATTAGAAAAATTAAAAATAAATAAATCAAAAAAAGAGTGGAACTTTATATTAGAATTAGATGAAACCTTGGAAATAGAACTATATGACACATTAAACAAACTGGTAACCGTTGCTTTTAAAGAAGCAAACAAAGTGTATTTAACTTTAAAAACTAAAAAGGTAAATATAGATTTATTAAATGAATATTATAAATATTTTTTAAATAATCAAAAAAAATCATATAAAGCTTTAATGGATAATAGTATATATTTAGAAGACAACAAAATAATAATAGAAGTCCCAAATAAGGCGGAAAACAAGAAATTAGAAGAGATATTAGAAGAATTATCTAACAGTTTTGAACAAGCTGGTTTTAAATATAAAATAGAAGTATCTTTCAACGAAGAAGTTAGAAAACAAATCAAAAAAGAAATAGAAGACGAAGTAAAAAACAATATAAAAAAAGAAGCAGTAAAAAAAGAAAATCCAGTTATTTTTGGAACAGAAATAAAGAAAAGACAAAATTATTATATTAAAGATATAGTATCTGAAGACAATGATATAGTAGTAGAAGCATATCTTTTTGGAATAGATGTAAGAGATATACCAGCGAAAAAACTAAAGATTATAACTTTAAAAATATCTGATAACACAGATAGTATTTATTGTAAAATATTTTCTAAAGATGAAAAAGAATTCGATAATTTAATTTCAAATTTTAAAGTTGGAGATTGGGCTAAGATAAGTGGATACTCTAAGAACGATACATTCACTAAAGATATCGTTTTAAATATAAGGAGCATAGTAAAGATAAATCACGAAAAAGAAGAAATAATAGACAATAGTGAAACAAAAAGAGTTGAGTTACACGCTCACACTTTTATGAGCCAAATGGATGGAGTAATATCCGCATCAAACCTAATAAAAAGAGCTCATAAATATGGTCATAAAGCGATTGCAATAACAGATAAAAATGGTGTTCAAGCATTCCCTGAAGCATTCTCAACTGCAAAACAAATAAATAAAAATAGTGAGAATAAAATAAAAGTAATATATGGAACAGAATTAGTTACAGTAGATGATGAGGTTACTATTGTTTTTGGTAGCTCGAATTTAGATTTAATAGATACTACGTATGTAGTATTCGATGTTGAAACAACAGGATTTAATGCAACAAGTGGAGACTCATTAATAGAAATAGGTGCTGTAAAAATAAAGGATGGAATAATACTTGATACATTTGATGAACTAATAAATCCTGGTAGACCAATCCCTCCAATGATAACAAAATTTACTCATATAACAGATAAAATGGTAAAGGATTGTAGAAATGAATTCGAAGTAACAAAAGACTTTAAAGAATGGATTGGAGATTTACCATTAGTAGCACATAACGCTAAATTCGATAGATCCTTTTTATCTAGTGTTTATTCTAGATATGATTTGGGAGAATTAAATAATCCAATAATAGATACTATGCAGTTAAGTAGAATACTTAATCCTGAAGAACAAAGACACAATCTATCTATAGTAACAAAAAGATTTGAAGTAGATTTTGACGAAGAAAATCACCATAGAGCAGACTACGATGCTAAAGCAACAGCTTTAGTACTATCTAAAATGCTATCTAAACTAAGAGCAAGAGGAGTAAAAAAGATAGATGATTTAAAAAACTTGATGACAGAAGAAGATGTATTTAAATTTGGTAGTTTTTACCATACTATTTTATTGGTACAAAAACAAGTTGGAGTTAAGAATTTATACAAACTAGTATCAGAAGCAAACACTAAATATTTAAAGAAAACACCTAGAATATTAAAGAGCGAAATATCTAAAAATAAAGAAGGTTTACTGATAGGAAGTGCTTGCTCTGATGGTGAAATATTTAATATAGCAAGAAGTTTAAGTAACGAGGAAATAAAAGGTAGAATGCGTTTTTATGATTTTATAGAAATACAACCTTTAGAAAACTATAACCATTTAATTCAACTGGGAGAATTTTCTAATGAGGAAGAACTAAAAAATCACATAGAAAAGATAATTACACTTGCAAACGAAGAAGGTATATTGGTAGTTGCAACAGGCAATGTTCATCACCTAGATAGAAGTGATAAAGTATCTAGAGAAATAATAGTAAATCAAAAGGTTCCTGGTGGTGGATTACATTCCTTAAACAAAAAAAATATAAGAGAAATACCAGATTCTCATTTTAGAACAACAGAAGAAATGTTAGAGGCATTTGACTTTTTAGATGAGGATTTAAGAAATAAAATAGTAATAGAAAATACTAATAAAATAAACGATTCTATCGATAATATAAAAATAATAAAAGATGATAAAGAACCTTATACTCCAATATTTGAAGGTTCAGCAGAAGAGGTAAGAAAAATAGTATATAACAATGCCCATAGATTATATGGAGAAAAACTTCCTAAAATAGTAGAAGAAAGAATAGAACAAGAACTAAATGGAATAATAGGAAATGGTTACGATGTAGTATACTTAATTGCAGAAAAACTGGTTAAAAGATCTAATGAAGATGGATATATGGTAGGAAGCAGGGGATCTGTTGGTTCATCATTTGTTGCTACTTTAATGGGTATAACAGAGGTTAACCCACTATCAGCTCACTATATATGTTCAAAGTGTAATGAATCCATATTTGAAGAAAATGGAGAATTACTTGGTTCTATTTATCCATCAGGTTATGATTTGCCAGATAAGTATTGTTCTTGTGGTGAAAAATTTAAAAAAGAAGGTCAAGATATGCCCTTTGCAACATTCCTAGGATTCGAAGGGGATAAAGTTCCAGATATAGATTTAAATTTTTCTAGCGAATACCAATCTAAAGCACACGATTATACTAAAGAATTATTTGGAGAAAACTTTGTTTATAGAGCGGGAACAATAGGCACAGTAGCAGAAAAAACAGCGTTTGGATATGTTCTCGGTTATATGGAAGAAAAAAATAGAACACCAAGAAGAGCAGAGATAGAACGTCTAGCACAAGGGTTAATAGGAATAAAAAGAACTACAGGTCAACACCCTGGAGGCATAGTAATAATACCAAATTATATGGATGTTTTTGACTTTACCCCATACCAATTCCCAGCAGATGATCCTAATAGTTCTTGGTATACAACTCATTTTGAATTTTCTGCAATACACGATTATATATTAAAATTGGACATACTAGGTCACGATGACCCTACTATACTAAAAATGTTAGAGGATTCTAGTGGAGTTAAAGTAGATTCAATACCATTTGACGATCCTAAAGTTTTAAAAATATTTTCTTCACCCGAATCTTTGGGTGTTACAAAAGAGCAAATAGAATGCGAAACGGGAACATTAGGAGTTCCAGAATTTGGCACTAACTTTGTAATAGAAATGTTAAAGGATACTAGACCAGAAAACTTTGCAGAATTAGTAAAAATATCAGGACTATCTCACGGTACAGATGTATGGATTGGAAATGCCAAAGATTTAATAGACCAAAATATAGTAGACTTTAAAGATGTAATCGGATGTAGAGACGATATAATGGTATATCTCATTTATCAAGGTCTAAAACCAAAAGATGCATTCGATATAATGGAATTTGTTAGAAAAGGAAAAGCATCTAAAGATAAAGAGACTTGGAACAAATGGGTAGAAGTAATGAGAAAATCTAATGTTCCAGAGTGGTACATAGATTCTTGCTACAAAATAAAATACATGTTCCCAAAAGCACATGCAACAGCATACGTCATGATGGGATTTCGTGTAGCGTGGTTCAAAGTTCACTATCCAATTCATTACTATTCAGCGTATTTTTCTCTTAAAGGTGGAGACTTTGATATAAGAACTATGGTTAAAGGATACGAAGCAATTAAAGAAAAAATCGGAATATTAAAAGAAAAGGGATACGAAGCGACCAATAAGGAATTAGCGGTCCTAGATGTGTTAAAAAGCGCTTTAGAAATGACAGCAAGAGGCTTTAAATTTGGTAATGTAGACCTTTATAAGTCAGATTCTAGTAGATTTTTAATAGATGAAGACAATAAAACTTTAATCCCCCCATTTATTACAATAGATGGACTAGGAGATATAGTTGCTAAAAAGATAGTAGAAGAACGTAATATAAAAGAATTCTTAAGTGTGGAAGACTTCCAAAATAGAGGTAGAGTTTCTCAAACTATAATAAATAATATGCGTTCTATGGGTACATTAGATATAATTCCAGAAACAAGTCAACTAAGTTTATTTTAACAAGGGTTTCCCTTGTTTTTATATGGTATAATTATATTGGTGATGTCATGAATGAAGTGGTAATAATAAGAAAAAATAATAAAAATACATATATAAGAGTAAAAGAAGACTTGAAAATATATGTTTATACTAACAGGTGGACTAAAGATAAAGAAATAGAAAAATTAATAGAAGATAATTTTAAATCTATAAATAAAATGTTAGAACAACAAAAAGCAAAACAACAAAAAGCATCAAAAAATTATTTATTAGGTAAAGAAATAGATATAGTGGTTTTATCCGAACAAGATAAACCAGAAATATATAATAATAAATTATACATAAAAGATAGAACCAAACTTGATAAATATTACAAAGATATTGCAAATCAAATATTCGAAGAAAGATTAAATATTATATATAATAAATTTGAAGAAAACATTCCTTATCCTAAACTGAAAATTAGACATATGACTAGTAGATGGGGAGTATGCAATAGAAAAAATATAAGTATAACTTTAAATTTAGAGTTGATAAAAAAAGATATAAAGTATATAGATTATGTTATAATACACGAATTGTGTCATTTCATAGAATTCAATCATTCAAATAAGTTTTGGAATTCCGTAGAAAAATATTGTAAAGACTATAAATCTTTAAGAAAAGAGATGAAAGAATGAATACGATTAGCTCAATAGATAATATAAAAATAAAAGAACTAAAAAAACTACAATCAAAAAAATATCGCGATATACACGATAAATTTTTAGTAGAGGGTGTTCATTTAGTAGAAGAGGCATATAAAGCAAATCTCTTAGAAGAAATATATATATTAGAAGATACAAATGTAACTATGGATATTAAGCATACATTTATATCAAATAAAGTTATGAAATATTTAAGTTCACTTGAATCTATTTCAACTATAATCGGAGTAGTAAGAAAAAAACAAGAAAAATTTGAATATGGTAACAAAATATTATATTTAGATAATATACAAGATCCAGGTAATTTAGGCACCATAATTAGAAGTTCTTATGCATTTAATTTAGATACATTAATACTCAGTATTGATACAGTAGACCTTTACAATGAGAAGGTAATAAGAGCATCACAAGGAATGTTATTTAAACAAGATATCATAATATGCGATGAATCAATTTTTAGCGAGTTAAAAAACAAAAATTATACTATATATGGCACAGACGTAAAAGATGGAATAAATATAAAAACAATTGAAAATAAAGATAAAAGTGTTATAATAATCGGAAATGAAGGACAGGGTATGTCAAAAGAATTGAAGAGTATGTGTGATAAATTTATATATATAGATATAAATGAAGACTGTGAAAGTCTAAACGCATCTGTTGCAGCTTCTATAGTACTTTATGAATTAAGGGATTAATATGATTTATATAGGTAAATATACAGGGACACACGGTCTAAAAGGAGAAATAAAAATAAAATCAAATTTCAGCAGAAAAGATTTAGTTTTTATACCAAATAACAATATATTTATAAACTCTAAACCATATAAAATACTTACACATAGAGTTCATAAAACATATAACATGGTAACCCTAGAAGGAATAAACGATATAAAAGACATAATAGATTTAAGGGGTAGTAACGTATATATTGAAAACATAGATGTACCAACAGTAGAAGACTTTATAAACTATAAAGCAATAAAAAACGACAAAGAACACAAAATATTAGAAATAATAGAAAATAAAAAATATAAGATTATAGTTTTAGATAACAGAGACATGATTCCCTTAATAGATGAATTTATAGAAGATATAGATAATGATAAAAAGATAATATATATAAAGGAGTAGTATGAAAATAGATATTTTAACTTTATTTCCAAATATGTTCGATGGTTTTAAAACTGAATCTATATTAAAAAGAGCAATAGAAAATGATCTAGTAAATATCAATATAAGTAACATTAGAGATTATTCTACTCAATCTCATAATAAAGTGGATGATAGTCCTTATGGTGGTGGTTCTGGAATGGTTTTAATGTGTCAACCAATATTTGATGCCGTTAGAACCTTAGAAAAACCAAATACCAAAGTAATACTAATGACTCCACAAGGAATACCTTTTAATCAAAAAATATCAGAAAACCTATCAAAAGAAGAGCACCTAATAATAATATGTGGTCATTATGAAGGGTTCGATGAAAGAATTCGCTCTATATGTGATTTAGAAATATCTATTGGAGACTATATACTAACAGGTGGAGAACTTCCTGCAATGGTAATAACAGACTCAGTAGTAAGACTATTAGATAATGTAATAGATAAAGAATCGCACATTAAAGATTCCTTTTCAGATGGTCTATTAGATTATCCAACATATACAAAACCAAGATTATTTGAAGACTTAGAAGTCCCAGAAGTTTTATTATCGGGAGACCACAAAGAAATAGAAAACTGGAGAGAAAACGAAAAGATAAAAAGAACAATAGAAAGAAGACCAGACTTAATAGATAGAGGAAAGTATAAACTATCAAAAAATAGCAAAGATGTAAAAATCGCAGATATATCCAAATTAAAAGGATACTCGTTTAATCCAAAAAACAATGCAAAAAGAACAGATATAATAAATGTAACAAATATGGACATAATGAAACCCGAATTAATAAAAGAAGTATCTAAAAAAAGTATTGATAAAAAGTTATTACAACTTTTAAAACAGTCTATTTCCTTTTTCGAAGAAGATGACAGTACAGATAACGCTATTATAATACTTGGTGAAGCAGAGCGTCTAAAATCTATAATAAAAAGCCATGAGAAAGTATTAGACAAAGAATATAAAGAGGAAATACTAGAAAAAATAAATTTAATAGTAAATGAAATAAAGTTAGAACTTTCAAAGAAAGAATATTTTGAAGAACTAGAAGAAAAAGAACCTTCTAGAACAAGATAAACATCACAATAAAAGAATTTTAAAATACTAAATATGGAATTTATTAAAACAAATATAAATATATTGCATATTAAATAAATATATGCTAGAATTATTAACGTGAAAAAGGAGATCCGCTCGAATGAAGATCTTTAAAAAAAGAAAAGGAGAATCGTATGAATATTGTAGACAAGATAACTAATAGACAACTAAGAACGGATATTCCTGAATTTAGAGTTGGAGACACCGTAAGAGTAAACTATACCATTAAAGAAGGAGAAAAACAAAGAATTCAAGCTTTCGAAGGAATAGTGATGGCAAAAAAAGGAGCATCTTCTGAAGAAACTTTTACTGTAAGAAAGAACTCTTATGGTATTGGAGTTGAAAGAACTTTCCCAGTACACTCACCAAGAATTGCTGAATTAATAGTAATTAAAAAGGGTAAAGTTAGACGTGCTAAGTTAAACTTCCTAAGAGGCAAAGTTGGGGAATACAAAATAAAAGAAAGAAATTAATAAGGCTATGCCTTATTTTTTGGTATATATATGAAAAAAAATATAAAAAGAGAAATATTAGATTATGCTTTAATAATAATTGCTGTTATATTAATTAGAACTTTTATATTCACACCAATAAAAGTAGAACAAAACTCTATGTATCCCACACTAAATCCAAATGATATAATGATTTTAAATAAAATTGGTTATAAGTTAAATGGACTGAAAAGATTTGATATAGTAGTAATAAAGCACAACAACGATTACTTAATTAAAAGAGTCATTGGCCTTCCAAATGAAACATTAGAGTATAAAGATAACAACCTATATATAAATAATAAGTTAGTAAAAGAATCCCACTTAAAAGAATCCACCGAAGATGTAGAAAAAATGATAATAACAAAAGATAATTACTTTTTACTGGGAGACAATAGAGATAATTCTAAAGATAGTAGGGCCTTTGGAACAGTAAGTAAAAAAGATATAATAGGCAAAACAAGAGTGGTTATATTTCCAATAGATAGAATAGATATTATTAAGTAAAATCTATTCTATTTTTATATACAAAGACAAACTATTGTGATAGAATATTCTCATAATATAGAGGATTATATGAAAATAAAAAAGAACTTTGGATTTACGATGATAGAGATGCTGGCAACAATATTAGTGTTACTAGTAATACTGTTGATTGCAACCCCAAGCATAAGAA
>CAZJQU010000005.1:0-2084 GCA_964548645.1 uncultured Muribaculaceae bacterium
AAATTATATATTTTTATTTGTAATTAGTCAATTAGTTCCAAGCGTTTGCTCTTCTACCATTTATGGTTTCTGGGGCAACGGTATTCATAATTACCTTCCAGGTTGTATTATCAGATGACACACTTGTAGATGGAGAGTTATATGTTCTACCATCTAGATGAAAATGCCAAACAGCAACTTCATCTATATCGTATGTTTTCCCAAGATCTAGAGTCATACATTGAGCACCGGAAGCTATACTAGTGTAGTTCGGCCCCTCAATTATTCCATCAGTTGTAAAAACATACCCATACGAAGGATTTGTTGGAGCAGTTGTGGCAACCCCCTCTTTTCCAAGTGCTATATTTAATCCATCCTTTATTACTTGAAATTCTATCCAATGATTTCCAGCATTTACCGTTGAACCATTTGTACAGTCTCTGACATATCTGACATTATTAAAATTTGTATTTGTCTTTGGATGTGTTTCGCCAATATATGTTATTTTTGCTTTACCGTGTCCAGAATTTAATCCCTGCGTTATTGTTGTGTTTGTAAAATACTTTCCAGAATAGTGAAGAGTGTTATTGGTGTGTATTATTGATAAATCGTTTGTTATTGCGTTAACACCAGCATGCCCTGAAATAAATGATGATCCCCCGGCTCCACCTGAAGCACAAGTGGCTCCTCCAGCACCATAGTATCCACCACCACCACCACAACCACCGCCACCAACTCCAAATGATGAGGGAAGGTATGATATGTCTTGGTTTGTACCTGGATAAGTTTGTGTACCAGCAGTTGCTGTACCGGATTTAATGCCCACAAGTCCTCCACCATGAGAAAATTGGACGTTTCCAGCGCCAGCACCGGCTGCAACCATTATTCTTGATTTTAAAGACTCTAAATTATCCCATGCTTTATTTAACAATCTAATATCTGTTGCGCCACCACCGGGATAACCTCCTGAACTACCCGTTCCGCCATTAAATGATGTTCCATTATTAACGGTACTATATTGTCCCACATATACATATAATTTTTCTTTTTGTTTTAATTGTATTACCCCCTTAGTATATCCCCCCAATCCATTAGCATGTCCTGCTCCCCACAATTCAACCATATAATATCCATCACATTTTATTTCTAGTTCTTGAGGAGAACCAGTATAAGCATAGTTATTTTTTATTACATTTACTTTTCTTTCAGCAACCCTTTCTTTTGTTCCCAGCTTTGCCGTATAGGTTATCGTGTACTCACCTTCGACATTAATATTTAAATTTGAAGATACTGTAACACTAACATTGTTTCCAAAGTTGTCTTTTGCAGAAAATCCTTTCTCTGAATATGCTGTCCCAATATTTAAACAAGTATTGGTATTTCCATTTAAAGTAATAGAAATTTCAGAACCACTATTATCTATTATTTTTTCTGCACCATCTCTTGCCTTACTACTTATCTTCTTAGTATTATTTAAAACCAAAAGAAGAGTCGCTAAAGACATTAAAAAGAAAACTAGCAAAACATACATGAATCCAGAAAATATCGCACCTTTATTATTCATACTACCTCCAAATTAAATGGTATTTCTTATTGGATTTCTTCTACTGTCATATTGATATATATATATAATATCTAAATTTTGATCTAATATTGTAGAATCAACTCCTACCCTAAACATGGTAATAGAGTTGTTTTTTAATTCTTCTATTCCTGTTAATGTATCTGTTTTTTGTTCTATATCTCTATAAAACACAAATGTTTTTGGTAGTTTTAATTTTGTTATACCATATGTTAGAATACCATCATTTCTATTTATAGACAGTGTTTTAGTAGCTTCTCCAATATACTTTATATTATAGCAATTATTTCCACAATACTCTATTGCCTCTATCACTTTATTTGTAAAATCATTTTGTATTAAAGAGTTTATGGTGCTTTCAAATACAACATAGTCATTATATGCCATATTCATTTGTTGACGTTTTTGTATACTTATTACCGTTCTAAATATAGCAATTGAAAGAAGTGTAACTGCTGTAAAAGCTATAAGTAATTCTATTAACGAAAAACCCTTATTATTTAATTTCATAATATCACCTAAT
>CAZJQU010000005.1:2184-3509 GCA_964548645.1 uncultured Muribaculaceae bacterium
ATTTAAATTAGTTGCAGTAGATGAAGTAATAGAAGTTAAACCTTGTGATATG
This sequence comes from uncultured Muribaculaceae bacterium, assembly GCA_964548645.1. GTDB lineage: Bacteria > Bacillota_I > Bacilli_A > RF39 > UBA660 > JAAYGD01. The sequence goes on from CAZJQU010000005.1 coordinate 2,237, forward strand.
TTGTTTCCATTTATATCATAAACTTGCATCTCTACCCAGTGTCCACTATAGTTTGCTGTACTTCCATTTACCTCATTATACACATATCTAACCTTACTTAAAGTGTTTTCTGGATTTGGATTTATCAAAGTTATTTTTGCATATCCATTTCCGGTGTGACCTGTTTCTGTGCCACCAGATGGACTTGGAAATAATTGTGTTCCAGCTTTCATATCCATATTTTTAAATATATATCCCGAGAAATGATTTGTTTGACCACTTGCTGTACCATCAGCATTTATTGCATTAACACCAATAAATCCTGATATAAAAGATGAACCTGCTCCACCACCCATAATAAGACAAGAACCACCAGTATGATTAGCACCGGTACCACCAAAATAACCTCCACCACCGCCGCCATGACCATTACAGTATCCTGATCCTCCCGAATTTGAACCAGTTCCACCCACTCCAAATGCAAAACCAGTAGTCTGTGTTCCTCCAATTCCTCTACTTGTTACATATTGAGAATATGATGTGTATGCACCACCATTTTCGCCAATCAGACCACCAGCATTTCCTTTTCCGGCATCATAATCAGCAACGTTTGTACCAGCACCGCCACCCGCTACAATTATTCTACTTCTTAAACTACCTATATCGTTCCAATTTCCAGAAACAAACCTTATATCTGTTGCTCCTCCACCACTTGGACCACCAGTATAATTTTCATATGGATAAGATCCGCCACCGGCATTTCCGCCACCTCCACCGCCATTAAATGTTGCTGGTGCCCCTTGACCAACTGTAGAGGTTGCAGCAACGCCATATGTTCCTCTCTTCCCAGCTTCGCCTACATAAACATATAATGTTGTATTTTCGTTTAAATATATTTCTCCTGTTGAATATCCACCGGTTGCACTTCCTGATACAGATCTTCCACCTTGTGCTCCCCATAATTCTATTCTGTAGGTTCCTCCAATTGGTGCTGTAAACACTTGATAATTTCCCGTATAATCAAAATTAGTAACTTCATCGTATACTACTACTTTTCTTTTTAATGCTATATCATGTAAAGAATATGTCAAATAATATGTCGCGGGAATCGATGTGTCTATCACTCCAGTAATAAGTGCATCTAATTTGTTTCCATTCTTATCCTCTGCAGTATAACCAGGTTCTTGATATGGTGTTCCAGTTTTAACATACGTAACATATTCCTTATCTGGATTACCCACTAATTCTAAATTATAATTGTAAATTGACATGTAACCATAGCTAAGGTCCTCTA
>CAZJQU010000005.1:3609-21000 GCA_964548645.1 uncultured Muribaculaceae bacterium
AAATAATCTATTTTAATATCTTCTATATACGTTTTTACGTTCAGTACAGCATTTGTAACACTTAGGTTATTATATGACTCACTGAGCACAAATCTATTATATGTGTTAGAAAAATGAGTAAAAACATAAGTAATTACAATTGCTACAATCGCAACAACTACAATGGTTTCAATTACAAAAAATCCCTTTTTATCTTTAATTAATTTCATTTTATTCTCCTAATTCTTGCTATTATTCTAAAAGTATTATATAATACTTTTAGAATAAATACCATATGTTTATGTGGAATAATAAGGGGTACTATGTTAAGAGAGTTCGACTTTGAAAAATTACCAATAGTTGAAATTGTCAACGAAATCATTATGGATGCATCGAATAAAAAGGCGAGTGACATTCATTTTGACCCTCTTTTTGAGCATATGAAAATTAGAATTCGTATAGATGGTGAATTAATAGATTATGCCAATGTTCCAAATTCTTTAAAGAAGAATCTTATTACTCGTATAAAAATTATATCTGGAATGAATATAACAGAAGTTAGACTTCCACAAGATGGTGCGATAAAAACCAAATTAAAAGAGCATGATTTAGATCTCCGTGTTTCTTGTGTACCCACTAGTAATGGTGAGAAAATAGTTATTCGTATATTAGATTATTCCATGAGTCTAAAAGGATTAGAAAATCTTGGTTTTAGTGAGTTAAACTATAGAAAAATAGAAGAGTTAATAAAAGTTCCAAATGGAATAATACTAGTAACTGGGGCGACTGGTACCGGAAAGTCTACTACTGTATACTCTATTCTTCAAAGATTAAATAGACCAGAAACAAACATAATAACTGTAGAAGATCCAATAGAGATGGATATAGATGGAATAAATCAAATTCAAGTTAATAGCGATATAGGGTTAGATTTTGCTCATGTACTTCGTTCTATACTGCGTCAAGACCCTAATGTAATAATGGTAGGAGAAATTCGTGATAATGAGACTGCAAAAATAGCAGTTAGAGCTTCTATTACAGGACACCTAGTACTATCTACTGTGCATACCAATAACTCATTAAATACAATAGAACGTTTATTAGATATGGATGTTGAAAGGTACCTACTTGCAAGTGCGTTAAAAGGTGTAGTTTCACAAAAGTTAGCAAGACGTTTATGTGATAAGTGTAAAACTAAAAAGGTTGCTAATGAATATGAGAAGAATTTGATTAAACAAGTATTAAATGAAGATGTAAGTGAAATATATAAACCACAAGGATGTTCTGAATGTTCTAACGGTTATAGAGGGCGTATGGCAATACACGAAGTATTGGTTATAAATCAAGAGATAAGAGATGCTATTGCAAATAATGTTAGAAAAGAGTCCTTAAGAAGGTTAGTATATACGTCTCATGTTACAACTTTACTTCAAGATGGTTTAACTAAAGTTTTAAACGGTAACACAACTATAGAAGAGGTAATAAAATTAATAGAATTAGATGACGATGTAGATGGAAAAACAAGCGATTATAAATATAATTTAGATAAGGCATTAATAGATACTGAAATAGCAAAATCTAAAGAAGTAGATCAACTTATATTATAAAAGATGGATAAAAATCCATCTTTTTTATAGAGAACATATACTTTTGTTTTTTAATCTAAGAATTGCACTCCCTATTGCCCTACCTAAATCAAATATTAAGTTTACTCCCCTTACTAAAGCATTTATTAAAGTTCCAGATATATTTCCACCACTTATCATTTTTAATTCTTCATTTGTTAGTCTCATCATCTACACCTTAAAGGTCTAGTTATGCCATCTAGTATGCCTGCAAATAGTGCCAGTAATGCACCAAAACCCGCCACTAATCCAACACTAAGTCCACCACTTATATCTTTTAATTCATCGTTAGTTAATTTCATAGTCCTCTCCTTTCTTTAAGATTAATACTTTATTAAATAGATCTATATTTCTATGAGAAGTATATATTATTATCTTATCTTTAAAGTAATCAAATATTTTCTTTAATATTTCTATTTCTTCTTCTAACTCTATATTACTTAGTAATTCATCTAAAATAATTATACTTGATTCTTTATATAATGCTCTAGTTAGTATTAACTTGGATCTTTCTCCTAAACTCAAATTAGAACCATCTTCCTCTACTATATAATTTAAATCTAACTTGAGATTTGATATCTTTAAAATATCATTAACTTTATTTATATCATCTCCAATATTATCGATTAACTTTCCTTTAAATATTTTAGAGTTGGTTCCTACATAAGTAATATTATTCTCTATACCCCTTATATTCCAATCATTTATATCTCTATTCCCTATTACTATACTTCCCTCATCTGCCCTATAAATTCCTTGTATAAGTAAAAACAGAGTCGTCTTTCCAGTCCCACTTCCACCTTTTACTAAAAGTCTGTCTCCCCTACTTAATGACAAATTTAAGTTTTTTATTATATATTCATCGTTCTTATATGAAAAAAACAATCCTTTTATATGAATACTATCTATATTATTAGAATAGTATCCATAATCTAAACTTTCTTTTATTGTTTCCCCTAGTCTATTTATAGAAACAATCCCATTAGTAAAATCTTCTTCAAGCTCAAATATATTCTTAAATGAATCTATAAGCATAATAAGAATTGAATAGAATAACACCATATTACTTAAAGTCATCTTGGTAGAACCTATATATAAAATATAGTTAGTTAATAGTAATAATAATAAATTCTTTATTATATGTTCTTTGTTATATAATTTATTAAAATTATATTTAATATTTAAATATTTATCGTAATTTATCTTTATTTCATCTATTTTTTTATTCAGTAATCCTTGAGTCTTTATACTGGATTCTCCATCTATAATTTCACTTATAATTCCAGTTATATGTCCTTTCTCTTCATTTATAGTGCTTATGTAAAGCTTATTCTTTTTATAATATAATACGTACAATAAAAAATAAATTAATACTATTACAAGCGAAATAAAAAATAATGTTTTATTTAAGTTGATTAATATAAATATACATATAATAATTATATTTATGTGCATAAATAGTATGATTGGTATTTTAAATAGTATAGTTTTTATACTTTCTAACTTTTCTATTCTACTTAATATATCTCCTTTTTGTCTATTAATAAAGTATTCACTTTTGAGTGATAATATGTTTTTTATAGTGTTAATAGTTAAATCTTTATCTATATTTATATCTGTTTTTATAGTTATGTTATTTGTAATATACTCAAATATAACTCTGATAAACAATATTATAGAAAATAATATATAAATCCTTTTACCATTATTTAAGTTATCTATTAGACTTTTAAAATAATATGTTCCAATTATAGACAAGATTATAGTTATAAAAGACATAATAGATATGATAATTATTTTATATTTATACTTTGATATTATATCTAAATATAACCTGTTTTTTGTGTTTTCTTTTGTAATAGAAATAGGATTAAGTACTATTACTATGTTGGTCCATATTTTTAAAAATTCATCCTTTAAATATGTTTTCTTACCAAAATAGGGATCGTTTATCTTTACTTTACTTCCAATACTTTCTATTACTACATAGTGTCTATATACACCCTTGATAATAACGTGTGCAATACAAGGTAACTTTATATTATATAAATCTTCATAATTACATCTAATCCCATATGATTCAAAACCTATCCTTTTTGATGTTTTTACTAAATCATATGCTGATACTCCATCTTTATTGCATTTCATCATGTTTCTTAACTTTTCATAATCAATATTTCCCTTATAATATTTGATTATAGACATCAAGGAAGCTACTGCACAATCACTACTATCTTTTTGTTTTACTCTATACATATTATCACCCTATTTGTATATTGAGTATAAGTAGTTTTATTCCCTTAAAATAAAAAAAGATATTTATTTAAAATATCCATTTTCTACATATTTAGTTTCATTTATTACTATAAAAGCATCTGGGTCGTATTTATTTATTAACTTTCTTAGTTTAACTTGTTGAGATTTATTTACTGTTATATTTAGCATTTTTCCATCGTGTGCTTCATCTATACCTTTATATGTAAGTATTGTTATACCATAACCATTTTCTCTTATAGCATTTACTAATGAATCATCTTTTATGTGAGTATAAACTTGAACCATAACTTTTCCTATTATTACTCTTTGTGCTAAATATGTTCCAACATATGTACCAACAGAAAAACCTGATGCATACGAAAGAGCTATATATATACTAGGATTAGTTACGGTTAGTGCTTCTTTTACAATTAAAAACCATATTAAAGCTTCGATAAAACCAATCGAAGCAGCTAATAATCTTTTTTCTTTTACAACTAGCATAGTTCTCAATGTTCCTAAAGATACATCAAATATTCTAACTAGGAAAATTTTTATGCATAAAAACAGGATGTCCATTTATGCCTCCTTATTTAGTGTATGTAGTCTTCCATAAATCGTGTATATTACAATATTCATACACATCTAATGAATCAAAGTCTTCATCTAAAGTAAACTCTGCTTCTGGTTTATCTGTATAAACCAAATTCTTTCTAACTAATTTATCGTTATATACTACGAATATTTTTGTTATATAGTGATTTTCTACCATAGGATGATCTACTGACCCCACATTTACCTTAACGTGTCTTCCATCGACAGTTACTACTGGAACGTGTTTTTCTAGTCCCTCATCACCTGTTTTTGCTTCCAATAATTCCATCGCTTCCCCACAACAAATTAATTCTCCGCCACCATTTTCAAGTAGTTCTACAACGTTACCACAAATTCTACATTTATACACTTTCATATTATCCTCCTAGTTGTTATTATACTATTAATAATTGTAATTGTAAAATAAATTTAGTATAATGAAATTATAATCGAGGGAAGATATGAAAAGAAAATTAAAAAAAGAAGTAAAGATAGGAATAATTGTTCTAACACTTATATTAGTTGTTTTAATAACTATTAGAGTTATAAACATTAGGAATAGTTATGAATTTAAGTTTAAAAAGATAGGATATTCTAAAGATGAAGTTGCTGTTATATTGAATCTTAAAAAAGCCGAAATAGAAACATTGCTAAAGAGTTATAATTATAATAAAAACTATACTCTTTTTATAAAAGATAAATATTTTATATTCAAAAATATAGATTTATATGATGAATATTATAAACAAAATAGTAATTTAGATGTTAGAAATGTAGTAGAAATTGTAAATACAAAAAGAAACTATAATTACTATGGACCTCATGTTTATAATGCCGATGTTTCTAAAGGAATAGGTATTTTAGTAAATAAATACTATAAGTTAAATAATGATTATAAGCCAGATAATTTAAAGGATTTAAGTTTACAAATTTCTTATTCGGGAAATAAATTAGCAAGTATTGCTAGTATAAAAATAGAAGAACTTATAAGAGAAGCTAAAAAATTAAACTATAATCTTATAGTAAATTCATCTTATAGAGATTATGCTTATCAAGAATCTATTTACTCTAAAGATGAGAAAGTTAAGGGCAAAGATGAAACCGATAAGTTAATCGCAAGACCCGGACATTCTGAACATCAATTAGGGTTAGCAGTAGATATAGATATATATAAGAAAAAATATGATAAATTAGAAGATACTGATGAATACAAATGGTTAATAGATAATGCTCATAAATACGGATTTATACTTAGGTATCCTAAAGATAAAGTAAATATAACAGGATATAATTTTGAACCATGGCATTATAGATATGTTGGAAATGAAATTTCAGAATATATTTATAAAAACAAAATAACGTTTGATGAATATTATGCTTATTATATTGAAAAATAAAGGATAAATCCTTTATTTTGTTGTTTAGCTTAACCTTTTTGTTGTAATTCTCTTTGATTGGCATATGACATAAATTCTTCATTTGGACCAATAACTTCAAATTCATTTTGTTGCGCTAGAAATTTCCTATTTCCCCATCCACTATCAGCAAGTGTACTAATCTTTCCTGTAGCAGGATCTAAAACCAATATATTGTTTTCATTTAAATCTTTCGAGCTTGTTACGTCCGCCGTATAACCAATCGCTGTTACATAGTGTCTTTCCACTTGAGAACTGGTTACTTTAATTACTGCTGGTTTTCTATCATTTAATAAATCATATAAAGATTCTTTTACGTCTTCAAGATCTTCGCTTTTTATAACATTATTTATATTACTAGATGGACTTCCGGATAATTTCAAAAAGCTATTGTATGTTGTTTTATTTCCAAGTAATATTTCCATTGCATAGAATTGAGCCACCATTAAACAACCACTAAACCATGCGTTTTTTTGACTTAAACCTTTTGAAAGCACTATTTCACCATATTCAAAAGGGTCAATTGCAGAGTTTATTACAAAATACTCTTTTCCATCAAAATTAATAGAATATAAATTTTCGTTCATATTTAGACGAGGTAATTTAGGGAAGAATTCTTTTAAATGTTCACTATTTGTGCTAGAGGCGAACTGGACGTTTTCTGATTGATCGTATATTTTTATTGCACCATCTAAATAATTGATATTTTCATCTACTCTCTTTAATAAATTGGCACCCGCTTTGCTTAAATCAACTAAATCTAATAATGTTACATTAGATTTATTACCTTTCCAATTATTTTTTAGCAGTTCAAAATTATTATCGACATTTTTTATTGTGTTATTTAAATCATTTTGTAACGAGGTCAGCTCACTTTTTTTAGATAAAACAGAATTTCTATCAAACTTTAAAACACTCATAAAACACCTCTATACTATATTATGTAAATATTATAACATAAAATTAAGAATGGGGAATAAATTCTATGAAATCAATGTTTGTGATTGACGTTTTTTTGTCAAAATAAAACATACCTAAGGTATGTTTTTTATCTTATGGCGTCCTGGGAGAGATTCGAACTCCCGACCGATGCCTTAGAAGGGCATTGCTCTATCCAGCTGAGCTACCAGGACAACTAAAGTTATTATACACTAATTTTTATTAGTGTTCAACAACTTTTAATCTATATATTCAAATTCATAATTTAATAGTTTTACTGTGTCTCCACTTACAGCACCTAAACGTTTTAATTCATCATCTATGCCCATTTTTCTTAATCTCTTAGTAAATAGCATAATAGCTTCATTAGAGCTAAATTTAGTCATTTTAAATAGTTTTTCCACTTCTTTACCAGATATTATCCAAGTATCTTTTTCTTTGATTATATTAAATGGTCTTTCTTTATTAAACTTATATAATATATGACTTTCAAATGATTCTAAATCGTATATAGGTTCTTCTTCTATTGTTTCTAAAGTATTTGCTATTTCAACGAGTAATTTATCTATTCCAATATTGTTTATAGCGCTTATTTCATATATTTTTAAATTTACTTTCTTTTTAAATTCAATTAAATTTTCGTTTGAATTAGGCATATCCATTTTATTTGCAATTACTATTTGCTCTTTATTTTTTAACTTTTTAGAAAAATCTTCTAACTCTTTATTTATAACTAAATAATCATCATATGGATCTCTACCTTCTATACCACTCATATCTATTATATGTGCGATTAATCTGGTTCTTTCTATATGTTTTAAAAACTTATCTCCTAATCCTAATCCTTCGCTTGCACCTTCTATTAAACCAGGAAGGTCCGCAACCGTGAATGTTCTATTATCTATAGTTTTTACTACTCCTAAATTAGGAGATAAAGTAGTAAAATGATAATCTGCAATTTTAGGTTTAGCTCTAGATATTTTTGATAATAAAGTGGATTTCCCTACACTTGGAAGCCCCACTAATCCAACATCAGCAATTAATTTAAGCTCTAACTTTATGTTTCTAGTTTCTCCTTCTTCACCATGTTCAGAAATATCCGGTGCGGTGTTATATTGGTTAGCAAATGCTGCATTACCTCTACCACCTCTACCACCAGTTGCTACTACCACTTGATCGTCTTTTTTAGTTAGATCTCCTATTAATAAATTTGTATCTAAATCTATTATAGTGGTTCCCTCAGGAACTCTTACTATTAAGTCTTCTCCACTCCTACCATTTTGTCTTTTACCAGATCCATGTTTACCATTTTCACTTTTAATTAATTTGTTGTATTTAAAGTCTAATAAAGTATTTAATCCTTCATCTACTTTAAATATTATATTGCTTCCCTTTCCGCCGTTACCTCCATCTGGTCCCCCATTTGGAATATATTTCTCACGTCTAAATGAGGTGACTCCATCACCCCCATTACCTGCTTTAACTTTTATTATTACTTCATCTATAAACATAATTCCTCTTAAAAAAAAGCAAGTTATAAATTATCTTGCTTCATAAATGCTTACTTGCTTCTTGTCTCTTCCTAATCTTTCAAACTTAACATAACCAGGTATTTTGGCAAACAATGTATCATCTTTACCAATACCTACATTAGTACCCGGATGTATCTTAGTTCCTCTTTGACGATATAGTATAGATCCACCAGTTACATACTCACCATCTGAAGCTTTAGCACCTAGACGTTTTGATTCTGAATCTCTACCATTAGTAGTTGAACCTTGTCCTTTTTTATGTGCGAATAATTGAATATTAAACTTCAACATATTATTCCTCCTTTATTATTTTTATATTGTTCTTATAGTCTTTTTCTAATTCCTTTAACATATTTACCATATTATTTAACAGTTTATTTATTACATCTATATCTTTTAGTTTTGTTATAATAAAACCTTTTTCATCTACTTTAATAGATGTATTATCTATAGATAGTATTGCATTTACTGTAGTTAATACTGTTGCACTAACTGCAGCACAAACTATATCTTTTCCAATATCATCATATAATGCATGACCTGATATAGTAATAGTGTTATCCTTTAATATAACTTTAATCATATTAACCAATTTTAGTTATTTTTACTTTGGTATATGGTTGTCTATGTCCTTGTTTTTTAAAGAAGTTTTTCTTTGGTCTATAATGAATTACATTGATTTTTCTTTGTTTACCATGTTTTACTACTTCTCCAACAACTTTAGCACCACCTACGTATGGTGTTCCAAATACATTGTTGATCATTATAACTTTGTCGAATACTACTTCTTTAGAAGGTTCTACATCTAGTAATTCTATATATAGTTCTTTTCCTTCTTCAACTGAATATTGTTTTCCACCAGTTTCTATAATTGCTTTCATACTGCCTCCTTTTTCTAAGACTCACCTTTGAGGTGCTACGCTTAAAACCTCTTTAGAGTGGTTGTAGACCGAGGTCTAACAAACGTATAAATATTATCACAATTAAGGATTTTAGTCAATTACATTAAACTATTTTCATAGAAACTTAAATATTCATTATTACCTATAATAACATGGTCTAGTATTGGAATCTTTTGTAGTTTTCCTATTTCTATTAAATTATTAGTTAAATTCATATCGGTTTGACTAGGAGTTGTATCTCCTGTAGGATGATTGTGAACACATACAATGTATGAGGCAGAATATAGATATGCATATTTAAAGATTTCTCTTGGGTGTACTGTGGACATATTTACAGTGCCTATAAATAACAATTTAATGCCTAAAATGTTCTTCTTAGTATCTAGATACATAGTATAGAAATGTTCTTGATTGTTATCTTTTATAATGTCTTTAAAAACATTATAAATATCTATTCCACTTCTAATTTTTATCTTATCACTATAACTTGTTTGATATACCCTTTTACCCAATTCTAATGCACTGATTAATTCTATAGATTTTACTTTTCCAATACCTTTTATTTTAGTTAACATATTTATATCTAAATTTCTAAGTCCTTCTATGGATTCAAACATATTTAATATATTCTTAGATAATACTTTTACAGATTGTCCTTTAGTACCTGTTCTTAAAATAATAGCAATTAATTCTTCGTTAGATAATGAATCTACACCATATTTTATAAGTCTTTCTCTAGGTCTTTCTTCTTTTAACATATCTTTTATCATAATAGTATATTCTACATAAAAAAAACAACTCTTTTAGAGTTATTTAGTTTTAGTTGTTTTTTTCTTTGTTTCCACTTTTTTTGTACTTTTTACTTCTTCTTTTTCTTTATCAGTTATAAGGGTATATATTGTTCCTAACCCGATAAGTACTACTAGAGATGACACTAATGGTATTATACATAGTAATTGAAGTATTAATATACCAATAGAACCCGTTAAAGCTACACCAAGCGGTTTTTTAAGAACTTTTGATCTAAGTAGTTCTCCTAGTAGATAACCCACTACAATAAATGAGAAATACATAAACATAAAGTAAAATACAAGTGTTATTAATCCAATTAAAGATGTATAAGGCACTACGATTAAGAATAATGCTAAAAGTGGCATTAATATTAGTACTATAAGTCCTTTTCCTAAATTTCTTGGATAGTTCATTAAATCTTTATTAGTATTTTCAATCTTTTTAAATAGTTTAGGGAATAACCATAACAGTAATAAGAACAGTAAAATCATGCTTACTACTTTATATATGAACAATAGTACTTTTGATACTCTTTCTGTTCCTCTATCTATAAAGTCTCCCTTATATGTTTCAATCTTGTATGCTTCTTTATTTTTTATGTTTACCGATGCATTATCGTTATATTTTAAAATACCAAGTATATTTGCACCATCTTCAATAACTATCTTATTAGCACTCATTCTAACATTACCATTTATTGTAGAACCTGTCTTTACAGTTATTGTATTCGCACCAATAAAAGCATCTCTATTGATATTTCCTTCTAGTACTACACTTTCAGCCGCCAAGAATAAATCTCTATTTAATTTAGATTCTTTTCCTAAATTAAATGAACCTGTAGCAACAAATAAATCTCTATCTACCACACCGTTCATTACTACACTTTTTGCAATAAGCAAACCATTTTCCAACTTAGAATTTATTGTTACTTTACTTGCTACTAAAAGACCAATTCCGTTTATATTTTTATCAACATTTATGTTTTGACCTACATATAAACCACTTCCATTTACTTCTTGTTCTACTACTACATTGTCATGAATGTCTATATTAAAGTTATCCCTCATAGTAAATCCTTCTTTAACAGAAGTTGTAGTAGGTTCTTCCTTAATAGAAGTTATACTGTATTCTTCAGCTTTTATTGAAATCAAAAATATTGTAAAAAAACCAAATACGAATAATAAAATTTTTTTCATCTTTCCTCCTATAATAATTTTAACATATTTTATAACTTTTCGTACATAATATTTATATCTACTGCACCATTTATTCCATCTATTCTACCATCATTACATAGTTGCCACATTGCATACTTACCTTTGTAATCTGTAGCTTTTGTATAGTGTGCTAGCCATACTGGATATTTATCTATATTCCAAATTGATTCTAAGAAGTATTTTGAACTATAATTCATTCCTTTGTAACCCTTACTTTCTACTGTCTCCATAAAGTGAGTAGCGATATCATTTATATCTTTAATAGATAGATTTTGCCTTGAAAATTTGTTCCATTCTTCAAAATCGAATGTTATAGGTAAAGACACTTCGTAATCTTTTATTTTGTCTACTATCCATATTGCTTGATCGTATGCTTCTTTTTTGCTTGTAGCGTACGTATAAAAATATATTCCAACAGGAATCCCCACTCTATTTGCTTCTTTTATATTTCTTTCAAAGAAAGTATCTAGCACACTATTTTTATTAAATCCTGCTTGATAACCAACTCTAATCATTATGAATTCCACGCCTTTTTCTTTTAATTTATCAAAATTTATTGTTCCTTGCCACTTTGATACGTCTAATCCAATCTTATTAGAATCATTCTTATGAGTAGCTACTACATCATCATATAATGTTTTTGTAGCTTGAGGTCCTCTAGATATTACTTTATCCACTATATTTAAAGTAAAATCTTTAGTAGAAAAATTATTAGATTCATCTGTGATTTTAAATGTTAGATTGTATTTTCCAATCTTATTCATATCATATTCTCCAATTATTTCTCTTTTAGGTATTTTTGTATAATTATCCGCTGATATAAAAGAATAAATTAGTTCATCTTTACTACCCACCTTATATGTATAGTTAGAACTTCCAAGTATTATAGGACTTACAGTATCTAGTATATTAACCTTGAAATGTGATTTTCTTTTTTGATGCTTACTATTAAAATATAATACTTCTATTTCTTTTAAACCTATTTCATCTGTATTTATGTAATCATCATTTATAATTTCTCCATTTTCTATAGAAACATAATTAGATATTTTTTGCTTTGAAAATACTTCAATTTCAATACTATCTACAATTACTATATCTGTATATTCTTCTTTTATCTCATTTGATGATTTGTAATAGTAAAATAATCCATATCCTAATATGGATAGTACAAATAAAGATATAAATATTATAGTTATCTTTTTCATAGTATGCTCCTTGATTTATTATAACATTTATTTTAACCTAAACATATATGATGTTTTTTTTTATTTAAAATGATATAATTTTTATGGTGATATTATGAAATGCAAAGTTATAACTTTAGGTGGAGGAACCGGTATGAGTTCCTTACTTAAGGGATTAAAAAATTTTCCAATTGAAATATCTTCTATTGTTTCTGTTTGTGATGATGGAAAAAGTACCGGTAGATTAAGAGAAGAGTTTGGAATACCAGCAGTTGGAGATGTTAGAAAAGTTTTGGTTGCTTTATCTGAGGTAGAACCTTTAGTTGAAGAACTCTTCGACTATAGATTTTCTAATGGTGATGGTTTAACTGGACACACTACAGGTAATTTACTACTTACTGCTGCGACTAATATATGTGGTAATATGAGTGATGGAATAGAAGCTCTATCAAAGATATTAAACTTAAAAGGTAGAGTTATACCTCTAACTGAAGAAAACGTTCATTTGATTGCTAAAATGAAAGATGGAAGCATAATTGAAGGGGAGCACAACATAACAGAAGCTAAAAAAGAAATAAAAAAGGTTTATTATAAAGAAAATCCTACAGTAAATGATGCTGCAAGAATGGCTATTAGAGAGTCAGACTTAATAATACTTAGTATGGGGTCTTTATTTACTAGTGTAATACCTAATTTAATATGTAAAGGGGTTATAGAAGAGATAGATAAATCTAATGCACCAATAGTTTACGTGTGCAATATGATGACTCAGCCTGGTGAGACGGATAATTTTAAAGTAAGTGATCATATTAAGTTATTAAATAGTTATTTAGGAAAAAGAAAGATATCTGTTGTAATTGCTAACAACAATAATATAGATGAAGAAATAAAAAGAAGATATGAAACATTAGAACAAAAAGATCAAGTACTTTTAGATAAGGAGAATTTAAAAAATATAGAAGTTATAGAAGATGACTTTTTTATAATCGAAAACAATCTAATAAGACACGATTCAGTAAAACTAGGACTATCCATATTTTCTTACCTATTAAAAAAGAAACCTATATGATTTCTAATATATTCTTTTTATAGTACCATTTTTTATATCTAATTCGTGTAATGAAGCATGTTCTACATTATATTTTTTCTTATCTAAATCTAATGGTTCTTTTTTAAGATAATAGTAAAACATATTTATTACACCCCTATGAGTAATTATTAATGAATTATCTTCTAACTCTAGATTTATTACTCTATCATATAAATCTTTTAAACTTTCTCCCTCTGGATATTTTAAATTTATATCCATAGATTTTAAGTACATCTTGTACTTTTTCTTTGCTTCTTTTTTAGGCAATCCGTTTACCAAACCTTTATTTTGTTCTCTAAATATATCCTTATATATAACCGGTATATTAAGTTTTTTTGATACTATCTTTGATGTAGTAATTGCTCTTTTAATATCACTAGAGTATATTTTTTTTATTTTTAAATTATCATTTATAAAATTAGAGACATCCTCTACTTGTTTTATACCCTCATCTATAAGATCAACACTACTCCATCCTCCTATGTAAGATTCATCATCTAAACCATGTCTTAGTAAATATACCATTATACTCCTTTAAAAAAGAAGAACTATCTTGCTCTTCCTTGTTCCATATTTAACTCTATATCTTCAATAATCTTATTTGCGTACTCACTAACTCTGTATCCTTCGCCATTATTTCCAACATACTTAGCATCATTAGGATAATACTCCTCACTTGCTACTAATAATCTAAAATCGGGATCATCTTCTAATATTAATTGACCAACATTCAAATTCTCATTAGGTTCTAATATAAAAATTGATTCATCAAAATCTTGATTATTTAATTGAACATAAAAGTTACCATGTTCCTTTAAAAACTCATAAGTAAGATTTCCCTTTATAACAACAGGAAAAATTTTATTCTCCAACTTTTCCATTGCAAGCTCACTACCAACACATAAATTTAAATCTACAGTATTTCCAAACATACACCCTCCATATTAATAATTATATCATAATTTTATAAAATCAATCTAGATTTATTATATTATCTCCAATATTTTCTATATCAGAATCGTGTGTACTTATTATTATAGTATGGTTTTTAGACTCTTCTTTTAATAAATTCAATACTTTTTTTCTATTCTTGTCATCTAATAAGTCAATTCCTTCATCAAACATCATTATTTTACTATCTTTTATGAATATTCTAGCTATAGATATCATCTGTTTAATAATAGAGTTCATATTGGAGTTATTTAACTTTGTATCATAACCTTGTTCAAACGATTCTAAACACTCTTCTAAACCTATTTTTTTGGATACCTCTAATACCCTATCTATATCATTACTTATCAATAATAAATTGTTTTTTATACTCATGTCGAAGAAGAAAGGTTCTTCTCTAGTAATCGATAACAAATTAAAGTAAGTATTATCGTCTATTGCGTTTATATCTATACTATCAATAGTGATTGAACCTTCGTGTTGTTTGTTTAATTTTAATAACAAATCAAAGACACCTGCTTTAGTTCCTGTTTGTTTACTTTTTAGTATATTTATCTTGTTTTCTTTTATATCAAAAGATACATTATTTAATATTGGATTTTCTCTATAACCATATAGTACTTTATCGAACTTTATATTACCCTTTATCTCTACATCTATTTTATCTTTTAATTCTTTAGAACGACTATATTCTAATATTTTATTTATTCTAGATAAAGATACATTTACCACTCTATAATCTATATTTATAGATAAAACCATAGAAAAATTATCTATTATTTTTTGATAATAATTATATATTATTAATAGAACTCCTATTTCTATACTACCCTCTTTTACTAAGAATACCCCATAAAGTACAGATAAAAGTCTAACAACCTCCCAAAGTAATAAATATGTGTTATTTAAGGAAGCAGATCTCGTATGATACTTCTTTACAGCACCCATATAGTCTTTCATCTTTGAACTTGTCTTATCGAATATTTTATTAAATATATTAAAACTTTTTATCTCTTTTATACCTCTAAAATATTCATTAGTGTGTGATACCAAAGAGTCTAAACTAAGTTTTATCTTATGATTTAAAGTTTGTATCCTTCTACTAGTCTTTAGACTCATTAAAAAGATTATTAAACTAAACGCAATTACAAATAAGAAAAAATATGGATTTAATATATAAAAATAATAATATATAAAAATAAACTCTAGTATCTGAACAACTCTTATAACGATATTAGAAAAAAATGTGGATACTACATTCGCATCATCTATCAATATATTAGAATATTCCCCAATAGTAAATCTAGATAAACTAAATATAGAATTATTATTAGTAGCCTTTACAGAGTTGTCGTAATAACTGTTATAAAGTTTTGTATAAAGTTTATAATATGAAAATTGATTTATGACCTCAAACAATCTATATAGTACAGTAACACCAATAGATATTAGTATTAAATATATTGCTTTATCGTATTCCTTTTTAGTAATTTCGTTTATTGCATTACTGAAAATTACTGGTATTAGCAGTAAAAGTCCTCTTAAAATAATAGATATTACCAACTTATATATATATTCTAAAGGATATTTTTTAATAACTTTTTTAAACTCTTTAATCATACTTTCACCATTATAATAGTAACACATCTTTTTTTAAGTTGCTAGTATTTATAAACTATTATATAATTGGATTGAGGTGTTTATGAAAAAAAGAAGAATAAAAAAATCTGTAATAATAACGATATATATACTGTTTCTTATTCTTATTGGATTTGCGTTGTTTTTAATGTTTGGTAAGAAAAAAGAAATCAAAGAAGAACCAAAAAAAGAACCAGAAGTAATAAAAGAAGTATGGCCAAAAGAATACAATTTAAGCATGGTAACAACTGGAGATGCATTAATACACAGTTCTTTATATAGAGAAGCTAAATTGGAAGATGATACCTATGATTTTTGCAAAATGATGACTAGAGTTAAACCCTTAATAGAAAAACACGATTTAGCATTTTATAATCAAGAATCAATAATAGGAGGCAAAAACTTAGGATTATCCACATATCCTAGATTTAATTCACCAGATGAAATTGGAGATTGCATGGTAGAAATGGGATTTAATGTAGTTGCACTTGCTAATAATCATACTATGGATAAAGGAGAAACTGGAGTATTATATTCAACTAAGTATTGGAAAACAAAAGATGTTCTAACTGCAGGCTCTTACTCAAGTTTCGAAGATAGAAATGAAATAAGAATAAAAGAAAAAAATAATATTACATATACTTTACTCTCCTATACTACAGTTACAAATGGACTACTACCTCCTAATGGAAAAGAATATTTAACCAATATTTACTCAAAAGAAAAAGCAAAAGAAGATATAGATAGATTAAAAGGTAAAGTGGATATAATAATGGTATCTATGCACTGGGGAAATGAATATGCATCTACACCCCACTCTACTCAAGTAGAAATAGCTAAGTATTTATCTGAACTTGGTGTTAATGTAATAATTGGACACCATCCTCATGTATTAGAGCCAATTACAAGAATAAACGATACATTAGTAATATATTCATTAGGTAACTACATTTCAGCACAAATAGGAATAGATAGATTAACTGGGGCATTAGTATCTTTCAATATAAAGAAAGTTTTAAATGAAGATAAATCATCCACTATAACAATAGATAACGTAAAAGGAGACTTAATATATACTAAATATACTAACTTTAGAGACTACAATCTTTTACCTTATACAGAACTAAATAACACTATATTACCTAACTATAAAACACATTATGAAAGAAATAAAAACATACTTACTAAACTAGATCAAACCATTGAAATAACACCATTACCATAAAAAAAGGACTTAGTCCTTTTTTAATTGCTAATATTTTGATTTTCTGGTG
>CAZJQU010000005.1:21100-27706 GCA_964548645.1 uncultured Muribaculaceae bacterium
ATAAATAACATCTATAACAACAGATTTATCTTCTTTAATTTCCATACTATATTCAAAATTTACACACCCTGTAATTAAAAATAAAAGCAACACAATTGGAAGCCATCTAAATATTCTTTTCATTAACTCTCTATCCTTTCTAAAAATAATATATCATAATATTATTTTTAAAACTACCCCTATAACTTCTTTTTGCTAATTTGATTTGCAATCAATTTTATCAAACTAAAAAGGATAACTTATGCAAGTTATCCCTCTCATACCTATTCTACAGTTCAAATTGTGAGTTATAAAGTTCGAAATAAAATCCTTTTTCTTTCATTAACTTATTATGATTACCTTGTTCGATTATATTACCATCTTTCATAACTAAAATTAAATCTGCATTCTTAATTGTGGATAATCTGTGTGCGATTATAAATGATGTCTTTCCTTCTGTTAGTTTATCCATTGCCTTTTGTACTAATTCTTCTGTTCTAGTGTCTACATTAGAAGTTGCCTCATCCAGTATTAATAATGGAGAATCTTCTAACATAGCTCTAGCAATTGTTATAAGTTGTTTTTGTCCAGATGAAATAGAATCGTTCTCCAATATTATAGAATCATAACCATTAGGTAACGTTTTAATAAAATGATCTAGTCCTATCGAAGCACATATATTTTGTAATTTATCATCTGTAATATCTTTTCTATTATATATAATATTATCTTTTACAGTCCCTTCAAATAACCAAGTATCTTGTAGAACCATAGTAAATAAATTTCTAATATTTTCTCTACTTAAATCATTAATAGATATTCCATCTATTAATATATCTCCTTTAGTAATATCATAAAACTTCATAAGTAGGTTAACCATAGTTGTTTTTCCTGCTCCAGTAGGTCCTACTATAGCAATTTTTTCACCTGGTTTTGTCTTAGCACTAAAATCTTTTATAGTCATCTTTTTGTTATCTGGATACTTGAATGCTACATTTTTAAATTCAACTGTTCCACTAACATCTAATTTATCCAAGTATTTGGTTATATTGTTTTCTTCGCTCATTTCATTTTCATCTAAAAATTGAAATACTCTTTCTGAAGATGCTGCGACCGATTGAAGATAAGTCAAACCTTGTGCTATTTGGGATAAAGGATTAGTAAATAATCTTACATACATTATAAACGCTATTATAACTCCAAAAGTAATGTGTCCTTCGAGTGCTAATAATGCTCCAACAATACAAACTACTACGAATCCAAAGTTACCAATAAACATCATCATTGGCATCATTAAACCAGATAAGAATGTACTTTTTTCATTACTATTTCTTAATTTATTATTATACTTAGTAAACTTTTTTATAGCGTCTTCTCTACCATTATAAACCTTTACTACATTTAAACTTGAATATATCTCTTCTATATGTCCATTTAAATTACCTAATTCTTCTTGTTTTTCTATAAAATATTTTTGTGATTTTTTCATAACGACCATCATAAATATAAATCCAAATATAGATGAGAATATAGCAGCTAGTGCTAGTATAAAGTTAGTATATACCATCATTACTACTGCTCCTAATATCATTACTACACTAGATATTAAAGTAGTAGATGATTGACTAATCGCTCCACTTATATTATCTACATCATTAGTCACTCTAGACAATATATCTCCTGTAGCATTCTTGTCATAGTAATTTAGAGGTAATCTATTTATTTTACTTGCAATTTTACTTCTAAGTTCTCTAGCAAACTTATTACCTGTATTCATCGTTATTATTGTTTGAATATATCCAAATAAATTACTAACTAAATATAAAATTCCTAAAATAATAGAAAATTTTAATATTACATCTTTGTTCATCTTGGGTTCTAATAAGTTTTGTATACTAGTTGGTAATTCTTTTATCTTTTTATACATTGTATCTCTAGACTTTACTTCTTTTAATTCATTCATAGTTTTTAAAAATACTTGTTGATCTAAAATGGTAATATCCACATCATCTATTTTAATATCTTTAGACATATTATTGCTTATAATAGTTTCTGTTATTTCTTTTATCTTTACTTCATCTACCATAAGTCCCTTAGATATTTCATCTGTTAAAAGAGATAATCTTTTAGGAGTAATAATCGCTATTACAGAACTAAATAAAGCAAGTATTAAAGCAATTAGTATTATTTTCTTATAGTGACTCATCTCTTTAAATAATCTCTTTAAAGTTCCATTTAAACCTTTAGCACTATCCATATTTTGAGGATTATGTCTTCTACCCTTCATTTTCTAATTCCTCCTTTGATAATTGTGAATAAGCAATTTCTTTATATACATTACAGTTTTTTAATAATTCTTTGTGTGTGCCTATTCCAACCATTTTGCCTTGATCTAATACCACTATATTATCTGCATTCATTATAGTACCTATCCTTTGAGATACTATTAAAGTAGTTGAATCTTTTGTATGTTTTTTTAAATCTGTTCTTAGTTTTAAATCTGTTTTATAGTCTAATGCAGAAAAAGAGTCATCAAATATGTATATAGATGGATCTTTAGCAATAGCTCTAGCAATAGATATTCTTTGCTTTTGACCTCCTGATATATTAGTTCCTCCACTCGCTATATCGGTATTATATTTATCCTTCATTTTTAGTACAAAATCTTCACTTTGAGCCACTTTGATAGCTTCTTTTATTTTATTATCCTTTATTTTATTACCATATGAAACATTATATTTTATACTTCCACTGAATATTACAGGTTTTTGAGAAACATAACCTATCTTATTATTTAAAGCTTTCTCTGTATAATCTTTTACGTTTATACCATCTATTAATATATTCCCTTCTGTAACATCATAAAATCTTGGTACTAAATTAATTAATGTAGATTTACCAGAACCTGTAGAACCAATAAACGCTACAGTTTCTCCTTTATTTACTTTAAAAGTTATATTCTTTAATAAATATTCATCAGCATCTGGATATTTAAAGGAAACATCATTAAACTCTATTACACCATTTTCCTTTGTATTTGAATTAAATTCACCTTCTTTTATACTTATCTTTGAATCTAATACTTCATTTATTCTCTTAGCAGATACCTCAGCACGTGGTACCATCATAAATATCATTGCAAGCATAATAAATGACATTATAACTTGCATAGCATAAGAACTAAATACTACCATATTACCAAATATGGATATTTTATCTATCAAGTTTGCCCCACTTATTAAATAAGCTCCTACAAAAAATATACTTAAAGTTAAAATATTCATAACTGTCATCATAGTGGGATGCATTATAGCAAATTTCTTTTGAGTAAATAGTTGTTCTTTTGTAAGTCCTTTATTTACTAAGTTGAATTTATTCTCCTGATATTTTTCAGCATTAAATGCTCTAACTACTCTAATTCCAGTTAGATTTTCTCTAGTTACTCCATTTAATTTATCTATTAATTTTTGAATTAACTTAAACTTAGGAAACACAAAATAGAATATAATACCCACTACAGACAATAATATTACTAATGCAACACCTGTTAATAGACTAAAATGCCAACTTTTATTTAATATTTTTCTAACAGCCCATACTGCAGTAATTGGTGCTTTAAACATAAGTTGTGAGCCCATTGATACCAACATTTCTACTTGATTTACATCATTAGTAGTCCTAGTTATTAAACTACTTGTAGAAAATTCTTTAACTTCTTTCATAGATAATTTGCTTACTTTAGTAAATATTTTTTCTCTAACGTTATAAGAAAATGAAGACGCAATTTTAGATATTAAATACCCATTAAAACTAGCAGATATTAAACTACCAAAGGCACAAAGTATCATATATAAACCATTAATTAATATATCTTTTAATTCTCCACTTTCACTTTGAATTAATATGGTTATTTCAGACATAAAATCTGGTAATTTTAAATCTAAAAATACTTGTACAACTACAAAAATTAATATTACAAGTAATAATAACCATTCTTTTTTCTTTAAATATTTTAATATTTTCAACATAAAAACTCCATAAATAAAAGGATTAAAATAATCCTTTTATATTATAACATGTAATTTTTAATATAAGTATATAATGTTTTATACTATTCTAATTCTATTTTTTCCAACAATGTGATCACTTCCTTACTACTAAAAACGCCAATACAAAAACTTATAAATAAGCCTGTACTAGCGCTCCCTTTTTACTGAATATATTATACACCATAAACTTCCATTTTTCGATAATTTTATAATTTATTGAAATTATCGTCTTACTTAAATCTTACTTATTTTCTTACTTATTGAATGTTGTTTATTTGTACATTTATATTTTGCTGACATTTATTTTTTTATAAGCAAATCATTGACAATGGGCAGTAATAATTCGTCATACTAGTTGTAATATCTTTTTTAAGATATTGCAAGTACAAAAAGAATTGTTACTGGGGACCTGTTGTCAATGAGGAATTATAAAGAAATTTAACAACTCAACAACTAAGTTTTATTAAACTGTTACTGGTTCAATTACTTTAACTAATGCTTCTAAACATTCAATTACATCTTCATAAGATATATCTTTAGCATAACTATTTTTTCTAGAATAAGATTCCCATCTGTTTTCCAAAATTTCACTATCTTTTATTTTTGTCAAAGTATTAATTATATCTCCATCATATTTTCTTTTCTCAAACGTCTTTTCAACTGCTTTTCTAAAATGATCTTGATTAATATTTTCAATACTCATTTTATAAATTAGATAAATGTCATAATAATCTCGGGTTCTACTACTAGCCTCAGCCTTACTTAATATTGTTTCTAATTTTTCTGCTAATACTGTCTCAATATTATAAGCCCATAAATTAATATGCTTGTCTCCTAGTGTTGGAAAATACTTATAATTTATTGCTTTAGGAGTAATTGGATCACCTGTAGCAATATCTATATGAAAAGATTCTTTAATATTTTCTGATTTTATATTTACTGTTGCTCTATATCCCCCGTACTCATCTTCATCTCTAATAGTTGAAATGCTAGCAAGTTCTAAAATAGCGCTATCATTAATATCAATTGAAATTATCTCTTCTAGCATTTTTCTTATATTACTTTCACTAAAAGTTGCTTTAGTTATCGCTGTATCAATATCCATAGTTGCTCTATTTTCAACACCAAACAAAGTACTTAAATAGAAACCACCTTTTAGTATAAAATTATCTTTATATTCACTTACAGCAAGCCTCTCAATAAATCTATCATACATATATAATCTAAATACTGTATTAAAGTCAACATTCTTTTTGTTAGCAATATTTCTTACCTTGTCTTTAATCTGCATACTATTCATACATGATACTCACAAAATCCATTACTTCTTTTTTAATGCCTATCTTTTCAGCATAATCTGAAAGTTTAATTAGATCTTTGTCCTTTCTCTTAAGATATTCCTTAACGCTATATTTTACATGCTCAATATCCATTCTCTTCTTTGAACGAATAATATCACAAATACATCTTTCAATGTCATAAGCTTTTACTTTATTTCCAGCTGGTGTTTCAACTTCAGTAAGCCCAAGATTATAAATATCCTTTGATACATAAAATATATTGTGTTTTTTTATTTTAGGATTGTGATATTTATTAAAAATGGTAATATCATATTCTGAACTTGGTGCTTTAATAGATAGCTCATAAAAATATAGAGCAGTCATATGAGAGAAAATTACATTAGGATTTTCTAAACTAAAAACATAATATGAGTCTTCATATTTTTTTGAATCTATATATATTCCTTTTCCAACCTTCTCGATGACACCTTTTTCACACATAATATTAAGATACATCCTATGAATTCCAAGATCCGTAACCATTTTTGAAGTAACATAGCCATTATTTGACTTCATAAAAGATTCTATTATTTCTATATTACTTTGATCTTTGAATTCTTTAATACTCATTTTTTCCATATTTATCACCTCTTGACAAATCTACTGCAATTATATCATTTAGCAGTAACTTTGTCAAGAACAGTTGCATATTGTGTATATTTAAAAGATTAATATGTTTGTTATAAAGTACTAAAGACTGCTTTTCCTAGTAATTCAAATAAAAATAGGGCTCCATCAAATAACAGAACCCACGCAAAAATGATTTAACACTTTTTTCTCACATGATTATAATATCATAAATTATTGCTAAAAATCTATAGTCAGTAAAAATTTATAAAACAAATATATTTTAATCAATTAAAAATTATATTAGTAAACACTCCACCCATTCTATTAAGAACAATATAACTATCTGTTCTACTATTTGAATTACTACTTATCATCATTGTTTTTGTTGATAGTCCAATAATTCCCAATGAGTTGAGGCGTTCTATTCTATATATATCACCCATACCGCTTGTTTCTTTTAACCTACCACAGTAGATTTGCTTTAAAGCATCAACATCTTGCAAAAATAATCTATTAATAATTTCGGAAAACTCGCAGAATTGATTCCAATCAATTTTTTCATTCACATAAGCTTTAAATATTTTCCCCAACATAATAGATTTATCATTATCAATAATTTGATTCAAAATTATTAATACTCTTCCCAATTCCTTTTCCGCTTCTTTTTT
>CAZJQU010000006.1:0-27507 GCA_964548645.1 uncultured Muribaculaceae bacterium
TATATGTTTGTAGGTACTACTGTTAGAGGTATTCGTTCCCCTATTATAAAGGAAAATGATGATTTAGAGTCTATTGTAATAGATTCTTTAATGAGAGCAAAAGAGTCAGAAGGTTTTATCTTTGAAGATAGAGATATACTAGCAATTACAGAAGCTGTTGTAGGTATTAGTCAAAGTAACTATGCTACCTTGGATAATATAAGAGACGATATTAAATCCAAATTAAATTCCGATCATATTGGAGTTGTATATCCAATACTGAGTAGAAATAGATTCGCAGTTTTATTAAGTGCAATTGCAAAGTCTACTAAGAAGATTACTATATTGCTTAGTTTTCCATCAGATGAGGTTGGTAACGATATATTGTATAAAGAGGATTTAGAGAAAAACAAATTTAACCTTTCATCTTTGATAAATGAGTATGATTATAATAAATATTTTAGTCACTTTAAACATATATTTACTGGTGTTAATATGATAGATTTTTATAGAGATTTATGTATTAAAGAAGGTTGTGAAATAGAATTTGTGTTGTCTAATGACCCTCTTACAATACTAGATTATACAAAAGATGTAATAATTTCTAATGTACACGATAGATTCGAAACTAAGAAAAAATTAGAACCTTATACCTCAAAAATTTTACTGTTATCAGATATAATGAACAATCCCATTAATGGAAGTGGATACAACAGTGAGTATGGTTTACTTGGTTCTAATCGTTCTACTGAAGATAAAGTTAAATTGTTTCCAAGAGATTGCAATAAACTAGTTTACTCTATTCAAAACAAATTAAAAGAATTAACAGGGAAAACAATAGAAGTAATGATTTATGGAGATGGTGCCTTTAAAGATCCTGTTGGTAAAATATGGGAATTAGCAGACCCTGTAGTAAGTCCTGGATATACTAAAGGTTTAGAAGGAAGTCCTAACGAAATAAAATTAAAATATTTTTCCGAAAACAAATTTAAAGATTTAAAAGGAGAAGAATTAAATACTGCGATAAAAGAAGAAATCAAACACAAAGAAAAAGACCTAAAAGGATCTATGGCTACTCAAGGAACTACTCCAAGACAATATACCGACCTTTTAGGTAGTTTATGTGACTTAACTAGTGGAAGCGGAGATAAAGGCACTCCTTTTGTATATATAAAAGGATACTTTAAAAACTATTCCGATTAATCTTCAAAATCCGGAATATACTCTATTATATCTTTAGGTTGACACTCTAAAATCTTACATATTTCATTTAAAGTATCAAATCTAATAGATTTTGTTTTTCCTTTTTTTAATAAAGATAAATTAGCTTCCGTAACATTCAATAGTTTTGATAGTTCTTTGGACAGCATTTTTCTGTCAGCAAGGACCCTATCAAGTCTTAAAATTATCATAAATATCACTCCTTTGTTTTAACTTTACAAACATGATATCATATATATTATTGTTTTTCAATAATTAATTATCTATTAATTATAACGTTGTGTAAAAAGGTGTCTTTTTTAAAATAAAAGTATCAAAAGTGTTCTTTTATTTTTTCGTTTATGCTATCATGATATCATAGACGAAAAGATAGGAGGAATACATGCAAATTTTAGGATTACAGAAGCTTACTCTACTCGATTATCCTGGGTACACCGCTTCTACAATATTTACTGGTGGTTGTAATTTCAAATGTCCTTTTTGTCAAAATGCTTCTTTAGTAAACTATGAGGAAGAAGATTTAGGAGAAGATAACATCTTAGAATTCTTAAAAGAAAGAAAACCTTATCTAGACGGAGTATGTATAACTGGAGGCGAACCAACTATACAAAAGGATTTAAAAAACTTTATAAAGAAAGTTAAAAATCTTGGATACTTAGTAAAACTAGATACAAACGGTACCAATCCTTTGCTAGTAAAAGAATTAATAGAAGAAAAACTAATAGATTATGTAGCAATGGATATAAAGAATTCAAAAGAAAAGTATAATCAAACTATAGGTCTTACATACGATATAAAAGCTATAGAAGAAACAGTTAATTTACTACTAAACGGTACTATAGACTACGAATTTAGAACCACTGTAGTAAAAGACTTTCACGATGATGATGATTTCGTAAAAATATCAAAATGGATAAAAGGTGCAAAAAAATACGCATTACAACAATTCGTAGACTCAGAAAACGTAATACAAGAGGGACTTAGTTCTTACCCGAAAGAAAAACTATATGAATTCAAAAACATATTAGATAAAGAACTAAAAAATGTGGAAATAAGAGGAATATAAGGAGAAAATATGTACAAAGTTAAAAAAAGAAATGGAAAATTAGTTGAATTTAAAATCGAAAAGATAGCAGACGCTATCAAAAAAGCATTCGAGGCAGAAAATAGAGAGTTTACTGATAATACGATAGATTTTATCGCACTCAAAGTAACATCTCATTTTGAACCTAAGATAAAAGATGGAGTAATATGCGTAGAAGACATTCAAGATAGCGTAGAAGAAACATTATCTCACGCTGGATATGCAGATGTTGCTAAAGCATATATACTTTATAGAAAATTACACGAAAAAATGCGTAATATAAAAGATACTGTATTAGATTACAAAGATGTAGTTAATAAATATTTAAATATAAGCGATTGGAGAGTAAAAGAGAACTCTACTGTTACCTACTCTGTTGGAGGATTAATACTTAGTAACTCAGGAGCTATAACTGCCAATTACTGGTTAAGTGAAGTATACAATGAAGATGTTGCTAAGGCACATAAGAACGCAGATATCCACATACATGACTTATCTATGCTCACAGGATATTGTGCCGGTTGGTCATTAAAACAACTTATTATGGAAGGTTTAGGTGGTGTTCACGGTAAGATTACTTCATCTCCTGCAAAGCACTTATCGACATTATGTAACCAAATGGTTAACTTCTTAGGAATAATGCAAAATGAATGGGCAGGAGCACAAGCATTCTCTTCATTTGATACATATCTAGCACCTTTCGTTAGAATGGACAATTTATCTTATAAAGAGGTAAAACAAGCACTACAATCATTTGTATACGGAGTAAATACCCCAAGTAGATGGGGTACTCAAGCACCGTTTACTAATATTACCCTAGATTGGGTAGTTCCAAATGATCTAGCAGAATTAAATGCATTAGTTGGTGGAAAAGAACTTGATTTTAAATACAAAGATCTTAAAAAAGAAATGGATATGATTAATAAAGCCTTTATAGAAATAATGATAGAAGGAGACGCTAATGGTAGAGGTTTCCAATATCCTATCCCAACATATTCTATAACTAAAGACTTCGATTGGAGTGAAACAGAAAATAATAAATTATTATTTGAAATGACTGCAAAATATGGTACACCTTACTTCTCTAACTATATAAATAGTGATATGGAACCAAGCGATGTAAGAAGTATGTGCTGTAGATTAAGATTAGATTTAAGAGAACTAAGAAAGAAGTCAGGTGGTTTCTTTGGATCTGGAGAATCTACTGGTTCTGTTGGTGTTGTAACACTAAACATGCCAAGAATAGCGTACCTATCTAAAACAAAAGAAGAATTCTACGAAAGATTAAATAACATGATGGATATTGCTGCTAACTCATTAGATACAAAAAGACAAGTTATAAATAGATTTTTAGATGCAGGATTATATCCATATACTAAAAGATATTTAGGAACATTTAGTAATCACTTCTCTACTATAGGATTAGTAGGTATGAATGAAGCTTGTTTAAATGCTGCGTGGATTAAAGAAGATTTAACACACGAAAAAGCACAAGAATTTACCAAAGACGTTCTCAATCATATGAGAGCAAGATTATCTGATTATCAAGAAAAATATGGAGATTTATACAACTTAGAAGCAACACCAGCAGAATCTACTAGTTTCCGTCTTGCAAAACACGATAAAGCTAAATACCCCGAAATTATAACAGCGTCTAATGAAACAGAAACACCATATTATACAAATAGTTCTCACCTACCCGTTTCATATACTGAAGATGTATTTAAAGCACTTGAAATACAAGATGATATGCAAACTCTATATACATCGGGAACAGTATTCCATGCATTCTTAGGAGAAAAACTTCCAGATTGGAAATCTGCTGCAAACTTAGTAAAGAAAATTGCTGAAAACTTCAAATTACCATATTATACAATGTCTCCTACATACTCAGTATGTCCTAGTCATGGATACTTAGTTGGAGAGCACTTCAAATGTCCAGATTGTGGTGGTAAAACAGAAGTATACTCTAGAATAACAGGTTATTATAGACCAGTTCAAAATTGGAACGATGGTAAAGCTCAAGAATACAAACATAGAAAACTATACGAAGTAGATCATTCTATGATAAGAAAAGAAAAACCATCTAAAGAGGAAACAAAAGATACTTCTTTCGATGTAGAAGATTCAGTAATGTTATTTGGCACAAAGACATGTCCAAACTGTAAGGTAGCTAAAACATTATTAGAAAAAGCAAATATAGATTACGAATATATAGATGCAGAAGAAAATGAAAAATTAACTAGATCTTTAGAAATTACACAAGCTCCTACTCTAGTTGTTACACTAAAAGGAAAAAGCGAAAAGATAACAAATGTTTCTAATATAAAAAAATATATAGAAGAAGTTAAGGCATAATGTACGATATTATAATAATAGGAGGTGGTGTTGCTGGAATGACAGCAGCACTTTACTCTTTAAGAGCAAATAAAAAAGTATTAATAATAGAAAAAGAAACAATCGGAGGACAAATCGCATCTTCACCATTAGTTGAAAATTACCCTGGATATATGAGTATAAGTGGAATTGAACTTTCCAATAATTTATACGATCAAATAACAAATCTAGGGGTAGATTTTGAATTAGAACAAGTTATAAAATTAGAAGACTTTAAAGAATATAAACAAGTTACTACAGACTATAATACATATAAATCCAAAACTGTAATAATCGCAACAGGTTGTAAGCATAGACCACTAGGTCTATCAAATGAAGAACAATTCATTGGTAATGGCGTTTCTTATTGTGTATTATGTGATGGAGCTTTTTATAAAGATAAAGATGTTGCAATAGTAGGAGGCGGAAATACCGCTGTAGTAAGTGCCATATACTTATCAGAAATGGTAAATAAACTATATATAGTTCAAATGCTAGATAAGTTGACAGCAGAAGAAAAGTTAATTGAAAAATTAAATAAAATAGATAATATAGAGTATATATTTAATTCTAAAGTCGATAGATTAAATGGCGATGAAAAATTAGAAAGTATAGATATTGGAAATAAAAACATCAAAATAGATGCTGTTTTTGTAAATGTTGGATTACTTTCACAAAATGAAGTATTTAAAGACCTAATAACACTAGATAGGTATGGTTATATAGATTCAAATGAATCTTGTAAAACAAACATAGATGGTATTTTTGTTGCTGGTGATTGTAGAACTAAAACTATACGACAACTTACTACTGCATCATCGGATGGAACTACGGCTGCAATAAATGCATGTAACTACATAGATAATATATAAGCACTCACGTGCTTTTTTTGATATAATACTAATATGGGAGGACTTATGTATATAGAACTAAAAAAAATAAAGAAAACATATAAGATGGGAGATATTTTAATAACTGCTGCAGAAAATGTTTCTTTTGGTATAGAAAAAGGCGAATTTGCTGTTGTATTGGGGCCTTCTGGAGCAGGAAAAACAACAGTATTAAATATACTTGGTGGTATGGATAAGTCTGATTCTGGTTCTATAATAATAGATAACAATGACATATCAAAGTACACCAACAAAGAGCTCACAAAATATAGAAGAACAGACATTGGATTTGTTTTTCAGTTTTATAACTTAGTTCCAAATCTAACCGCATTAGAAAACGTAGAACTATCAAATCAAATTTCTAAAGATACTCTAGATGCTAAAGAAACCTTAACGGATGTAGGATTGAAAGAAAGATTAAATAACTTTCCATCACAACTATCAGGAGGAGAACAACAAAGAGTTGCAATCGCTAGAGCATTAGCTAAAAACCCAAAATTGTTGCTTTGTGACGAACCTACCGGAGCACTGGATTCTAAAACTGGTAAAAGAGTTCTAGAAATACTACACAAAACCTCAAAAAAATACGGTATGACTGTAGTAATTATAACTCACAACTCTATCATCGCAGAAGCAGCAGATAGAGTTATAAAAATGAAAAATGGAACTATAGAAGAAATAATAGTAAATCCAAATCCTCTTGATATAAAGGAAATTAACTGGTAATGAAACTTTTATTAAAAAATACATTTAAGAAGATTAAAAACTCCTTTGGTAGATTCCTATCTATCACTTTTATTATTGCACTTGGTATAAGTGTTTTTATAGGACTTAGAGAATCTACCGCAGGAATGCTTTATACAGCAGATGATTACTATGATAAAACAAAATTAATGGACTTTAAAATAATAAGTACACACGGACTTACAAAAGAAGATATAAAATCAATAAACGAATTAACAAATTCAGATAAAGTTATTCCTTCCTACTCTATAGATGTTCTAATAAATGGAGATTCAGTAAGAATACACGCCTTAGAAAAAGAAGTTAACAACCTAGTTTTAAAAAAAGGAAGACTACCTAAAGATAACTCTGAATGTGTAGGAGAACACAACAAATATAAAATTGGAGATATATTAAACTTTGAAAAAGAGGATTTAAATGATTTTTTAAACTTAGAAAAATGTACAATTGTTGGACTAGCTAACTCACCCTTATATATAAGATATGAAAAAGGTATATCAAATATGGGGAACGGTAAGTTGTCTTCTTTTCTTTTTATAAATAAAGATAATTTCAAAATGGATTACTATACTGAAAGTTATATAATTTCAAAAGATTCTGTAGAAAAAAACTCATATTACGATGACTATACCGACAACATAAACCTTTTAAAAATAGAATTAGAAAAACTAAAACCAATAAGAGAAACCATAAGATATGAAGAATTATTAAAAGAAGGAAATGAAGAAATTGCAAAAAATAAAAGAGAACTAGATGAAAAAATAATAGAAGCAGAAAAAAAATTAAAGAACGCTAAAAACAAATTGGACTCTAGTACTAAAGAGTTAAACAATAAAAAGAACGAAACCTTAGAAATTTTCGAAAAAAATAAAATAGAATTGAAAAATAATGAAGAACAAATAATAAGCAATTTAACTTCACAAAATATAAAAGAAAGTGAATTAAACACCTTTATAACTAATCTATATAGCAATATAGACACCTTAAATAAAAAATTACTACTAATACCAATAGATACTCCAGAACATGCCCAATTAAGTAAACAAATAAAAGAACTGGAAAATCAATATAATAGTCTTTTATTTATACAAAACTCTCTAATAGAAATAAAGAAAAATAAAGAAATATTAGATAAATCTTACGATGAATTTATAAAAGAATTAGATAAAAATGAATCCGAACTAAAACAAGGTTATTATGAATATTATAAAAATGTGGATGCACTTGATACTACAAAAATAGAGGCTGAAGAAAAAATTAAAGAAGCAATAGAAAAATTAAATACCTTAGAAAAACCAAAATGGTATTTATTAGATAGATCAGATAATAATGGTTATACAGCGTATAAAGAAGATATTATAAAAGTAGAAGCAATTGCAAAGGTTTTACCTGTATTTTTCATATTAATAGTAATATTGATGATATTAAATACTCTTACAAGGTTAATTGAAGAAGAAAGAACAGAAATAGGTATATTGCAAGCCAATGGATTTAGTGTATCAGTAATAATATTTTCATATTTAGTATATGTTATAACTGCTGGAATAATTGGAATATCAATTGGATTAACTATAGGATATAACTTAATACCACCAATTATATATGGGACATTCCTTGCAACATATTATGTTCCTAAACTAATCACAATAGTAAGTCCTATACCTTTTACTTTAGTGATAGTAATAACTTTAATCATAATGATACTAGTCACTATATTTGCGTGTAAAAAGGAATTAAGGGAACATCCTGCTTATCTACTTAGAACAAAACCAATAAAAGCAGGAAAAAACATATTTTTAGAAAGAATAGATTTCATATGGAAGAAACTTAACTTTATTACCAAAACCACAATTCGAAATATATTTAGAAATAAAAAAAGAGTATTTATGACAATTATTGGAGTTGCAGGTTGTACTGCCTTACTCGTAACTGGTTTTGGAATAAATGACAGCATAAATACAATATCTAAATTACAATATAATAATATTATAAAATACGATGGTATATATGTCTTAAAAGATAATACAAAAAGTATATCTAAAGAAATAATAAAATTGTTTAATGATAATGGTATAGTAAATCCAATACTAGTTAACCAAAATTCATATAAGTTCTCTTATGATGGTAAAAGTGAAGACGTATATTTAGTTGTACCAGCAGATACTACATCATTTAATAATTATGTATCTATTAAAGATACAAAGACCAAAAAAAATATAAATATAAAAGATAATGGAGTTATAATTACTAGACAAATGGCAGAACTTTTAAATGTTAAACCTAAAGATAAAATAGGCATAAGAAATAGCGATAATGAATTATTTTATCTTTATGTAACGGATATAGTGGAAAACTATGTATCACACTATATTTATATGAGTAGTTCATATTATGAAGAAGTATTAAATAAAACTATAGATTTTAACAGTATAATTGCAAACGGTAAGTTAGATTCAAAAGTAAAAATATCAGATTATGGTTTTATTACAATAACATATATAGATGAAATCATAAAAACATTCGATGACTTAGTAAAAAGTTTAAATCAAATAATAATAATGATAATAGTATTTGCATGCTTTTTAGCATTTATAGTACTATATAATCTCACAATAATAAACGTAAGTGAAAGAAAAAGAGAAATAGCAACGCTCAAAGTATTAGGTTTTTTTGATAAAGAAGTATATAAATTTATATATACTGAAACATTTATCCTTACTTTAATTGGAACTATTTTAGGATTATTCTTCGGAATATATCTGCATGACTTTGTAATGAAAACTGCCGAAACAGATAACATAGTATTCTTAAGATATATAAAAGATACTAGTTTCCTGTTTTCTGGCATAATAACTTTATTCTTCTCACTAATAGTTCAACTAATAATAAACAAAAGCATAAAGAAAATAGATATGATAGATTCTCTTAAATCTATAGAATAGATATGTTTAATTTTATTTATCGAGCAAAAACAGTTTAAAAGCCGCTCTTTTATCCTTTTTACCCGTTTTTATCTCTACATCCAAATCATATAACTTTAATAAGTATTCTTTTGCTTCACCTAGAGTTATTAAGGACTGTCTTGCTAGCTTTATTCTATATGGATGTACACCCAATTCTTTTATAATATCAGATTCAGTGTATCCAAATTGATACATAGTTTTAACTTGATATATTAATCTAAATTGATCGCCCAACATAGATATCAATTTTATTTCTTCTTCGTTCATCAAAATAAAATCATCGTATATCTTTAAAGATTTATCCAAATCTTTCTTTACTACAGCATCTATTAAATCAAATATATTTATCTCTATAGACCTAGATGTAATTGAATCTATATCTTCTTTATTTATAATATTATCCTCTTTATATAGTGTTAATTTATCTATCTCGCTTTTTATTATTCCAAGGTTATCTCCTACAAAGTCATGAAAATAATTTATAGTAGATATATCTACTTTATATTTTAATCTCTTAAATTCATCTTCTATAAACTTTACTACTTCATAATCTTTTAATATATTAAATTGATATATAGTACCAATTCTAAGAATTTCTTTTACCACCTTTTTTCTTTCATCGACTTTAGAATTTACAGTAAGTATCAATCTATTTTCTATATCCTTATTTAATACTTCTTTTAATAAGTTTAATGATTCTTTATCTTCGCTTGAAGAAGTTAAAAAAGTACAGTTAGTACACAATATATCTTTACTAGTAGAAAATAAAGAATAACTAAGTAAATCTTCTATAACAATACTCATATTTGTTTCCAACATATCGTATATTTTAGTATTATCTTTATCTATAATTTCATTTATCTTTTTATTTATTAAAAAAGATTCTTCACCATATATTAAAAATAACTTATCTTTCATATTTTCTACCCTTTCTTATTATTAAACTTTTATCAAATATAAACATTATACTACCATCATAATCTGTTCTATAAATTGTTACATTATATTTGTTTAATACATCTAAAACCTCTTTTTTAGGATGATTAAATCTATTATTCTCCCCTACTGAAATTATACCATATTTAGGAAGTGTTTTAGATATTAAGACCTCACTAGTAGAAGTATTTGAACCATGATGACCTAGTTTTATTATATCGATTTTTATATCGTATTTTTTTACTATTTCTTCTTCTATCTTTTTAGATGCATCACCAGTAAGTAAAATATTATATCCATTTATATTAAAATATAAAACTAAACTAGAGTCATTTTCGTTTGTATCGTAACTTGGATTAAGTACTCGAAACTCAGTACCACTTATGTTTATAGCATCTCCATCCTTTAATGATATAGGATTATACTTAAGTAACTTTTCTTCTAAAGGATTTATGTTACCATTTAAAAAGACATACTTAACTCCTAAACCCTTTAATAGTTCAAAAGACCCTCCTATATGATCCATATCTCCATGTGTAATAAATAGATAATCAAGGTTATCTATTCCTTTGGACTTCAAATATGGTAATAATAAATCTCCTCCTATATCAAACTCATTTGTTCTAACAAATTTTGATTCATATTTCATAATTCCACCTGTATCCACTAATACATCACTTCCATTTAATCTAATTAATATAGAATCCCCTTGACCTACATCTATGAATTCTACATATGGTTTAATTGTATAATGAGATAACTTATTTATAATTAAAAGTAATATCAATAAATATGTATATTTTGGTTTAATTAAAATTATGGTTATAACTATATAATATAAAATTATAAGTATAAAAGATGGTTTTCCTATTATTACTTTAAATATATTTATATTAGAAAACAATACAGATGTGTTTTCTAATAGTAAAGTTAAAGAATATAAGATTTTATCAAATATAGGAAATATAAAAGTTATCAAAGATAAAGGAAATAATATAAATGATACAAAAGGTACATATATTAAATTTAATAATATACTAAGTATATTAAATTCATAAAAATTATTTAAAACTATAGGTAAACTAGATAAAAATGCGATTATAGCTACGATAAAAGATGTTCCAATATAAGACTTAAATTTTTCAATTAGTTTTTGAAACGATATTAAATATAAACTAATTATAAAAGAAAATTGATATCCTACACTATAAATTAAATATGGATTATAAATTAAAGACAATATTAAAGTAAGATATAATATATCCTTTACATCGATATTTTTCTTATATATTTTGTTTAGTGTAATTAATATATAAAATATTCCAGATCTTACTATGGACGCTGTAAAATCAGTTAAAAACATATATATTAATACATATAAAAATACTATTAAATACTTGTATTTGAACTTATCTATAAGTTTTAATAAAAATAATAATACAAAAGTAATATTAGAACCAGATACTGCGAAAAGATGACTTATTCCATTTATTTGATAACTATTCTTTACATTAGAATTTATATAGTATTCTTCCCCAATTATAAAAGCATATAAATATTTTTTTGATAGTTCTATTCTCTCTATCCTATCTATTATAAAATTCTTTATATGATACCGAATCTTATCATTTTCTTTAGTTTTGGTAATATTATCTATTTTCATTATAAAAAATATATTATTTTGTTTTAAATATTCCTTATAACTAAATTGATTAAATAACCCACTATCTTTTGGTTTTATTAACGTAGATTTTATTTCAACATAGTCACCCGTTTTAAAATCTCGTTTAAAGTTAGAAATGTCTTCTTCTTTATCAAAATAATAATTTCCAATTATCTTTTCTAAACCATTAATTTCTATAGTTAATTTATTTCCATCTATTTTATAACTATGAATATAGCCACTAATTAAGGTATCTTCTATAGAATACTTGGATACTTTATCTATATTAGTGTATATATAAGAAATAAATATAGATAATATCATAATTATAAAGTATTTATACTTCAATAAGGTCTTTAACTTCATTAAATAATGCATCGCCTATACCGGATACGTTTTTTATGTCTTCTATTTTTTCAAATTTTGTCTTCTCTCTATATTCTATTATAGATTTTGCTTTTGCCTCTCCTATCTTTGGTAAGGTCATTAATGATTCTTTGGATGCTGTATTTATATTTATTTTACCAGATATATTATTTACATTATCTTTCGTTGTGTCTACATACGGAATTTCACATGCATCATTTACATTATCTATACAAGTACATTCTTTTTCGATCTCTTTGATTATTTCTATTACAGTCGGTTTATTTAATCTTTTTTTAGCGTCTTCTATTTGCTTATAATTATAAACAATTATGAGCATTTCATCTTTAACTTTCTTACTTAAATTTATTAGAGTGGTATCCGCATTTTTAGTTAGTCCCCCAGCCTTATTTATCATATCTATTACTTTATCATTATTTACACATTCGTATACACCTTTATTTACGACCTCTCCCTTTACATCCACATAACATTTTTCTATTACTTCTTCTTTTTCCTCTACTTGATTTACTATTACTTCCTCTTTTACGGGTTCCTTATATAAATACATAGATACCCCAACTAATATTAATATAATTACTCCAATTACAATTTTTTTTATCATAAAAAAATAACCTCCTCTATAGGTTATTTTTTATATTTATTATTGTTCCCTTATTTTTGTTCTAATTGCCTCTTCTTTTTTATATATATTGTTTTCTATTGATACTCTACTTACTATAGACATACATATAATAAGATTTAGTGCGAAAGAACCTCCATAACTTAAGAAAGGAAGTGGTACTCCCGTAAGTGGAAGAAGCCCTAATATACCTACCATATTTATGAATATATGTGAGAATATATAAATGGCAATCCCATAGCACATTATCGAGTTAGCTAAATTTGTTGATTTTTTTGCTATAAGTAATATTCTATATATAATATAAAGATATATTATTAATATTAGTATTCCCACTAAAACTCCTAATTCTTCTACTATTATGGGAAATATAAAGTCTGTATGTGCTTCGGGTAAATATAAATATTTTTGAGTACTATTTCCTATACCTACTCCAAACAACTTACCTCTATTAATAGCAATATAACCATTACATACTTGATAACCCGTTCCAGCTTCAGTATATCTACCACATGGATTAGAAAAATCTAATCTTTCTTGTTGTTTTTTATTTAATATACTTTTACCATTTAGTGCTGAAATAGTTACTATTAGAACAAATAATCCTATGGCTCCAAATAATAACTTATTTAAGTTTGTTTTAAAACTAGATTTGATAGGAATTACAAAATAGGTAAAAGCAGTAATCATCAGTATTATAATAGCAGTTCCTAAATCGGGTTGAAAAAACACTAAAAAGAATATTATACCTGCAACAATTATTGGTTTTAGTAGTTTTGAATAACTCTCTATTTTATTTATATTATAACTATAATATATAGCCATATATAGTATTATTACTGTTTTAGCAAACTCACTAGGTTGAAGATTAAAAAAAGGTAAATTAATCCAGCTTTTAGCACCATTTATAACTTCACCATAGACTAAAACATATATAAGTAGTCCTAGTATACCAAATACCATTAAATTCATTAATTTCTTGTATGTTGTTGTTTTAACATTAATTGAAAAAAAGAACACCATAAATGATACTATCAATATTATCCCTTGTCTAAATAAATATTTATATGTATTACTTTCTACCAAACTTGCTCTTACATAAGAAGCACTAAATATCATAAAAAGACCAAATATAGACATCATCAAAGTTAAAAAAAATAAAGGTTTATCCATCATCTTTAAATTTCTTCTTATCATAATGCCTCCCAATTGTAATAATAATAGCACAAAATTGTTGTTAACTAAATAACCAAAACATAAAGTTTACATTTTAAGAAAAAAAAAGAAGATAAATACCTTCTTATCTTTTATCTAGTCGATGTGTATGAGTCTTGAGTACCGAATTTTCCGCCTGATGCTCCAGTAGCTGTTACGCTTACTGTCATAGCCTCTGCATCAACAATTGAATACGTACAAGTTGCATAATCAGCGGTTGTATATCTTACACCTGGTATAGGATTTGATACACAATCTCCACCTGCTGTTACAGTTCCTCCTATTACAGCATTTTTTAAACCCGATGCTAACATGTCTACTGATGCTTTAAATGAATCCTCTTTAGCACCATTTATTACGCTTATTACTCTTGGTACTGCAATTGCTAATATTATTGCAAGTACTACTATTACAGCCAATAATTCTATTAATGTAAATCCTTTATTATTTTTCATGTTTCTTTCCCTTCTATATACTAATTTCCAGTATATGTAACTGCTGTTGCACCTTTAAATTTTCCGCCTGCTGTTGCAGTCAATCTTACTTGTAATGTCGATAAATTTCCAGCTGTATAAGTATAATTACATGTTGCATCAGCTGTTGCTGCCCATGCACTTGTAGGACATGTTTGTGAAAATGTTTCACTTGTAGTTAAATCTGTTCCTAAACCTAATGACGCCATATTTGCTGTATTTTCTAACGATTTATAAATTGATTTTGCACTAGCATCCAACGATTGTTGCCTAGCAACAGTTATTTGATTTGTTATTGTTGGAACTGCAATTACCAATATAATTGCAAGTACTACTATTACAGCTAGTAACTCTATTAGTGTAAAACCTTTCTTATTTAATTTCATAGCAAACTTTTTCCTCCTTCTTTACTATTATGTTTTAATTATAGCACTCGTTTTTTTTATAGTCAACAAAATGTGGTTTTATTTACACTCTTTTAATTGTTCTATTAAATTCATATCCTCTTTTATTGCGGTACCTATTACTAATATATCAGCACCACTCTCTAGTGATATAGTTCCTGTTTCTTTATTTATACCACCGTCTATCGATATTTTTACATTTAAATTTCTTTTTATTATCTCTTCTTTTAACTTTTTTACCTTATCTAAACTGCTATCCATAAACTCTTGTCCGCCCTTACCAGGATTTACACTCATTATTAGAATTAAATCAACTTTATCCAATATATCGTATATTAATTCAACTTCAGTTTCTGGTTTAATAGATATACCACACTTTATACCATGACTCTTTACTTTTGTAATTGGTGATAAGTCTTTCATTGCCTCATAGTGAAATGTTATATATTCGGTATTATAAGATAAATAATCCTTTATATAGTCATCTATATCTTCTACCATCAAATGTACATCTAGGGGTTTATTTATATTGTCTACGATTAGTTTTACTTCATCGTAAGTAAATGATTTATTTGATACGAATAAACCATCCATCATATCTAAGTGTATGTAGTCAATATTCTCTTTATTTAATTTATATATATATTCTAAGAGATTATTCCT
Source organism: uncultured Muribaculaceae bacterium (assembly GCA_964548645.1). Classification (GTDB taxonomy): domain Bacteria; phylum Bacillota_I; class Bacilli_A; order RF39; family UBA660; genus JAAYGD01. The sequence goes on from CAZJQU010000006.1 coordinate 15,621, forward strand.
CATAGATAAAAGAGATACCGATATCATAATTCACCTATAAATTTTGTATAGTTTTCATACCTTGAATCTAATATTTTACCTTTTTCTAATACCTTTTTTACTTCACATTCTTTTTCTTTTATATGCATACAATCTTTATATTTACACTTTGATTTATAATTTTCAAATTCTATCATGTTATCTCTAATGTCTTCTTTTTTCATATCTACAAAATCTAATACTGAAAATCCCGGAGTATCTGCGACTAGTCCATTACATATTTCTAGTAATTCTACTGATCTAGTAGTATTTTTACCTCTTCCTAGCCTTAGAGATATATCTTGAGATAATAGATTTAAACTATCATCTAAGAAGTTTAATAGTGTAGATTTACCCACTCCACTTTGTCCGATTAATACTGTTGTTTTATTTTCTAAGGTTTCTATTATTTGTTTTCTTTCGGTATTAAATATTACTTTATAACCAATTTTTACATAATAATCAATTAAGTTTTCTATATGTTCTTTATCTTTTAATAAGTCCATCTTTGTTATACATATAATTGGAGTTATATTATTAAATTCAACTATATTAATAGTTTTATCTAAAAGATAAGTTGAAAACTCAGGATTAACAGCACTTACTACTATTAATGCCTGATCTATATTTGCAATAGTTGGTCTACTAAGCAAATTTTTTCTATCAAAAACTCTAGTTATGGTTTCTTCTTCTCCTATTTCAACTATGTCTCCAACCATTACATTAGTCTTTTGTTTTAAGGTCCCTTTTACTCTACATTTTATTAAGTTATCATTTTCTTTTACTATGAATTTAGAACCTTCTTTTTTTATAACTATAGTGTCCATTATATTGTCGGTTCCTCCTCTACTTCTACTATAGGAACAGCAAGAGTAACAGTAAATGTTGCTTTTCTAACTATTACAGTATCTTTTGCCCTATTTTGTTTAAATACAGTTCCCTCTTTAAATTCATTTGTAGATTCTTGTAATATAGTAAGAGATAATTCGTATTTAGATGCGAATTCTTCAACCTCTTTAGCGTTCCATCCAATCATATCTGGATATACTGCAACATTAGGATAATAAAGTATTATTTGAGTTCCTTTTAATACTTCTCCTTCTTTTATTGATTGATCTATTATTACGTCTTCAGCATCTTTATATTCTTCTACTTTATCTACTTCTTTACTCTCTATATTTACAAGTAATCCTTTTAATTCTAATTGGCCTTTTATTTCATAGATGTTTTTTCCTGTATAACTCTCTATTTTTATTCTTTCTGTTCCTTTAGATTCATATAAGGTTATTGTACTTCCTTTTTTTATTAATCTACCTTGAGTTGGTTCTGATTTAACTATTAGACCCTTTTCTATTTCATCACTGAATACTTGCTCTATTTTTAACGCTACTTCAAAGCCTGCTTTCTTTAGTTTGGAATCTGCCTCTTGAATGGTAAGTTTTCTTACATCTGGAACTTTTACATCTGGAATTTGAGTTAATTTAGGAAGTAATATAATACCTATAAATATTAAGAATACTATTAAAGATATTATTATCATAAGAACTTTAGATAGTTTATTTCCTTTATATTCATCTGATTTTACTTCTTTTATTTTGGGTTCTCCTTCCATTACTTTTTTCTTTAAATCAGGCATTATTTTTGTTTCGCCTAAGTCTTCTTCTTCGTATTTATATTTTAATATAGGAACATCTTTATAATCATTTTTTAGACATCTTTCTAAATCGTCGTGCATTTCTTTAGCGTCATCATATCTATTCTTAGGATTCTTTGCACATGCTTTTAAAACAATGTTTTCTACACTTTGCGGTACATTTGGTTTATCTTCTATAATAGATGGTATATGTTCTTTCATTTGTTTTAGAGCAATCTCTACAGCATTATCTCCTTTAAACGGAAGATTACCTGTTAGAAGTTCATACATGAGTATTCCCATAGAATATATATCACTTTTTATAGATGCTGCTTTACCTGTTGCTTGTTCTGGGGGTAGATAGTGAACAGAACCCATTACAGAGTTTGTTTGAGTTAATTGTGTATTATTTAACGCTGTAGATATACCAAAATCAGTTACTTTTACTAATCCATTATCTAATATTAGTATGTTTTGTGGTTTTATATCTCTATGAATTATGTATGATTCATGAGCATGAGATATACCATCTGTAAGTTGTAACATTATATCTATTACTTCATTTAGAGTTAATGAACCTCTTTTCTTTAGTAATTGTTTTAAATTTCTTCCTTCAATATATTCCATAACTATATAAAAGTTTCCATCATCTTCTCCAACATCGTACATTTCAACTATGTTAGGATGGCTTAAAGAAGAGGCTGATAAAGCTTCTCTTTGGAATCTTCTTAAGAATTTTTCATCGTTTGCTAAGTCTCCTCTTAGTACTTTTATTGCTACTTTTCTATTTAGTATTGTATCTTCCCCAAGGTATACATTGGCCATTCCGCCTTCACCTAGTAGCCTTATTACTTCATATCTATTATTTATCTTTTGACCTTTTGCTATCACACTTATCACCATCCTCTTTTACAAGATACGCAACTGAGATATTATCATCTCCACCCCTATTGTTGCTTCTTTTTATTAATCTCATTACCTTTTCTTCCATAGTTAATTCACTATTTAGTACCTTTTCTATTTGATCGTTATTTAGCATACTTGTAAGTCCATCACTACAAAGAAGAATTGCATCTATATCGTCTACTACATCAAATATATCCACTTCAACTGGATTTATTGCTCCAAGAGCTTTCATAACTATATTTTTATTAGGATGTGTTGCTGCTTCTTCTTTAGTTAATTCTCCTGTATCTATTAATAGATTTACTAAGGTGTGATCGTTTGTTACTTTAAAGAGTTTATTCTTTTTCACAACAAAACCAGAACTATCTCCAATGTTACCAAAAAGTAGATAATCTTTAGTATATATTGCGATTACTAAAGTAGTACCCATTCCTTTACTTTCGATATGCTCGTCAGTATAATCAAATATTTCAGTATTTACAAGAGAATACATTTCTCTAATGAATTTTATTGCTGATTCTTTATCTCCAAGTGTATTCTTTTTTAAAAATTCAGTTGTTAATTTATTAGCGGCTATATAAGATGCGATTTCTCCTGCTTTATGTCCACCCATTCCATCCGCTACTGCCATCATATATTCGTTCGATTCGTTTTTTAATATTACTACGTTATCTTCGTTATGACTTCTCACTTTACCAGGATCTGTCAAATAAAACGTCTGCATAAATCCTCCTAATTTGAAGACCTAAGTTGCCCACATGCGGCAGTTATGGTTTCTCCAAATTCCCTTCTTATGGTTACGTTAATTCCACCTTTTTTAAGTATATCATAAAATGTTTTTATTTCATAATCTTCACTCTTAGAATAACCCTCATAATTATTGTCGTTATAAGGAATTAAGTTAACGTAACAGTTTATTCCTCTAATTAGATTTATAAGTTCTAATGCTAAAGTTTCTGTATCATTTATTCCTTTAATCATAATATATTCAAAAGTAACTCTTCTATTTGTTTTATTTATATAATCTTTAACTGATTTTATTAAAGACTCTATATTGTACACTTTATTTATTGGCATCAACTTACTTCTAAGTTCGTTATTTGGAGCGTGTAAACTTATAGCAAGGTTAACTTGTAGGTCTTCGTTACTAAACTCTTCTATTTTGGGTACTATTCCACAAGTAGAAACCGTAATATGTCTTGCTCCAATTGAAATACCTTTAGGATCATTTATTATTCTAATAAATTTCATAACATTATCATAGTTATCAAAAGGTTCACCTATACCCATTAAAACTACGTGACTTATTCTTTTATCTATATCTTTTTCTATCTCTAGGATTTGATTTACCATTTCATTTGGTAATAAGTTTCTAACTTTACCATTTTTTCCACTTTCACAAAAAGAACAGTTCATAGCACATCCCACTTGAGTGGATATACATAAGCTTATTCCATAATCATGAAACATTAGTACAGATTCTATTAATTCTTTATCTTTTAACTCAAATAAATATTTATTTACATCTTTAGATTTTTCTTTTTTTATTAATTTAATAGTATCAAAAGAAAAATTATCGTTTAATTTTTCCATTAATTCTTTATTTATATTTTTCATATCATTAAAAGACTTAACTCTATTAGTATAAAGCCATTCGTATATTTGAGTTGCTCTATATTTTTTTTCTCCAATACTCAAAAAGTATTCTTCTAAATCTTTTTTAGTAAAATCATAAATATTCATAAATACCTCATAAGTATTATACAACAAAAAAAGTAGATTTCTCTACTTAAAAATTTCTTTTTTCTCTTAAGAATGGCGGAATATCTATTGAAGTCTCTTCACCGGTTGCTATTAGGTCCTCTTCTTGATGTTGAACTATTGGTTTAACATACTCAGTATCTTTTTTAGATTCTTCAAATCCAGTTGCTATAATGGTTACTATTATTTCATCTTTTAAATTTTCGTTTATTACAGCTCCAAATATAGTATTAATATCTGTTTTAGCTGCTGCTCTTATTACTTCAACAGCATCTCCCACTTCAAAGAGCGTTAAGTTAGATCCTCCAGTTACGTTTACTATAGCGTTTGTTGCACCATCTATACTCGCTTCTAAAAGTGGACTATTTACAGCTTGTTTAGCAGCTTCTACAGCTCTATTTTCTCCACTACCTATACCAATACCTATTAAGGCATTTCCACTATTTTGCATTACTACTCTAACGTCTGCAAAGTCTAAGTTAATTAAACCAGTAACTGCTATAAGGTCAGATATAGATTGTACTCCTCTTCTTAAAACGTTATCTACTTCTTTAAATGCATCTAACATTGGAGTTGATTTTTCAATTATATCTCTTAATCTATCATTTGGTATTACTATCATAGTGTCTACATTTTTTCTTAATTCTTCTAAGCCTTTTAATGCGTGTTCCATTCTTTTTTTGCCTTCAAATGAAAAGGGTTTTGTAACTATTGCAACAGTTAGAGCTCCAAGGTCTCTAGCTATCTCTGCGATAATAGGTGCTGCTCCAGTACCTGTTCCTCCACCTAATCCACATGTTATAAAAACCATGTCAGCATCGTCTAACATTGCTTTTATTTGCTCTTTTGATTCTAATGCAGCTTCTTTACCCATCTCTGGATTAGCTCCTGCACCAAGTCCATTAGTCAATTTCTCTCCCAATTGTACTTTTACAGGTGCTTTAGAAGCGTTTAACACTTGTAAATCAGTATTTGCAACAATAAACTCTACACCTTTAACTCCTGAATCTATCATTCTATTTACTGCATTATTACCTGCTCCACCGACGCCTACTACTTTAATTTTCGCTAATTGATCCATTTCTAATCCAAACATATTTCCTCCTAATTATCGAAAAATATTCCAAATACTTTTCCCAAAACTGAATCTTCCCCTAAGTTTCTTTTCCTTGGGATAGATATATCTTCTAATTTATCTAATGAGAACATCGAATAAATTCTACCTCTCATCTGTAACTTTCTGTCAAAGTTCTTTATCAATCCTACTGCTGTAGAGTACTTATTATGTCTTACACCTATATCTGTTATATTTGTTATATAGGCATTGTCTTTAAATATTTCATCTACCATATATTGCATTTGTGGTGTCTCACTACTACCACCTGTAATTATTATATACTTTATTTCCTTATTTGTTAAGAGAAAAAGTTCTTTTTTTGCTAGTTCTAATATTTCTTCTAATCTGGACATTACTACTTGAGATAAGTCATATTGATTTATTCGAACTAAATCTCTATTTATAGTTAGCATCTCTGTTACTTCTTCTACTCTAGCGAACCTTTTGTGTGCTAGAGCAAACTTCTCTTTTATTTTATTGCTGTCATCACTAGATAGTTTAAAAACATATGAAATATCATTATCTATGTTCTTACCACCTATCCTTAATATCTTAGAGTCGACTATTATTCCCTTATTAAATAGAGCAATCCTAGTTGTCTCACTACCTATATTAATTATGGCTGAAACTTCTTTATCCGTTTCTTTTGTTCTAAATGTTTCATAATCAGAAATAGGAGATATATTTATATCTATTACTTCTATTCCTATGCTTTCTAATATACCCATTACTGAATATACATTCTTATTGGGTGTTGTTACCATCATACATTTTACTTCTAATTTTTTACCTACTAATCCTTTTGGATCTTTTATCATGTTATTATCATCTAATATGAAATCTATTGGAATAAACGTTATTACTTCTCTAGATTCATCTATATCTTTTACACCATCTTGTATAGCCCTTAGTATATCATCACCATCTACTTTGGAATCTTCTCCACTTATTAAAGTAGAACCACTTATTATAGTATAGTTAACGTTATATGATGGAACATTTGCTATTATTTTATCTATTTTTATACCGAGTTTTCCTTCTACTATAGCTATTGCTTCTTTTATGGATATTATTGCTTCATTCGCATCTATTATAAGTCCGTGTTTGATACCTTTTGATTTTACACAAGAAGAAGATAAGACATATAATTTGTCTTTATCTATTTCAGCAACTAATACTTTTATAAAACTCGAACCAATATCTATACTAGTATATATCTTCCTCATAGTAACTCCTATCATAATTATACTATAAAATTAGAAAAAATACTCAATCACTTACAAAAAAATTACCATAATCCAAATGCCATATTCCTGTTTTACCTTCTAAGGTAGATAATAATTCGTTATAAAAATTAATATCCTCAAATTTTCTAATATTTACATATATAAATATCTTATCTGTTGTTTTAATTAAAAATCTTTCATTATCTCTTTCATTAGAAGCATATTCTATCTCAGATAATTTTAAAAACACATCCGTTTCAACTAGATTTAATGCACCTACTAGTTTTTCATATACTGTTTTTGGCATAGTATTAGTAAGTATAGGCACATTATAATTTAAATTACTAGACTTTCCACTACTTAGTATAGTTGTTTTTATATTATTATCATAAAATAATGGTTTATATTCTTTTAAAGTTATAGTTATAGTCCCTACTCCACTTTTTTTTATATCTACTGATTCTATTAGGTTATCTTTTAATAGTTCTTTTTTTATTTTAGATTTTGTCGTAAGAATAAAGCTAGGATAACTTCTAATACCAGATTTATCGATTACTTCTTGATCTGTTAAATATATATTACCCTTTATATATATGTTTTTTATCGGAAATTTTAAAATATAATAGAAAAAACTTCCTATTAAATATAGGATTAGTATAAATATTAATATTTTTTTAATATTTAGTTTTTTCTTTTCTTTCATATAACCTACTTTATTATTTCTTGTTCTAAATATAGATCTATATTAAATTTCTTTTTAACTTCTGATTTTGCTAAGTCTATTAAGTCTCTTATGTCTTTTGCACTAGCGTTACCATGGTTTATTATGAAGTTTGCATGCTTTTCGCTTATCATAGCACCACCAATTTTTTTACCCTTTAACCCACATTCTTCTATTAGTCTCCCAGCAAAATCGTTTTCTGGATTTCTAAATACACTTCCTGCAGAAGGAAACTCTAATGGTTGCGTCATAAATCTTTTTTGTTTTCTATCTTCTATTAAATTTAATATATCTAGGACTCTACCTTTTTTTAGTATTATTTTAACTTCTAAACATATGTATCCAGGATTTTCTTTTATAAAAGAAGTTCTATAACGAAAATTCATATCTTTATTGTATAATGTTTTTATTTTTAAATCTGGTGTAAGAACTCTAACCTCACTTACTATATATCCCATATCTGTTTTATAGGCACCAGCATTCATATATACTGCTCCACCTACAGTTCCTGGTATTCCAGTTGCGAACTCTAATCCCGTTAGTCCTAAATTAGATGCTTTATATGCAAGTTTAACTAAATTAAAGCCACTTTCAACTTTAATTATAGAACCATCTATCGATATGTCTTTAAATTCTTTTAAGTTTATTATTATTCCATTATAAGGTTCATCTTTGAATATTATATTAGAACCATTACCTAAAACTCTATATTCTATATCATTTTCTCTTAATAGTTTAATTAAAGAGATTAATTTTTCTAAATTTTTAGGATAAACAATGGTTGTTTTACCCCCAACTTTATAAGTGGAGTGTTTACTCATCACTTCATTTTCTAATATTTTTCCTATTTTTAGTTTTTTTATCTTTGAAACTATATTCATATTAATCTCCTATTAACTTTTTAATGTTTTTATATATAGTTGTTGCACTGTTACTCACTTTAAATTCATTTAAATTTTCTTTTATAGACTTTAATTTTGAATCATCATTTATTATACTATCTATAGAGTATACTAATCCTTCTATATCTTTTTCTTCTAAGAGAATAGCTGCTTTTTTATTTACTAAATCTAGTGCATTTTTGTGCTGATGGTTATCTGTTACATATGGAGATGGCACTAGAATAGATGGTATAGATAACGCGATTATCTCGCTTATGGTGGTTGCTCCAGCACGAGATACTATTAAGTCTACTTCTTTCATTACTCTAACTATATCTTCTATAAATGGATATATTTTTATATTATCTAGTTTTATATCTTTAAAGCTAGAATAATAGTCATTACCTGTTACAAACAATACCTCATATGGTTTATCTTTAAACATAGGTATTATTTCTTTCATTTTGTCGTTAACCACCATAGAACCTAAAGAACCCATTACTATCATTACTAACTTTTTAGATTTAGTGAATCCATATGTTTCTTTATTTATCTTCTTCTTATTTAATGCTGTTTCACTGCAAGGATTACCCGAATAAACTATTTTGTCTTTATATTCTTTTGCATAGTTTATAGTGTCTGGTAAAGATGTAAATATGATATTTGTGTTTTTTAGTAAGATTTTATTAGATAGACCAAAATAACTGTTTTGTTCGTGAATTACTGTTTTTATATTTAACTTATGAGCTGCTTTTAAAACAGGAGCAGTTATATAGCCACCAACTCCAATTACTACATCTGGTTTAAATTCTTTTATTATTTTTTTTGATTTTATAATTGCTAGTAAGTAATAAAATATAGATTTAATATTTTTTATACTTAGACTTCTTTTAAGTCCATATACTTCTAAACCAATATATTTTATATTTTTATTTGGAATTATATCTTTTTCCATTCTATTTGTTGTTCCAATGTAAAGAATTTCTGAATCTGGTTCCATTTCCATTATCTTCTCATATATTGCTAAAGCGGGATATATATGTCCACCAGTTCCACCAGCTGTTATAATTGCTCTCATGTTACCTCCTATTCTAATTCTTTTAAAAATGTATCAATAGTTAAAATTTGATCGTCTATATCCTCTAAATTTAATTCGCTTTTTTCTATTATTGCTTCTTCTTTTTCTAATGTGGAAACTATAAATGCATCTACTATACTATCTTTCATAATACTAGAACCTATACTTTGTAAGTCCATTATAGGCACTTCAGAGGATTTAATTATTTTAATAGTGGTTTTAGTTTTTAAACCTATATTGTCTTTAGAGCCGACTTCTACTGCAGATACTATTTTTTGAGGTTTACTCTTAACAGCTTTTACTATTGAAACACCTCTTCTTGACCTAGTTAGTTTTTCTATTTCAGATATTTTTACTCTCTTTAAATTACCTTTATCCATTACTAGTGTTATATATTCCAAAGATGGTATCGTTCCAGATACGACTTTATCTTGTTTTAGATTTATTGTTTTTACTCCACTTGTTCTTATACCTGTTATAGATACTTCTGATGTATCAAATTTAAGTGCATATCCAGAATCTGTTATTACTAGCGTATCAGAGTTATTCTCACAACTTACACCTATTACTTTGTCATTTGATTTTATTTTCATATTGCTCATAGGTTTAGAATATCTTTGGGCATAATATTCTTTTAATAGTGTTTTTTTAATCATTCCTAGTTCCGTAAATGTAGTTACATATATTTCTTTATCAAAATCTACTACAGGCATACTAGAAACTATAGATTCATTTTCTTTTAAAGTTATTATATTACTTATATGTTTACCAAGTTCTTTCCATTTTGTATCTACTATTTCATGAACAGGTAAATATAAATAATTACCTAAACTAGTAAACAATAACACAGTGTCTAATGTACTAAGCTCATATAAACCTATAATGTAATCTCCTTCTTTTAATGCAGGATCTTCATCTTTGCTCGCTGCATAAGATTTATTAGATACTCTTTTTACATATCCATCTTTAGTTATTACTACGATTACATCTTCTTTAGATATCATCATAGTATTGTCTATCTTGATTTCACTTACTTCTTCTACTATATCGGTCTTTCTATCTTTTCCATACTCTCTTTTAATTCTTCTAAGTTCATTTTTTATAGCGTCTAACAACTTAGATTCATCTGAAAGTATTGCTTTTAATCCATTTATAATAATATTTAAATTCTTTAATTCTTCTTCTAAAGATAATACATCCGTATTAGTTAATCTATACAGTTGTAACATTACAATAGCTTCTGCTTGTAACCCACTAAAATCAAAAGTCTTTACTAGGTTATCTTGTGCATCTTGTTTATTTTTACTTTGTCTAATTACTTTTATCACTTCATCTAGTATACTCATAGCTTTTAAAAAACCTTCTACTATATGAAATCTTTCTTTAGCGTGTTCTAAGTCGAACTCTGATCTTTTAGTTACTATTTCTTTTTGATGTTCAATATAAGCATCCAATATTTCAAAAATACCTAACTGTTTAGGTCTTCTATTTACAATTGCTATCATATTAAAATTAAATGATGTCTGTAATTGAGTATTCTTTAATAAGTAGTTTAATATTAGTTCTTTATTAAAATCTTTTTTTAAGTCTACCGCTATTCTTAAACCTTCTCTATCAGACTCATCTCTAACTTCTGCTATTCCATCGATTTTTTTATTTACTCTTATTTCATCTATTTGTTTTACTAAGTTTGATTTATTTACATCGTAAGGTATTTCTGTTATTACTAAAGTATCTTTTCCTTTTATCTTTTCAAAAGAAGTTCTTCCCTTTAATATAACTCTTCCTCTACCAGTTTTATATGCTTCCTCTAATCCTGCCTTTCCTTCTACTATACCACCAGTTGGAAAATCTGGTCCTTTTATTATATTCATAAGAGTATCTAGTCTACAATTTGGTTGATCTATTCTATGTATCGTAGCATCTATTACTTCTCCTAAGTTGTGAGGGGGAATATTAGTAGCATATCCAGCACTTATACCTGTAGAACCATTTACCAAGAGATTTGGAAATCTAGCAGGTAACACTGTCGGTTCTTCCAAACTATCATCGTAGTTTAAAGACATTATTACTGTATTTTTCTCTATATCTTTTAATAGTTCTTCTGATATTTTAGATAATCTAGCTTCAGTATAACGCATTGCCGCAGCAGAATCTCCATCTATAGATCCATTGTTACCTTGCATATCTATAAAAGGAGTATTTACCTTCCAATATTGACTAAGTCTAACCATAGCGTCATATATAGATGAGTCTCCATGTGGGTGATATTTACCCATTATATCACCTACAGCTCTAGCGGACTTTCTATATGGTTTATCGTATGTGTATTTATCTTTATACATAGAATAAAGTATTCTTCTTTGTACTGGTTTTAAACCATCTCTAACATCTGGAATTGCTCTATCTTGAATGATAAATTTAGCATATCTTCCAAAACTTCTTCCCATCATATCTTCTAAACTATATTCATAAATTTTTTCTATTATGTTTTTCATATATTCACCTAAGAACATTGTATCATAAATTAAGACATAGAAAAAGTA
>CAZJQU010000007.1:0-24388 GCA_964548645.1 uncultured Muribaculaceae bacterium
TTTCTAAATATACTACATGTATTGTAACTGTAACTCAACCTACTCCAGTGACTGTGTCTAGGTATAGATATGGAATGACAAATAATTATACGGGTTCAAATGCATATAGTGATTGGATATACACATCTGAAGCAAACGCAAAAGCGGCTTGTGAAGCAACTTCAAAAGCTAAGGAAAGAGTGGCTAGTGGAACTTGTGGATATTTAGTTAGTTCAACAACGAAATACAGATATATATTTACTAATTCCGATGGTACAAAAAAATATAGTGGTTATTCTTATGCTACATCAAATGATGCAACAAATGCTTGTAAAGCAGCAAACCCCATAGCATTTAGCAACCCATCTCTTTGTACGACAAGTTCTAATACAACAAACAGATATGCATATGTTTACACCGATACTTTTACTAAAGCTAAACAGACATCGGGATATGATTATCCAACAAGTTCAATTGCGATGGATAGTTGTAGAGGAAAAATAACGCAAGTACCAACCGTAACTTGTTGGGGAGATCGAAATCCTAAAACAGTTAATCAGTAAAAGGCTTATAAACTATTAACAATAACTTGTTAATAGTTTTCTTTTTGTGTTATAATTATTATGATAAAGAGGGTCATTATGATTAAGAAAATAATTTTAATGTTTATATTTATTGTATTACTTACAGGATGTACTGCTGAATATAACTTAAATATAAATAAGGATTTTATTATAGATGAGGATATAATTATAAGGGATTCTATATTTAGTGTAAAAAAACAAAACTTAGATGTAGATTCTTTTGTTGAGTTAAATGTGGATGGATATAAGAGTGATCCAAGGTATTCAATGTATATGTATGAAAAGGTTGTAGATAATAGTTATGCTAAAGTAATAGCGAAAACAACTTACTTAGATTTTTTGAGTTATAAACAAAATAATATTGTAAAAGCAAGTTTATTTGATACATTTAATATTATAAATAATGGAAATACATATATATTTGCATACAAACTAAAACCAAGAGACGAAATAAAGATATTTGAAGAAGAAGATTTATATGGAAGTTTGATAGATGAAGTAAAAATAAATATAACTCTACCATTTGAAGTTACTAGTAATAACGCAGATAAGGTTAATTTAGACACTGGAACTTATACATGGAAGTACTCTAAAAATGGAGTATTAAAGGATATAAATTTAGAGTTTAATGCGAATAAGATGAGCTTAGGAAGAATAGCAATAGGCTTATATTTTGTACTGGGTTTTGCTATAATATTATTAGTGATATTCGGATATGCGTTTTATAAATATAAATCTCATAATAGAGTTTAGGAGGAAATATGACACTTGAAACAGTATGGACTGTAGTTAAAAAAATAATAGACGTAATACTAGTATGGTTTGTATTTTATTTTATATTAAAAAGTATTAGAAATAATGTTAAGATGACATTGTTATTTAAGGGTATTATCGCACTATTACTTATAAAGTTATTGAGCAATGCTTTAGGACTTGTAACAATAGGCTTAATATTTGAATACTTAATTATGTGGGGTCCTTTGGCACTAATAATAATATTCCAACCTGAAATTAGAGGAGCATTGGAACAAATTGGTAGAACCCAGTTGTTAGGAAGGCATAAAACCTTAACAATAGGCGAAAGAGAAGAGTTAGTGTTTGAGATAATGCAAGCAGTAGACTATCTAAAAAAATCTAAAATTGGTGCTTTAATTGTAATTGAAAGAGATGTAAGCTTAAGAGATTATATTGAAAGATCTAAAAAAATATACGCTAAAATTTCTAGTGAACTATTAGTTTCTATATTTTTCCCAAATAATCCACTTCACGATGGTGGTGTAATAATACAAGGAGATAAAATATCTTCTGCAGGTGCAGTATTTCCAACAAGTATAGATATGAGAATAGGTAAAAGACTAGGAACAAGACATAGAGCTGCTTTAGGTATAAGTGAGGAATCTGATTGTATTGCATTAATAGTATCTGAAGAAACAGGAAGAATATCTTTGGCTATAAATGGAGAGTTAAATTATAATTTAACTTTAGAAGAAACTAAAAGTCTTTTAATTGAAGAGTTAGAACCTAAGACAGAATCTTTCGATGAAGTGGAAATTGTTACAAAAGAAGGTGATGAAGAATGATGGGTATAAAACATTTTTTCAAGGTGTTAATTAAAGTAATAGATAGATTAATAATTCTTCCAATAACTAAATTCTTTGTAAAGATATTTGACTTTTTCAAAGATAAGTTAAAGGGTTTTGAAAAATTATTTACGAATAAGAGTAGTTTAGTATTAATATCATTGGTACTTGCTTTAATAGTATTCTTCTTTATAGATACTAAATCACTAAGTTTGGCAGAAACAACAGCAGAAGTAATATATGGTCAAAAAGTAAACGCTATATACAATGAAGAGGCATATGTTATAGAAGGGCTTCCTAATACTGTAGATATTACTTTAATAGGAAGAAAATCCGATCTTTATTTAGCAAAACAACTTCCAACTCACGATGTATCTATAGATTTAAAAGATTTAAAACAAGGCTCTCACAAAGTAACTTTAAAATATAAAGGTGCGATAGATAGTATAAATTATAAATTAGATCCATCTATAGCGTCTGTAGTAATATATACAAAAGTGTCTGAGGTAAGAACTATTGACGTTGATATAGTAAATCAAGATAAACTCAACTCGAGATTAGTGGTAAGTAATGTAGATATAGATAGACAAGAAGTAATAATAAAAGATGCTGAACATAAGTTAAAGAACGTTGCTAGTGTTAAGGCGTTAGTAGATATAAATAATCTAAGCAATCCAGATGTTGGTACATTAGAATTAACAGATATTCCCTTGGTTGCCTACGATAATAAAGGTAATATAGTAGAAACGGAAACAGTACCATCAAAAGTAACAGCAAAAGTTACAATAACTTCTCCAAATAAGGTTGTTCCAATAAAACTAATTCCTAAAGGAACACTGGCATTTGGTAAAGCTATAAGCTCAATATCTAGTGACATAAAGGAAGTAAGTATATATGGTGATCAAACAGCATTAGATACTATTTCATTTATACCGATAGAAGTTAATATAGATAAGCTTAATGCAGATAAACGAATAACAGCAACTATAGAAAAACCTACTGGAGTAAAGTTTATAAGTAAAAATAGTACTGTAGTAAATGTAACAATTGGAGATGAAACAACTAAGGAAATAGGGGGTGTTAGAATAAATATAGAGGGATTATCGGATAAGTATAAGGCAACGGCTTTAACAAAAGAGGATTCTGAAATAACTGTTCTTTTAAAAGGTGTAGAGACAGTAGTGACATCTATAGACGCTACTTCTATAAAGGCAATTGTAGACTTATCTGGATATGGTATAGGAGAACACGAACTATCACTAAAGATAACTGGTTCAGATACCAGAGTCACATATAGTCCAAAAGTGAAAACAGTTAGAATAAAGATAGAAAACAAATAATTAGATCACTTCATATGAAGTGATTTTTTTATACGTATTTATGTTATAATATTTTAAGTTATTTCTAAGAGGTATTTATGTTTAAAATAAGGTCGGAATATAAACCTTCTGGTGATCAACCAAAAGCGATTGATGAACTTGTAAAAGGATTAAACAATAACGATAAAAATCAAGTTCTTTTGGGAGCAACTGGAACTGGTAAAACTTTTACTATTGCAAATGTAATTGAAAGAGTACAAAAACCCACTCTTGTTTTAGCACACAATAAAACTCTTGCTGGCCAACTTTATAGTGAATTTAAAGAGTTATTCCCAGAAAATAGAGTAGAGTACTTTGTATCTTATTATGATTATTATCAACCAGAGGCATATGTACCTAGTTCGGATACATATATCGAAAAAGATGCCTCTATAAATGATGAAATAGATCAATTGAGACACAGTGCAACTTCGGCATTACTAGATAGAAGAGATGTAATCGTAGTATCTAGTGTATCTTGTATATATGGTATTGGTGAAGTCGAAGAATATAGAAACCATATGTTAATATTAAATACAGGAGATATAATTGAAAGAAACAAAGTGCTACTTAGATTAGTAGAAATGCTTTATGAGAGAAATGATATTGATTTTAAAAGAGGAACATTTAGAGCAAAAGGAGACATAGTAGAAGTAATTCCAAGTAACGAAAGATCTAACGGTATAAGAATAGAATTCTTTGGTGATGAAATAGAAAGAATTAGTGAATTTGAAGTAGTTACAGGTTTAATACTAAAGGAAAAGAAAACAGTAAGTATATATCCTGCAAGTCACTTTGTAACAGATTATGAGAAATTAAAAATAAGTATTGAAAGAATAAAAGAAGAATTAAAAGAAAGATTAGAGTACTTAAAGGAAAACAATAAACTACTAGAATATCAAAGATTAGAACAAAGAACTAACTATGATATAGAGATGATGTTAGAAACTGGTTTTTGTACAGGTATAGAAAACTATTCTAGACATCTTGCTTTAAGAGGGGAAGGAGAGACTCCAACAACTCTTATAGACTTCTTTCCTAAAGATTTTTTGTTTGTAGTAGATGAATCTCACGTGACACTACCTCAAGTTCGAGGTATGTATAATGGGGATAGATCCAGAAAACAAGTATTGGTAGATTATGGATTTAGACTACCTAGTGCCTTAGATAATAGACCCCTTAAATTCGATGAATTCAAAGATAAAATTAATCAAGCTATTTATGTCTCGGCAACACCAGGAGATTATGAGTTGGAATTAGTAAATAAAAAGGTAGTAGAACAAATAATAAGACCAACGGGACTATTAGATCCTACTGTAGAAATTAGACCAAGTAAAAATCAAATAGATGATTTGATAAAAGAAATAAATAAAAGGCAAGAATTGAATGAAAGAGTTTTAATTACAACTTTGACTATAAAAATGTCAGAGGAACTTACTAATTATTTAAAGAATTTAGATATAAAAGTTGCATATCTCCATAGTGAAGTTAAAACCTTAGAAAGAGTCAAAATAATAAGGGATTTGAGACTTGGAGTATACGATGTTTTGGTCGGTATAAATCTGCTTAGAGAAGGATTAGATATACCCGAGGTAAGTTTAGTTGCTATTTTAGATGCTGATAAACAAGGTTTTTTAAGAAGCGACAGAAGTTTAATACAAACTATCGGTAGATGTTCTAGAAATGTGAGTGGGCATGTTATTATGTATGCTGACTCCATTAGTCCTAGTATGGAAAACGCGATAAAAGAAACAAATAGAAGAAGAATGATACAAGAAGAATATAATAAATTAAATGATATAACTCCTAAAACAATAACAAAAGAAATAAGAGATTTAATCTCTAATGAAGAAGAAATAAAAGTTGAAAAGATATCAAAAAAAGAAGAAGAAAGACTAATTAAACAAGTAGAAGAAGAAATGCTAGAAGCTGCTAAGAACTTAGACTTTGAAAAAGCAATGGAATTAAGAGATATCTTGTTTGAAATGAAAATAAAATAACAAATATTTTTAGAAGGTGATGAATATGGATGAAATAATAATAAAGGGTGCTAGAGAAAATAATTTAAAAAACATAAATATAAATATTCCAAGAAATAAACTAGTAGTAATGACTGGTGTTTCAGGAAGTGGAAAGAGCTCTTTAGCGTTCGATACAATTTATGCTGAAGGACAAAGAAGATATGTTGAAAGTTTAAGTTCATATGCTAGACAGTTCTTAGGAGTATCTGATAAACCAGATGTTGACTCAATTGAAGGTTTAAGTCCCGCGATAAGTATAGATCAAAAAACAACCAACAATAATCCAAGAAGTACAGTTGGAACAGTAACTGAAATATACGATTATTTGAGATTGCTGTATGCTAGAATAGGAACTCCATATTGTCCAAATCACAAAGTTCCTATTAAGCGT
Source organism: uncultured Muribaculaceae bacterium (assembly GCA_964548645.1). GTDB lineage: Bacteria > Bacillota_I > Bacilli_A > RF39 > UBA660 > JAAYGD01. Next base: position 5,914 of record CAZJQU010000007.1, read on the forward strand.
CAAAGTGTAGAAGAAATGGTAAATAGAATTTTAAAATATGATATTGGAACAAAATTAATGATAATATCTCCTATAATAAGAGGAGAAAAAGGAACTCATAAAGAACTAATAGATGACCTTAGAAAAGATGGATATTCTAGAATAAGGATAAATAAAGAACAAAGGGATTTGAGCGAAGATATTGTACTAGAAAAAAATAAAAGAACAGATATAGATGTAATAATAGATAGATTGGTAATAAAAGAAGAAATTAGAGGAAGATTATTTGAATCCATAGAGATTGCTACTAAACTATCTAAAGGGAAAGTAATAATAGATGTAATTGGAGATAAAGAGATGTTAATGAGCGAACATTTCGCGTGTCCTCATTGTGATTTTTCTATTGGAGAATTAGAACCTAGAATATTCTCATTTAATTCTCCATATGGTGCTTGTTCTGAATGTAAAGGTTTGGGTTTTAAATTAAAAATAAGCGAAGACTTAATAATTCCAGATAAAGATAAAACCTTAAATAATGGTATAATTCCATTTAATAATATGGACGATGTGAATATATATAAACAAATGTTAGAAATAGTATGCAAACATTACAGCATAGATATGGATAAAAAGATAAAAGACATACCAAGAAAAGATTTAGATAAAATCTTATATGGTTCAAAAGAAAAAATAAAATTTAATTTTTCTACTAGAAGTGGAAACAATATAAATAAATATGAAGAATATGAAGGTTTATGCCCAAATTTAGAAAGAAGATATTTAGAAACTAACAGTGAATTTATAAGAAGTTGGTTAGAAACTTATATGACCGAACTAACTTGTACTCTGTGTAATGGAGCGAGACTAAGAGAATCCTCATTATCAATATATATTGATAATAAGAATATATATGAATTAAGTAATTTGAGTATAAGTAAAATATACAATTTTTTAAACAACTTAAAATTAGGAGATGAAGAAAAAGAAATATCTGAAATATTATTAAAAGATATAAAAGATAGATTGAATTTTTTATTGAATGTGGGTTTAGAATATTTAAACTTAAATAGAATGGCAGGATCATTAAGTGGTGGTGAATCTCAAAGAATAAGACTTGCTACTCAAATTGGTTCTAGGTTATCTGGAATGATATATGTATTAGATGAACCAAGCATTGGACTTCATCAAAGAGATAATCAAAAGTTAATAAATTCTTTATTTGAAATGAGGGATTTAGGCAACACTTTAATCGTAGTAGAACACGATGAGGATACTATGCTACAGGCTGACTATTTAATCGATATAGGACCTAAAGCTGGTGCTTTAGGAGGATATGTAGTAGCAAAAGGAACTCCAAAAGAGGTAATGGCAAATGATGCTAGTATTACTGGAAGATATTTAAGCGGTAAAGAGAAAATAGATGTTCCAAAAAGTAGAAGAAAAGGTAATGGCAAATACATAGAAATAAAAGGATGTAAACATAATAATTTAAAAAATATAGATGTTAAGATTCCTTTAGGTAAATTAGTTTGTATAACGGGAGTTTCTGGAAGTGGTAAAAGTTCATTAGTAAATGAAACTTTATATAAAATAGTGGCATCCAATCTATACTCAAGTAAATCTAAACCGGGAGAATATAAAAGTATAAAAGGATTAGAACATATAGATAAGGTAGTAGAAATATCACAAGATCCAATAGGTAGAACACCAAGAAGTAATCCTGCAACTTATGTAGGGGTTTTTGATGACATAAGAGGAGTATTTGAAAGTACAAAAGAATCAAAGATAAGAGGATATAAAAAAGGAAGATTTTCATTTAATGTAAAAGGTGGAAGATGTGAAGCGTGTTTCGGTGATGGTGTTAAAAAAATAGAGATGCACTTTTTACCAGATGTATATGTACCTTGTGAAATATGTAATGGTTCTAGATATAATAGAGAAACATTAGAAATAAAATTTAAAGATAAAAATATTGCGGATATTCTAAATATGACTGTAGAAGACGCTTTAACTTTCTTTGAAAATATACCAAAAGTAAAACATAAATTACAAACATTGGGTAGTGTTGGACTTGGTTATTTAAAATTAGGACAAAGTGCTGTTACCTTAAGTGGAGGTGAAGCAAGCAGGGTAAAATTAGCAAAAGAATTACAAAAAAGGCCCACAGGTAAAAGTTTATTCTTATTAGATGAACCAACTACTGGATTACACGCAGATGATATAAAAAAACTATTAATGATATTAAATAATATAGTAGATAATGGAGATACCGTAATTGTAATAGAACATAATTTAGATGTAATAAAAGTATCAGATCATATAATAGATTTAGGACCAGAAGGTGGAGACTTGGGTGGATACATAATTGGAGAAGGAACTCCCGAAGATATAATCAAAATAAAAAAGTCTTATACGGGGGAATATTTAAAGAAAGTTATATAAAAATGGTGTATAATAAATAAAGAGGTATTTATGAACAATGTATTAGATTTAGGATTTATAAAGATAACTTATTATTCAATTATTATAATAATTGGAATTATATTCGCATATACGACTATATGGATTGAATCAAAAAAATATGGATATGATAAAGAATTTATGGGGAACTTAATATTTTGGGTAATAATATTTGGAATAATAGGAGCAAGACTTTATTATGTAGCGTTTAATTTAGATTACTATAATTCTAATTTAGGAGAAATATATAAAGTATGGAATGGTGGACTTGCAATACATGGAGCTATAATATTTGGAATAATAACTACAGCTATATATTGTAAGAAGTATGGGACAAGTATAATAAAAACATTTGATATTATGTTTGTTGGTTTAATATTAGGTCAAGCTATTGGAAGATGGGGAAATTTCTTTAATGGTGAAGCACATGGTGGAATTGTTTCAAAAAAAGTTTTAGAGTCTATGATGATAGTTCCAAACTTTGTAATAAATCAGATGAATATAGACGGTGTTTATTATCATCCAACATTTTATTATGAGTTTTTATGGTGTCTATTAGGATTTATAGTGCTTATATTAATAAGAAAATTTTATAAATATTTAAAATTAGGACAACTAACATCTATTTACTTTATATGGTATGGAGTCGGAAGATTCTTTATTGAGGCTATGAGAACAGATAGCTTAATGTTCAATAACTTTAAAGTCGCACAAATTATATCGTTAATATTAGTTTTAATAGGAATTATTATCTTTGTTAAGCAACTATTATCTTCTAAATTTGAAAATCTATATGATGAGGAGTTTGCTGATGAAATCAAATTTTGATGTTTTAGTTATAGGTTCTGGGGTATCTGGAATGACTGCAGCCATATATTTAAAAAGAGCTAATGTAAATGTTGCGATAATAGAATCTACTGCTCCAGGAGGACAATTAAATAGGGTAAATAAAATAGATAACTATCCAGGTGTTATAGATTCTGATGGGCCATCTTTAGCGTTCAATATATTTAGTCAAATGCAAGCACTAAATGTTCCATATATTTATGGAAATGTAATAAATATCTTAGATACAGGTATAAAAAAGCTAGTAGTAACAGATAAAGAAGAAATAGAAGCGAAAGCAGTAATTATTGCAAGTGGAAGAAAACCTATAGAAACGGGTTTGGATATAGAAAAAAAATTAATTGGTAGAGGTATTAGTTACTGTGCTGTATGTGATGGTGCTTTATATAAGGATAAAATTGTTTCAGTTTATACTAAAGATGAACAAGGATTAGAAGAAGCGAAGTATCTATCTAAAATAGCGAGTAAAGTATATGTAGTTGGACTAAAACAAGATAATTTTGATAATATTGAGTTTTATGATTCTAATATAGATGATATAACAGAACTAAATGGCAGTGTAAATAGTATTACTGTCGGTGAAAAAACACTGAAAATAGATGGCCTATTTGTTATTTTGGGAAGTCATCCAGCGAGTAACTTTATTGAATTAAATAAAGCTGACGACTATATAGTGGTAGATAGAGATATGAAAACAAGTATAGATGGAGTATTCGCTTGTGGCGATGTCACTTATAAAAGACTATATCAAGTATCAAATGCTGTTGGTGAGGGTGCTGTTGCAGCCAATAGTGCAATATTATACTTGAATAAAGAGGAGTAATATGTCTTTTTCTAAAGGTGTTAAAGAAGAAGTATTAAAAAATGAAATGACTAAGATAGAACGCATATCTTTTCTTTCAGCATACCTTAGAAATAATGCTGTAGTTACAAAAGACTCAATAATTATAGAAACTGATAACCAAATAATATCAAATTTTATATTTGAATTATTAAATGATATATACAACACTAGAGCAAAAATAACAGTAAGAAAGAAATATAACTTTAAAAGCAACTATTCTTATTTATTAGAAATAAAAATAAAAAAAGAAGAAATACTTACCAGTTTATCGTTAACAAATGATTCTGGATATTTTATAAATATTCCTAAAGAATATATTTATTATGGTGATGAAGAAAAAGTAGCATATTTAAAGGGTTTATTCTTATCAAAGGCATCTATAAGCGATCCCAAATCATCTACATATCATTTAGAGTTTTCTTTAGATGACTATGATTATGCTATATTTGTATGCGAACTTTTAGATAGTTTTTCATTAAACAGTAAGTTAATAGAAAGAAAAAACAACTTTGTGGTATACATAAAAGAAGGAGAAAAGATTGGAGATTTTCTTAGAATTTTAAGGGTTAATAATGCTGTAATGTACTTTGAAGATGTAAGAATATATAAAGATTATATGAATATGGTAAATAGGCTTAATAACTGTGAGCAAGCTAATGTAGAAAAAACATTCAATATGGCATCTAGACAACTAAAGGATATAGAAATAATAGAAAAATATATGTCTTTAGACATGTTAGATTCAAAGTTAGTTGAAACAATAGAATATAGAAAAAAATATAATGAAGCATCTTTGTTAGAACTAAGTAATATTATAAGTAAAGACACATTAAAAAAAGTTACAAAATCAGGAATTAATCACAGATTTAGAAAAATAAAAGAAATTGCTGATAAATTGAGAAGACACGAAGAGAACACATAAAATCATTTTCAAAAGTCTTTTTTTTTGGTAAAATATAACTAGAGTTATGGGGAGGATGATATGGGCAAAATAATATCTATAGTAAATCAAAAAGGTGGAGTGGGTAAAACTACTACCAGTATAAATTTATCAGCATGTTTAGGTTACTTAGGTAAAAAAACTTTGCTCATAGATTTTGATCCACAAGGTAATGCATCTACTGGTGTTGGAATAAATAAAGGAGATGCAATTTATAGTGTATACGATGTAATGCTAGACAAAATAGATGTAGCAAAATCTATCGTTAGAACAAAATATAAAAATCTAGATGTAATACCAGCAACAATAAATTTAGCGGGTATGGATATAGAACTATTAAATAGAAGTGCAAAAGATTCGAGTTTTATAAAAACATCACAATTAAAAAAACATATATTTCAGTTAAAACAATATTATGACTACATAATAATAGATTGTCCCCCATCTTTAGGACTGCTTACTACAAACTCACTCGTGGCATCTGATTCAGTAATAATACCTGTTCAATGTGAATTCTTTGCTTTAGAAGGAATAATGCAGTTATTAAACACTATAATGTTGGTTCAAAAGAATTTAAATCCAAAATTAGACATAGAGGGAGTACTTCTTACTATGTTGGATAATAGAACAAAATTAGGACTAGAAGTAGTAAATGAAATAAGAGGATACTTTAAAGAGAGAGTTTATGATACACTTATACCAAGACTAGTAAAGTTATCAGAGGCACCATCTTATGGAAAACCTATACATGTATATGATCCTACTAGTAGAGGAACAGATGCATACTTAAACTTAGCAAAGGAAGTGATAGTTAGAAATGGAAACTAAAAGAAGAGCTTTAGGTAAGGGATTGGAAGAACTATTTAATTCTGAAAGTTTAGAAATTGAAAAGTTAGAAGAAAGAATTAGACAAACGGCTACTAGTGATGAAGTAATAGAAATAAATTTAGATGATTTAAGAAAAAATCCATATCAACCAAGAAAGGTATTTGATGAAGAGTCTTTAAAGGAGTTATCTGATTCAATTAAAACATATGGTGTTTTTCAACCCATAATTGTTAAAAAAAGTGTTAGAGGTTATGAAATAATTGCTGGAGAAAGAAGAGTTAGAGCAAGTAAAATGGCAGGCCTTTCTACAATACCAGCAATTGTTAGAGATTTTAGTGATGAACAAATGATGCAAATCGCACTACTTGAAAATCTTCAAAGAGAGGATTTAACGGCAATAGAAGAAGCAAACGCTTATAAAGATATAATAAATTCTCTACAAATAACACAAGAAGATTTAGCAAGCAAACTAGGAAAAAGTAGAAGTCATATTACAAATATGATAGGTCTTTTAAATTTGCCTCTTACTGTTCAAGATATGCTATTAAAAAGAGATATATCTATGGGACACGCTAGAGTGTTAAGCAAACTAGAAGATCATTATCAAATTGAAACTCTTGCTAATAGAGTTATAAATGAAAACTTAAGTGTTAGAAATTTAGAGTCTTTAATAGATGGTTCTTACAAGAGAAGAACACCTATTATAAGAAAAGAAAAAAGTATAGAGTACAAATATGTAGAAGATGCATTAAAAGAAAAACTAGATACTAAAGTTTCAGTATCAAACAGCAAAATACAAATTAGTTATGTATCAAAAGAAGATTTAAATAGAATACTAGAAATATTAGAGATAAATTTAGATTGAGGATGTATGAAAGAATATAAAGAAGGGTCTTTGGTTGTAATGAAAAAAGCTCATCCATGTGGTGAGAATAAATGGGAAGTAATTAGAACTGGAATAGACATAAAATTGAAATGTACAAAGTGTGATCGAGTTGTTATGATAACAAGATTAGATTTTGAAAAAAGATTGAAGAAAGTGGTTGAGTAACATGGAAGAAATTCAAGGAAATAAGAGTAGAGCTTGGTTTAACAATACAATATTCTTTTTTGTAGGATTAATTATATTTACATTTATTTTTAGTATAGTAGGTTCTGCCTTAAATTGGGAGGGAACATATTTTGTAAAAAATGCAATAACTGGAACACTAGATTCTAAGTTAGTATCTGTAGAATCATTATTTTCTAGAGAAGGAATAAGGTATTTGATTGGTAGTGTAGTATCAAACTTTATTAACTTTAAACCACTTGCAATGTTCTTGTTTATAATGATAGGTGTCGGTTTTGCAGAGAAGACTGGATTGTTTTCTGCAGTATTTGAATCATGGCAAAAAAAGATAAATAAATTTTGGTTAACATTTATAATAGTACTTATTTCTATACTATCAAATATTATTGGAGAAGTAGCATTTACCTTACTCATACCTATTTCTGCAATACTATTTTTAGCTAATAATAGAAATCCAATGGTAGCAATATTTGCATCATTTGTAGGTATAACAGCAGGCTCTGGAATAAATTTTATAACGTCACAGGTTGATTTTGATTCTTTAAATAACATATTACTAGGAGCAAAATTAATAGATCCTACATACAAAATGAATTTAACGGGTAATATCTTCTTTGAAATCGTTGGAACAATAGGTTTAGCATTCCTAATAACTTATATTACTGAAAGATTTACTACAAAGAGACTTGCAAAATATAAGTTAGATGAAGTTTTATCTGAAGAAGAAATACCTAAAAAGAAAAAAAGAAGAGCATTACTCTATTGTGGAATAGTAGTAATACTACTTTCTGTATTCTTTGTATATATGCTTATTCCAACAGGAGCACCACTATCTGGTTTATTACTTGATTATGATGTAAAAGATACATTTACTAGAATATTTAGTCCAAATTCGTATGTAGCAGAAGGATTATCCTTTACAATACTAGCTATGTTATTAATATGTGGATGGATATATGGCACTATAACAGGTACTTTAAAGAGTTCAAAAGGACTTCCAACATATCTATATAATTCTTTAAATAATATAGGAGGAGTATTAATACTATTATTCTTAGCTTCTCAATTAATAGCGTTATTTCAAAAGAGTAATATTGGAACAGTATTTACTATATGGATAGCAAACTTAGTTGAAAGCATGAATTTTTCGGCAATACCACTTATATTTATATTCTTTATACTAATATTATTAGTTAATATACTAGAACCATCAGCACTCACAAAAATAGCAATACTAGGACCTATAGTAACACCTGAATTTATGAAAGCAAATGTTACTCCAGAGTTCTTACAGATAGTCTATAAACTTGCGGGTTCTTCATCTGATATAATTACACCATTATTCCCATACTTTATAGTGTTTTTAGGAATGATATTAATATATGGAAAAAAGAATGATGAATTAAAAATAAAAGAAGTATACAAGGGATTATTCCCATATTTTATAGGAATTACATTATTTTGGATGATTTATATACTTTGTTGGTATATAATAAATGTTCCAATGGGACCAGGAATATTCCCAACACTATAGGAGGGTTCATGAGTTTAAAAGCAGGAATAGTGGGGTTGCCAAATGTTGGTAAATCCACTTTATTTAACGCAATTACTAAGAAAAATATACTAGCGGCCAATTATCCTTTTGCAACTATAGATCCTAATGTGGGAGTTGTAATAGTACCAGATAAAAGGTTATTAAAATTAGAAGATATGTATATACCTAATAAAACAATACCAGCAACATATGAATTTATAGATATAGCAGGTTTGATAAAAGGCGCATCAAAAGGAGAAGGATTAGGTAATAAATTTTTAACACACATAAGAGAAGTAGACGCTATATGTGAAGTTGTTAGATGTTTTGATGATGATAAAATAATTCATGTTGAAAACACAGTAGATCCTCTTAGAGATATAGAAACACTAGAAATGGAACTTATGATATCTGATTTGGAAATAGTAGAATCTAGACTAGAAAAAGTAGAAAAAAAGGCAATGACTACTAAAGACAAAGATGCCCTACTAGAAGTTGATTTATTTAAAAGAATAAGAGAATCATTAAATAATGGAATACCATCTAGAAAGTTAGAATACTCAAAAGAAGAACAAATAATACTTAAATCATTTGGTTTATTATCTTTAAAACCAGTTATATATGTCGCAAACATAAAAGAAGATGATTTAATAGAGGGAAATAAATATATAGATTTAGTAAGAGAACACGCTTTAAACAATAACGCAGAATGTGTCGTAATGTGTGCTAAAATTGAAAGCGAATTGAGCGAATTGAACGCTGATGACAAAGAGTCATTTTTAAAGGAATTGGGTATTGAGGAAAGTGGATTAGATAAGTTAATTAGAGCTACATATAAGTTACTAGGACTCGCTACATATTTTACTGTAGGTGTAGATGAAGTGAGAGCATGGACTTATAAAGAAGGTATGAAAGCTCCAGAATGTGCCGGAATAATACACACTGATTTTGAAAGAGGTTTCATAAGGGCAGAGGTAATGAGCTATGATGATCTTATAACCTATGGTTCTGAATTAAAGGTAAAAGAAGCAGGGAAAACTAGATTAGAGGGTAAAGAATATTTGATGAAAGATGGAGACATTTGTCACTTTAGATTTAATGTATGAAAAAGTTGTTATTAATATTAATTTTGCTTTCTTTTATTGGATGTACTAAAAAAGAATATGGATATGAGGAAGTTTTAAAAGAACCAGTTATTATAAAAGAAACATATAAAGATAATAATCCTATAGTTCTTGGTATATATGATGAATCCAGAAAGCTAATAGAAACATATGATTTTTCGTGGAAAAAGAAGCAAGATATCGCATGGTTTAGTATATTTCCAATTAAAGAATTAGAGTTATCTAAGGAAAATAGCAAACTTCTATGGAAAAAGTATTGGGATTCAAACATAAATAAAGGATATAAGTTTGGAGTTGAAATATCATATAACCTAAATGATGAAAAGATTAAACTAACTATTCTAAAACCGAGTGATAATGTATATTTTAAAAATGTGGAATTATATTTATATGACGGATATAACACTGATGCTAAATGGATTTCTCATTTAGAAGATAAAGACCTAAGTGATAATACAGTTTTTACTTCTATAAAACTAACTGGTGGAGAACTGATCGAATCTGTCACATCACCTATAGTTTTAAAAGTTTTTACCTATGATTCTAGTGATGATTTTAATAACAATGGCGAGTATATAGGTAACAGTTTCCATACCGTTTTGATAAATAAACTATAAGTAAAAAAACATTTACTTATAGTATTTTTTTTGTTATAATGAGTACCGAGTATTAATTACTCCTTGTCTTTCTAAAGTGAAAGACCGTAAGACCGAAAGGAGGTAAACATGAAATATGAAATCATGTTCATAGTTAGACCGGATATGGAAGAAGGAGCACAAAAAGAATTAATTAAAACTTTTGATAAGCTTTTAAAAGATAATGGTGCTAAAATCGATTCATTCAAGGAACTAGGACAAAAAGAATTAGCATATGAAATTGGTAAGAACAAAAGTGGTTTTTATTTTCTTTATGAAATATCTGAAGAAGACGCTAAAGCACAAAAAGAATTTGATCGTATCGCTAATTTAAGTGAAGATGTAATTCGTCATATGATAATAAATATAAGTAAGTAGTAGGAGGAAATATGTTAAATAAAGTAGTTTTAATAGGACGTTTAACCAAAGACCCAGACTTAAGGTATACTACTAGTAATATACCTACTGTAAATTTTACTTTAGCAGTAAATAGACCTTTTACCAATCAAAGTGGAAGTAGGGAAGCAGACTTTATAAATATAATTGTATGGAGAAAACAGGCTGAAAATGTAAAGAAATATATAACAAAAGGTAGTCTAGTCGCAGTAGAAGGAAGAATACAAACTAGAAATTACGATGATAAAGAAGGAAAAAAAGTTTATGTCACCGAAGTTGTTGCTGATAATGTTCAGTTTTTAGAACCAAAAGGACAAAGATCTATGGATGATAATCAAAATAGTTATCAACCTATGGATAATATACCAACTACAGATGTTGGTGATGAACCATATATAGATTTTGGACAAACAGTAGAACTTAGCGATGATGATATAGCATTCTAAGAAGGAGGAAATATGGCAGAGTTTTTTAAAAGAAGAAAAAAAGTGTGTCAATTATGCCAAGGTAAAACTATAAATTATAAAGATGTTGAAATAGTAAAAAAATATATAAATGACAAAGGTAAAATATTACCTAGAAGAGCAACTGGTGCTTGTGCAAGACACCAAAGATTTATAGCATCTGAAATAAAAAGAGCACGTTACATGGCATTAGTACCATTCACAGAATAGAAATATTCTGTTTTTTATTAGGGGGGATTTATGAAAGAAATAATATTTGTAACAGGAAATAAAGGTAAACAAGCATCCCTTCAACGAAAATTTGAGGGTAGTGATGTAGTCGTAGGTATAACTGATTTTGATTTTGTCGAACCAGACATAAACGACATTGAATATATTGCGAGGGAAAAGGTATTATATGCCTATTCAAAACTTGAAAAGCCTTGTGTTGCTTTAGATGCGGGTTTTTATATACCGAACTATCCTGACATTCCAAATTTTCCCGGAGCATTTCCTAAAAGGGAACTATTAGATAAAATAGGACTTTCAGGATTAATTGAAAACATGTCTAATGTTGAAGATAGATATTGCTATTTTAAAGAAGTTTTAGCGTATTTTGATGGAGTAGATGTTAAATATTTTTATGGTATATCAGAAGGACACTTATCAAAGGAAATAAAAAATATTGATAGTGATAATAAGTGGTCCGATTTATGGTATGTATTTATACCACAAAATGAAACAAAAACATTATCCGAAATGACTGACTTTGAACGCCAAAATAGAAAAGATAATCATACATCTGCAATAGATGAGTTTGTATCTTGGTATAAAGATATAAAAGTATTGACGATACAGTAGATTTTTAATGTATTTTATGATAAAGTACTTACTAGAGGAAGTGAAATTATGGAAACATTTTTATTATTAATATCTATACTACTTATAACTATAGTAGTATTACAAAGTTCTAAAGCAGAAGGGGTATCTCAAGTTATTCAAGGTGGTAATTTAGATTTATTCTCAAATAGAAAAGAACGTGGCAGTGAATTGTTTATTACAAGATTAACCTTAGTACTTGGAGTTTTATTTTTTGTAATATGTTTAATAATGTCATTACAATAAAAATAAAAGGTAAAGAACTAGATATTGGTTCTTTTTTATTTTATAATATATAAGGAGGCTAACTATTAAAAGTCAATAGATTTTTAATAAAAATAAATATTGGAAAAGATTCCATGCCAAAAGATTTCAAAAATTGTTGATTTTTGAAAAATAGAATAATATAAAGATTATTTTAATAAAGACGAATCAAAATAAATATTATTGATTTCAAGTTTATAAATAACTCTAATAAGTTTTTTACAAACATGAGATAAAGCAACTCTATGGCATTTACCTTCAGAACGTTTCTTGTGGTAATAGTCATAGAAAGTAGGATTATGAGCAATAACAACCATTGAAACATTCATTAAAGCTTGTCTTAAATATCCAGAACCTCGCTTAACCATTTTGCCATTTGATGACATAGTACCAGATTCAATAACACTAGGTTCTAATCCAGCAAAAGAAAGCATTTTGCTAGAAGAAGAAAAATTAGAAATGTTACCAAATTCAGAAATGATTACAGCACAAGATATATCCCCAATACCAGGAATGGATAAAGTTGGTGGATTGAGATCTTTGACAATTGTAGAAATCTGTTCATCTAAGGTAATAATCTTAGAGTTGATTTCAAAATAAAGATTAAGAAGAATTAGAAGTTGAAGTTCAAAATATTGATTGGATTCACCAATAGTATTCTTAGCTAAATCTTTTAGTTTAACAAACTGAGAATATTTGAATCTACCTTTAGAAAAACTTCTAAGGGTATCAAAATCTCTCATATTAGATATTTTCTCAACAGTCTTATATTTTTGTAAGATATAAAGAGAAGTTCTACTAAAACGATTAGAAAAGAAAGGCTTAAACTCTGGAAAAAGAATATCAAGAATATTAGTTATTTGAACCAAATACTTACTTCTTTGTTTAACTAAAGTTTCTCTTAATCTGGTTAGTGACTTTATCCCCAATTTATGATAATATTTAGTTGGATTTGGATTATATGGAACAGACATAAGTTTTTGAGTAATAATAACTGCATCAACTTTATCAGTCTTAGTTCTTCTTAAAGATAAAGACTTATTAAATTCTTTAACTAAAAGAGGATTAAATTCCATAAAACTATAATTATTTTTTTCTAAGAATAATTTCAAATTCAAGCCATAATGTCCAGTAGCTTCGAGGCCAATATGGACATTATAATTATCAAAGGGTTTCAATAAGTCAATAAACTGTTGAAATCCTTTTAGATTATTATCAAAAGACAGATTATTTACAATTACTTCACCTGTGGCATCGTCATAGATGAAGCAATCGTGTTTGTACTTTGATATATCAATACCAATTTGTATCATTTACATACACCTCCTTTGTTTAGTTTATTGCACTGAGTGTTTTGCCACAAAACTTTCTACAATGTAACCTCGCTAATCATATAAAACATCCAAGTGTTAACTAACTAATCAACAATTAAATAAAAAGTCTGTGGTTTGAGCCTCCAAAAACAGTCAAAGCTGTAGACATATAGAAACAAATCCACAGTGCATCTTTATTATAACAATAATAAAGAAATATAGATAAGAAAGGAATCAATCATGGATATTAACTCCTTAGATTGATTATACGAGGCCATATGAAAGAAAACATTATTAAATTGTTGGACGAATTTAAAAAGCCATTAGATGAAAATGAATTATATGAAAGATTAAATTTAGATGGTGAGATTACTTTAACAGAGTTGTGCAATGTAATTAGAGAGATGGAATTAAACGGAGAACTATATAAAACCAATAGTGAGAAATACACTCTTTTTAAATATACTCATTTGTTCTCGGGAAGATTATCTGTAAATAGAAAAGGGTTTGGATTTTTAATATTAGAAGATGCCCCAGATATATATATACATTCATCTAATATGAAAGATGCTATTCATAATGACCTTGTTGCTGTTGAAAAGATAAATAAAGAAGAAGGAAAAGTAGTAAAGGTAATAAATAGAGAACTTACTAATGTGGTAGGAGAACTTAATTACAATAATAAGGAATACACTGTAAATATTGATACGGATAAAGTAAGACTCAATATTGTTATAGATGACGATAAAAGATTAAATGCCATGCCTGGTAATATAATTTTAGTAGAACCTTATGAGCAAATGATAGGTAGTAGATACAAAGGAAGAGTAGTAAAAGTATTAGGGCATAAAAACGATCCTGGAATAGATATACTTCAGATAGTTTATGAACATGATATTAAAGATGTTTTTGATGAAGAAGTAATAAAAGAAGTTAATAATATGCCTGATAAAGTTTTAGATAGTGAGTTAGAAGGAAGAAGAGACCTAAGAGATAAAATAATATTTACAATTGATGGTGATGATGCAAAAGATTTTGATGATGCAATATCTATCGAAAAATTAGATAATGGTAATTATAAACTTGGAGTACATATTGCGGATGTAAGTCACTATGTTAGACCAACAACTAAATTAAATGACGAGGCCTTAAATAGAGGAACAAGTGTGTATTTAATCGATAGAGTAATACCTATGTTGCCACACAAACTATCTAATGGGATATGTTCTTTAAATGAAAATGTAGATAGATTAACTTTAAGTTGTGATATGGAAATAGATAATAAAGGTAATGTTGTAACTTATGATATATATGAATCTGTAATAAATTCTAAAAAGAGAATGACTTACAATAATGTTAATAAAATATTAGAAAAAAATGAAAATGTAGAAGGGTATGAACTGTTTACAGATAAATTAAACTTAATGTTTGAGTTATCCAAAATAGTTAGAAAATCAAAAGTAAATAATGGTTACATAGATTTTGAAATAGAAGAACCACATATTATAGTAGATGAATCGGGTAAACCAATAGAAATAACAGTAAGAGAAAGAGGAGTAGGAGAAAAATTAATAGAAGATTTTATGATTCTTACAAACGAAACTGTAGCAAGTTATGTGTTTTGGTTAAACTATCCATTCATTTATAGAGTTCATGGTTCTCCTAAAGAGGAAAGAATCAATAATTTTTTAACTATGATAAGTAGTTTGGGTTATAAAGCAAAAGGTGATGTAAAAAATATAACTCCTAAATTTATACAACAAGTATTAGATTCTCTAAAGGAAGAAGATGACTATGAAATAATCGCAGAATTAGGATTAAGATCTATGCAAAAGGCAATATATAGCACAGAAAACATTGGTCATTTTGGACTTGCAAGTAAGATTTATACCCACTTTACTAGTCCAATAAGAAGATATCCAGATTTAACTATTCATAATTTGTTAAAAGGTTATTTAAAGAATGACTTTCAAAATAAACTAGGAGATTTAAACTACATTGCAGAACTATCTTCTACAAACGAAAGAAATGCAGTTGATTGTGAAAGAGAAGTAAATGATATGAAGATGGCTGAATATATGAAAGATCATATCGGTGAAGAATATATGGGCATGATATCTGGTCTTATTCCATCTGGAATATTTGTTAGGCTTCCAAATTTAATTGAAGGATTTGTACATGTATCAGAACTCGGAGATGATTATTTTGTATTGGACCAAAATTCAAATATGTTTGTAGGAAAAGACAAAGGAAATAAGTATAAACTTGGAGATAAATTAAAAATTAAGGTAAAAGATGCGAGTAAAGAAGAAAGGACTATAGACTTTGATCTAGTTATGGAGTAATATGAGAAACAATAGAAAATTAAAGAAAAAACCAGTAATTATTTTAATACTCTCTTTAGTTTTAATTGTGATTATAACTTTGTTTTTAGTTTTTAAAGATAGTTTTTTTAAAAAAGATGAACAACCTAAATCCTTAGAAAAAGAAAAAACCATTTCTTTATCTATGCTTGTATCTGGTAACGTTTTATTAGATCAAAATATGATAAAAGATGGTTTAGCGCAAGAAAATAAATATAACTTTGATTATCTGTTTAAAAATGTAGATAAGTTAAAAAACAAATACGACTTAAAATATTATAATCAAGAAAGTATAATTGGTGGTTCCACCTTAGGCTATAGTGCGAACAATAAGTACAATGCTCCCACCGAAATTGGAGATACCATGATGTCTTTAGGTTTTAATTTAGTTTCCTTATCAAATCTACACTCTTTTGATAAAGGAGAGGCGGGAATAAAAAACTCATTAGACTACTTTAAATCCAAAGATATCTTATATAGTGGTCAAAATTCAGACGAGAAATCTAATATTCCTATAAATAAAACAAAAGGGATAAAATATACTTTGCTATCTTACACTATGGATACTTTAGTAAGCATACCAAAAGGTAAAGAATACTTATTAAATATTTATAATAAAGATAGGGTAAAAGATGATATAAATAGAATAAAAGAAGATGTAGATTTAATAATAGTTTCTATATCTTGGAATAATATGAAAAATAGTGATTTAATAGGAGAACAAACAGAAATTTCTAATTATTTATCATCTTTAGGAGTTGATATTTTAATTGGTAATGGTTTATACTCAATTCAACCCATCGATAAAGTTAATGATATGCTAGTAATATATTCATCAGGAAATTTATTATCAAACACTTCTATAGTAGATAGCGATACTTCTATGCTAACTACATTTGATATTAATTTTAAATTAGAAAAAGATAAAATAATAAGTCACACATATGATAATATTACTTCTACATTGCTTTATACGAGCAGCAATAAAGGTTTGAATTTTAAGATAGAAGAATATTCCAAACTAAAAGATACTACATTAAATAACTATATGGATTATTACAATAAATATTCAAATATAATAAAATCAAAAATAGATGTAAAAATAGAAAAGTAGGTTATTATGGTAATAGAAAATAGAAAGGCTAGATTTGATTATTTTATTGAAGAAACATACGAAGCTGGTATAGTTTTAAAGGGAACCGAAATAAAATCAATTAGAGAAGGAAAATGTAATTTAAAAGACAGTTATGCTTTAATAAAAAATAATGAGGCATTTTTGTTAAATTTTCATATATCTTCTTATGAAAAAGGAAATTTATTTAATCACGAAGAGACTAGAACTAGAAAGTTATTATTACATAAAAAGGAAATATTAAAATTAAGATCTAAATTAGATATTGAAGGTTATACTTTAGTACCATTAAAACTATATTTTAAAGATGGTGTTGCAAAGGTATTAATTGGAGTTGCAAAAGGAAAAAAGGACTATGATAAAAGAGAAAGCATAAAACAAAAAGATATAGAAAGAGAGCTTAGGAAAAATGGAGCAATTTAATTATTTATATGAACAGAATAGTATTTTAGATGATATGTTCGATAAGTTATACGATAATTCATTAGATGATATAATAGAAAAAAATATAATTGAATTATTAGTAGAACTTGGAGAATTAGCTAATGAAACAAGATTTTTCAAATATTGGTCGGATAAAGGCCCAAACGATAAGGATGATATATTAGATGAATATGCGGATTGTCTTACTATGACTCTTTACTTTTGTAGTAGAGCAGGAGTAAGTTTAAAAGAAGAGTTTAAACAAGTTAATCATAAAAACTTAAGTTATCAATTTAAAGAACTATTTAGACTTTCGTCTTTATTAACGCTAGATATAGATAAAGATTTAGTTAAAGAAATCTTATCCAATGTGTATAATCTTGGTAAAATGCTTGAATTTTCCGATGAGGAAATAATAGAAGGAACTTTAAAAAAGATAAATAGAAATAAAAAAAGATTTGAAGAGGGTTTTTAAGAAATCTTTTTTATTTTTTATATGTATGGTATAATCTTCCCACGGGGGCGTCAAGGTTTCGACGGGTTATATGATATTTAGATAAGCAAGTCGTAAGGTATGCGTAAAATCCAAAACTTTAAATAACTGGAAACAGAAATCAAAGCCTAGCATTCGCTTAATTGCGGCTAGACCCTTACTATCTATTTTCTTGTGATGGATTATAAGGGTTAATAAAGCAAGATATATTAAGTTATTTTCTAAGTAATTTAACGAATAACATTAGAATCGTCGATACTATTTTGTTGAATTAAACATATCGATTAAATTTAAATTCAACTAAGCTTGTAGAAGTCTTCTTAAAGTATTTCTCGGACATGGGTTCGATTCCCATCGCCTCCACCATTTTGTAATCAACCCTTATATATTTAAGGGTTTTATTAATTAAGTTATATGTTTTTTAGTTGTATATTATTAAAAAAATATGCTATAATCATATTGTATTATAGGAGGTCTTTATGAATACAGACTATTTAGTAGAGATACATA
>CAZJQU010000008.1:0-21209 GCA_964548645.1 uncultured Muribaculaceae bacterium
TACTTCTTCTTTATCACTAAAATGTTGCTTTTCATCTCCAACTATTTGATATGGTTCGTGACCTTTACCAAGTATTAATAGTACATCTTTTTCTTTAACTAATGACATACCCTTTTCTATTGCTTTTTCTCTATCAAATATTATTTCATAGTTGGTTTCTTTTAAATCTTTTACAATATCATCCATTATTTGATTTTGATCTTCAAATCTTGGATTATCGTTTGTAAATATAACGTAATCTGAATTAGTTACAGATATTTCTCCCATTATAGGTCTTTTTTTTCTATCTCTATCTCCGCCGCAACCTACTATTGTGTAAACTTTCGATTGTTTATATTCATTTACACTATTGAGTATATTCTCTAGGGCATCAGGGGTATGTGCGAAGTCTACGATTACGGTTCCATTGTTATAATGAAACACATCGCATCTTCCATCTGGAGACTTTAATTCTTTTGTTTTTTCTATAATGTTCGCTGTATCAAAATTTAGATGTCTTGCTATTATAAATGCATTCATATAGTTATGTATGTTGTATTTACCTGGTAAGGGTAAGTTAACTTTATACTTGTTATTTTCTACATTTATAGTAAATAACGAATGAGTCATATCTAGGTTATATTCTTCTATTTTATAGTACTTAGAATTTTCTCCATATAATATGTTGTTATTTTCATTTAACATAAAGTTTTTATAATGTGGATCATCTTCGTTTATTATTGCAAGCTTATCATTTTTTAAATTTTTAAAAAGTTCTAGTTTGGCATTCATGTAATTTTCCATAGTAATATGATAGTCCAAATGATCTTGTGTAAGGTTAGTAAAACATCCTATATCAAACTTTATTCCATCTACTCTACCATATGATATTGCTTGACTACTTACTTCCATTACTAATACTTTTACATCCTTTTTATAGCACTCCACAAACATTTCATATAAATCTGTGATTTCAGGTGTAGTATTTTCTAATTCTTTAAAAGTGTCTTCTATATAAAAACCTATGGTACCTATATATGCAGTCTTAATCCCTAGTTTATTTAGTAATTGATATGTAAGAAAACTACTGGTAGTTTTACCATTAGTTCCTGTCATACCTATAAATATCATATTACTTAATATATCTTTATATTCTTCTTTTAAATAGTTTGAAAGATATTCTTTTGTATCTTTTACTATTGTTGTTTCTACATTATAGTTACCATGTTCTGCGATTATTCTTGATGCTCCATTTTTAATTGCTAAATCTATATAATCGTGTCCATCTCTAGATATTCCTTTGATTGCTATAAAGGTATCTCCTTTATTTATCTTTCTAGAATCTAATTTTATACTCATATTTATACCTCATTAAATGTATCTAATAGATCGTTTTCAAATAAAGCATATGTTGGACCATCTTTTAGTTTATTTAATAAAATATATGCTTCTTTTACGTTATTTATTATATACACTTTATTCATATCATAATTTTTTTCTCTTATACCATCCATTATAGGTTTTGTTTGTTTTTCACCAACCAATATTACCTCATCACAAACAGTTGCAATTTGTCTACCAAATTCTTTATTTAATTCGTATTGTTTTTCACCTAGTTCTATCATACCTGGAGTTACTATTATCTTTTTGCCTGGCATCATAGATAATACTTCTACTGCTGATGCTGATCCTATTGGATTAGAGTTATATGCATCATCAATTATATATATTCCATTTTGTTCTTTTAATTCTAATCTATGTTCTATTGGTTTTAATTTTTTTACCGCTTTTTGTAATTTATCTACCTCTATACCAAGTTCTAAACCTAAAGCTATACTTCCTAGGATGTTATATATATTATGTCTACCTAAAAGTATTGTTTCAAATTTATATTTCTTTTTATTTATAAGCACATCAAATACTAAACCTTCATTAGACATCTTTATATTTGATGCGACAATATCAGCGTCTTTGTTATCTATACCAATCCATATTGTTTTTACTTTATTTTTTGGTTTATAACTAACCTGATTTATATCGTCTTTATTTAATACCGCGACTCCATCTTTAGGTAAGTTTTCTATTAGTTCAAATTTACCTTTTTTTATGTTTTCTTCATTTTTAAAAGTTTCTAGATGTGCCACACCAATTGAAGTAATAATCGCATATTTAGGATGTACTATATCGCATAATTCATCTATATCGCCCAGTTTACACGCACCCATTTCTACTACGAAGATTTCTGTAAATTTATCTAAATCATCATTTATTGTCTTTATTATTCCGTTTGGAGTATTAAAACTCTTTGGTGTAGTAAACGATATATGTTTAGAGTTTAATATGGAATTTAATATGTTCTTACTGCTAGTTTTTCCATAACTTCCAGTAATACCTACTATCTTTAAATTTGGTCTATCATTTAATTTACTTTTTGCTTTTTTTAAAAAGGAATTATAAACATATAACTCTATCGGTATATTTAGTGTGTTTGCAATAAATGTAAAAATATATGATAAATATCCAAATGCAAAGAATAGTAAACTTATATTAAATAAAGTCATACTATCAAAGTTGATTGTTACTATGGATACTATAAATAAGAAAATTAAAACAATAGTAAAAATAAGTCTTTTTATTCTATTTGTAACTACGAATTTTTTCTTTTTTTGTTCAATTTTTGCTAGTTTCAGTTCTATTACAAAGCATACTAAATAAACTAATAAATTAATAGCAAAAAAATTATCAGTTAAGTAAATGGTCGTTAAAAGCATCACCATTACTAATAACTCATATGTTAAAAAGACCTTTTTATAATTTTTAAACATCCATTTTATATATCTATCGCTAGTGTTGTATGAGTTTTGCTGTAACATGTACATAGATTTCCTATATTTAAGTGCTAAATAAAATAGATATGGGATTAAAGAAAATAAGTAATTATTCATAAATACCTCCTAATTAAAATATTCTTTATACCAGACTAAATACGTGTATATAGTCCATATTTTTCTACTATTGTCCGCCTTATCGTTTTTATGATCGTAAAGTAACTTTAATATTTCTTCAACATTAAAAAACTTATCTCCATTTTTAAATGTTTTTTCTACTTCTTCTACTATGTCTTCTTCTTTTAACCAAACTCTTATTGGTGTAGGAAATCCTAATTTCTTTTTATTCGATACTTTATTATCCAATATTTTAGATGATATTCTTCTAAACATCTTTTTAGTAGTATTTTCATCTATTCTATACTTAGTGGGTATTGTTCTAGCATAGTCTATTAATACTCTATCTAAAAATGGTACCCTTACTTCTATTGAACTAGCCATGCTCATCTTATCTGCTTTAAGGAGTATGTCTCCTACTAACCAAAAATTAATATCTATATATTGCATTTTTGTTATATCGTCTTTATCTTTCACTTTATCGTAATATGGTTTGGTTATATTTGTGTATTTATATTTTGAATCATAATTTTTTAATATTTTCTTTTTTTCTTTCTCATTAAATATAAAAGCATTTCCAATAAATCTATCGTTTAAATTTTTAGAACGTCTTATAAAAAAGTTTGTTCCGCTTCTTTCTCCAAGTAGACTTGCAACTGAACCGATTCCTTTCCTTATGAAAAGAGGAATATCGTAATAAAGCGGAAGTGTAAGTGGTTCTTGATATATATTATATCCAGAAAATATCTCATCTGCACCCTCTCCCGATAAAATTACTTTTAAATGCGGTTTAACTAGTTTTGATAAGAAGTAAAGATTTATTGCAGATGGATCTGCTAAAGGCTCATCCATATAATATTGTGCATTTTTAAATTCTTTAAAGTATTCTTTTTTTGTAATTAGTTTAGATATATTTTCTACTTTTATATTTTCTGATAATTCTTTTGCATAAGATACTTCATTATATTTATCCATATCAAAACCTACAGTAAAAGTCTTATTTACTTTAGATGCTGTCGATATAAAAGATGAATCTACTCCACTAGATAAGAAAGATCCCACTTCTACATCTGCTATTTTATGGTGTTCTACAGAATCATATAATAATTCTTCCAATTCGTTTTCAAACATA
Source organism: uncultured Muribaculaceae bacterium (assembly GCA_964548645.1). GTDB lineage: Bacteria > Bacillota_I > Bacilli_A > RF39 > UBA660 > JAAYGD01. The sequence continues at coordinate 4,057 of CAZJQU010000008.1, forward strand.
GTTTCATTTTTTGTGTAGTCATACTCGAAGTTTAAACTATAATACTCTTGTATGTCTAATAGTCCACCTTTATATTTAAAATAATGTCCTGGAAGTAGTTTATAAACGTTTTTAAAGAACGTTGTAGTTCCAGGGCTATATTGAAATGATAAGTATTCATTTAACTTTGATTCATTTAATTCCTTTTTAAAGTTTGGGTTTGCTAAAAACGCTTTTATTTCAGAACCAAACATAAATGTAGATTCATCTTTGTAATAATAAAATGGTTTTATACCGTAAAAGTCTCTAGCACCAAATAGTAAGTCGTTTTTTATATCGTATATTACAAATGCAAACATACCTCTAAGTTTATTTAATATATCTTCTTTATACTCTTCATAACCATATAACAATACCTCTGTATCCGAAGTGGATTTAAATTTATAACCTTTTTTTATTAAATCCTTTTTTAAGTCTTGATAGTTATATATTTCCCCATTAAACACGATTACTAACGATTTATCTTTGTTATACATGGGTTGTGATCCACTCTTATCTAAGTCTATTATAGATAATCTTCTAAAACCCAAATTAACTTTATCAGAGATAAAATAACCATCAGAGTCAGGTCCTCTATGTATTATTTTATCTGTCATATTTTTTAATACTTTTTCTTTGTTTTTTTGATTTCCAACGAAACCCACAAATCCGCACATATATTCTCCTAAGACAATTTTACCACAAAACGCTTAAATTTAATATGAAAACACAATCAATTGTAAAGGGTTATTTTATTTATAAAGTATAGGTGTTATAATAAATATAGGAGAATATATGAGAAAGAGAAAAAAGAAATTTAAAGGTTTTTTAGTACTGGTATTCCTAATTATAATTGGAGCGTTATTTTACTATATAGATAAAAATGATGGTGAGTATTCTAATAAAGAACTGTCTGAAAAGATAGTAAAACTGGGATATAAAGAAGATACTAAAAACAAGTTAATTGAATTAAAGATTGGTGAAGATATATTAAAATTAAATAAATATTACAAGGTAATTGAAGATGCTTTAGATAAGGATAAGTTTAATTCAAATTGTTTAGATAGTTATATAAGTTTAAATAATATTGATGATGTTTATAATCTTTGTAATTTTAATTATAATAATGATGAAATAACAAAATTAATAAACAATTTAAATAAGGATACTATAATAAAAATAAAAGGTTATATGCCTAATTTATCTAAATATTCTGAATATAAAAACTTTGTAATAGATAATTACGATAGATATGAGAAAATGAAGGAAACTGATATAAAAAAGAAAATATCTTTAGTAAACGTAAACTTAGACTATTCTTTTTATGAAAATATTAAGGATGCTAAAGTAAATGACTCCCCAATATTAGTAAATAAATATTATAAATTAAATAGTGACTTTCCTAAATATCAATTACTAGATTTGAAATTAGAGTGTGCTAGTAGAGTTATGAAACTAGAAAAAAATACTAAAGAAGCATTTGAAAAACTATGTGATGATGCCTTAAAAGCAGGAGTTACTATAAAAGGATCATCTGGATATAGATCTTATGAGGCACAAAGGTTAATATATAATAACTATATTAATACAGATAATATAAGAAATGTAGACACTTATTCCGCTAGAGCTGGTCATTCAGAACATCAAACAGGTTTTGCAATAGATGTATATAATGGTACAGTTCCATATAACAAGTTTGGGTCTACCGATGATTATATATGGGCAAAAGATAATATTCATAAATATGGTTTTATAATAAGATATAAAAAAGAAACAGAGTACATAACAGGATATATATCTGAACCTTGGCACTTTAGATATGTTGGAGTTGAAATTGCTACATATATTTATAAAAATGATATTACATTAGAGGAATACTTATTAAATAATAAAGAAAAAATATAGGAGTTTATTTTATTACTCCTAGTATTAGATTTTCTCTTTCTTTTAGTGTGTCTTCTATAGTAAATGCACTTAATAAATTATCTATATCTATTGATTTATTATCTATGTATAATCTTACTATAGGTTCATCTTTATTTACGTACTCTCCAACTGTTTTAAGTAGTTCTATACCCACTCCATGATTTATGCCCTCTTCTTTAGTATTTCTTCCAGAACCTAAATCCATCGATAATTTTCCTATTATAAGAGAGTTAATATTATTTATATATCCTGTCTTATTTGACTTAATATCTATTACATTATTTGATATGGATATATTTTCTATATCTCCACCTTGTTTTATTATCATTTCTTTAAATTTATTTAAAGCTTTACCGTTTATTAAATTATCTACAACTTCTGCTCTAGCGTCTTTATAATCGATATTTTTTGCTAAACTAACCATATATGACGCTAAAACAATACATAATTCTTTTAAGTCTTTATTTCCTCTATAGCTCAAAATATCTATTGCTTCTTTTATTTCTAAACCATTTCCAATCATATTACCGAGTGGAATATCCATATTTGTTATTAAAGCAAGTGTTTTTTTATTATATCTATTTCCAATATCTACCATTAGTTTAGCTAGTTCAATTGCTAATTCTTGTGTTTTTATAAATGCTCCCACACCATATTTTACATCGAGTACTATTTTATCAGCACCACTCGCTATTTTTTTACTCATTATAGATGATGCTATTAGCGGAATAGATTCTGTAGTGCCAGTCACATCTCTTAGAGCATATATTTTTTTATCTGCAGGAACAACACTTTCAGTTTGAGATATTATAGCTATATTTATCTCGTTTATTTGATTTTTAAATTCTAATTCTGTCATGTGGGTTCTAAAACCACTTATAGATTCTAATTTATCTATAGTTCCTCCAGTATATCCAAGACCTCTTCCACTCATTTTTGCAAAAGGAACTGAACAACTTGCGACCATTGGACCAATTATTAAAGTTGTCTTATCTCCTATTCCGCCAGTTGAATGTTTATCTACTTTTACTCCATTTATACCAGATAAGTTTATTATATTTCCACTTCTTATCATGGATTCTACTAAACTATATGTTTCTAATTTATCCATTCCATTTATACATATTGCCATAAGTAAAGCAGACATTTGATAGTCTTTTATAGTATCGTTCATATATGAACTTATTATAAATTGTATTTCATCGTATGTAAGAGTCTCTTTATTCTTCTTTTTTGTGATTATATCGATTATATTCATAATATCACCTAGTACAATTTTAACATAAAAAAAGAATAATATGAAATTATTCTAAATATCAAACTCTTTTTCGTAATATATTTTTGCAAGTCTTTTGCAACTTTTTCTTTCGTGGCTTAAATCATCATAATCGTATATTGGTTCTTGCTCAACCGGTTCTTTCATACCATAATGCTCCATAACCTCTTTTTGATAAGGTGTAAGTTCTAATTTATTACATCTACTTAAACAGTAATCAATGTATTTCAAATCATTACTTATTTTCTTTAAAGCATCAATATTATTCATATGAGACCTCCAATTATTAAGATAATTATATAATGACAGTAATGTTTTTGCAAGTAAAAAGTCAGATTATTCGTCTGACTTTTTACTGGATAGAAATGTTACTTTTTCTGCTACTACCTCTGTTACGTGTCTTTTCTTTTCATCTTCTGTTTCATATACTCTAGTTTGAACCCTTCCCTTTATTCCTAAAAGATCTCCTTTTTTACAATATTCTACCGTATTTTCTGCTATTCCTGTCCAAAGAACACAGTCTATAAAGTCTGTTTCATACTCTCCTTTTGAATTTTTATAACTCCTAGGAACTGCGAGCGTTACATTGGTAATTTTTTTACCATTTTCAGTTTCTCTTAGTTCTGGATCTCTAACTAATCTACCTACAATTACAATTTGATTTAACATATTTTCTCCTTTCAAAAGCATAATATTATTTTTTATTATTTTATTCAAAAGGTTAAAACACTATTTTAATCATTGATAAGATTAAAAAAACAATTATTATAAATTGTTCTCTATCGTTTTAACAAATGATTACATTCTAATTTTTAAATTCAGAAGAATTATTAATTTTCTCTACTATTTGATTTGAAAAGATTTTAGTGATTAATTTTTGTACTGGATTAATACTTTTTTCTAAATAATCATAATAATCTTCTAGTGAGTCATTTTGAAAGTTTATTATGTCATTTAGTTTGTTTCCATCTATATAATATCCACAATGAAATCCAGACTTAGCGAAATATTTTTCATTTAACTTTTTATAATCCAAACCCATTCTTTTGAAGCTTTCCTTTAAAAAGTCCCTATAAGTTGTTCTACAATATAATCCCCCACCCAAGTTATATATGTTTTTATTTAATTTTTGTAAATGTTTTAATGCATTTGTAAAGGCTACTGCCGTATCTTTTGAAGTTGCTATTTCAAGCTTTGTATTAAGAGGCATATGAAACATCAATGGATTGGGTTTTGGTTTATCCATTATTCCTGTTAATCTAAATATTGAATAGTTTATTCCACTATTTTCTATATATTTTTCTGTTTCTTTTTTTACTATTGCATAGTAATCGTTTTCAACTGGAGTAAGAGGGTCTGATACTTTTATGTTGTAGTTTTTTAATCTATCTCCATATATACTTATAGATGATGAGAACATAAGAAAACAATCCTTATTTACCTTGTTTATAGCATCCACTATATTTTTAGTTCCTTCAAAGTTTACTTTATAGGTTAATTCATGATTAGTATCCGATAGTGGTGGAATTATAGCGGCAAGATGTATTATGGCATCTTTATCTTTAATAAGAGATTCCATTAAATCATAATCTGTTATATCTCCCCATACAAGATTTATTTTATTCTTTAATTTATTTAATTTTCTTCTGTTTTTACTTGTGTTTAGTTCTATTGCGGTCACTTCATAATTTTGATTTAATAATTCTAAAACAGTGAAATAACCAACACTACCAGCACCACCCGTAATTAATACTTTCATTTTTTACTATCTCCTACACATAATATTTTATAATTATTTTCCATCTTTTTTGCTCGTCAATTTTTTTATCTTTACTTCTGCTTTTAAGGTGTCTTCTTTTAACAAACCTATTTCTTCTTCTAAAATTTTTCCTTTTTCATAATTTATCTTATCTTTTATACTATATAAAGCTTTTAAATCCGCATTTGCTCCTTTTTTTGTCTCTTCTTCAAATAATCCATTTAATAATCTAACTCTAGTCGTTCTTGGTATAGTATCTTTATTCCAACATTTATAACATAAAGACACATAACTATCGTTTCCTCCAATTACTATTTCTTCTCCTTCTTTTTGTATATTCCAGTTTTCAGGATTATATCTAGCTACGTTAGTTGCAGTATTACCACATGCACAAAAACTTTCTATTTCTATTATATTGGTTGCTAGTTCTATAACTCTTTTTATAGTACCAGTATCTTCTCCAAATAGTTTTCCTCTAAAATTATTTTTTAAACCATAAACATCCACTGATACTTGATGGTAATCTGCAAGGCTCTTTAGTTGTTCTATTTGATTTGGAACTAAAAATTGTACTTCATCTAACATTATTATGTGGGGTAGATCATCAAATGATAATACCAAATCTAGTATATTTGTTTTACTGTTTATAGTTATAGCTTCTGCTTCTAGTCCTGTTCTAGACTTTATAAAATCCACTCCATATCTATCGTCTATAGAAGGTTTAAAGAGTGTTGCTTTCATACCATTATCGTTTTTACAATTGAAGTATTTCATGAGCAATTGTGCTGTTTTAGCACTACCCATTGCACCATAATAAAAGTCAAAATCTTGTGAATTTTTCTTTCTCATAAACCCTCCTGTAACATAATAATTATACCATAAAAAAACTCACATGAAGTGAGTTTATATTATTTTTGTTTAAGTACTGCTTGTGCTGCTGCGAGTCTTGCTATTGGTACTCTAAATGGTGAGCAAGATACATAAGTTAATCCTAAATTATGACAAAATTCTACTGATGATGGATCTCCTCCGTGCTCTCCACATATTCCAAGTTTTATATCTGGTCTTTCTTTTCTTCCTAGTTCCACTGATGTTTTTACCAGTTGTCCAACACCTGCAGTATCTAATCTTGCAAATGGGTCTGATTCTAATATATTCTTTTTATAGTAATCATCTAGGAATTTACCAGCATCATCTCTTGAGAATCCAAATGCCATTTGTGTTAAATCATTTGTTCCAAATGAGAAGAATTCTGCTTCTTTTGCTATTTGGTCTGACATAATCGCTGCACGAGGTATTTCTATCATTGTTCCTATTATATATTTTAAGTTAGAGTTATGCTCTTTAATTATAGATTCTGCTGTTTCTACAACTATGTCTTTTACATATTTTAATTCTCTAAGTTCTCCTACTAATGGAATCATTATTTCTGGAACAATATTTATTCCTTCTTTTGAAACATTTATTGCTGCTTCTATAACTGCTCTAGTTTGCATTCTAGCTATTTCTGGATAAGTAACTGCTAATCTACAACCACGATGACCCATCATTGGGTTAACTTCATGTAGATTTTTTATTCTATCTTTTACTTTAGATGCTTCTAAACCAAGTTCTTTTGCTAGATGATTAATTTCTTCTTCTGTATTTGGTAAAAACTCATGTAAAGGTGGATCTAAGAAACGAATAGTAACTGGAAGTTCTTTCATAACTTTGAATATTTCTTCAAAGTCACCTCTTTGCATTGGTAATATTTTTGCAAGTGCTTCTTCTCTTTTTTCTACAGTTTCTGCTAAAATCATTTGTCTAACAGCAAATATTCTATCACTTTGGAAGAACATATGCTCTGTTCTACATAATCCAATACCTTCAGCTCCAAACTCTAATGCTTGCATAGCATCTTTTGGAGTATCAGCATTAGTTCTAACTTTCATAGTTCTAACATTATCAGCCCAAGACATAAACTCTTCAAAGTCACCACTTATAAGAGCTTCTACTGTCTTTATTTCTTCTCCATAAACATTACCAGTAGAACCATCTAAACTCATTAAGTCTCCTTCTTTAAACACTCTACCAGTTTTATCTATTAATTCTTTTTTATCTTCATCTATTGTTAAATCTCCACAACCTGATACACAGCATTTACCCATACCACGAGCTACTACTGCTGCGTGTGATGTCATACCACCTCTAAGTGTTAAAATTCCTTCTGATGAGTCCATTCCTTCTATATCTTCTGGAGATGTTTCAAGTCTTACTAATAAAACTTTTTCTCCTTTTTTATTTGCCGCTACTGCATCTTCAGCTGTAAAGTAAATTTTTCCATTTGCTGCTCCTGGAGATGCTGCTAGACCTGTTGCTATTGGAGTTGCTTGTTTTAATGCTTCTGTATCGAAATTAGGATGCAAAAGTTGATCTAATTGTTTTGGGTCTACCTTAAGTAAAGCTTCTTCTTTAGTAATCATTCCTTCGTTTACTAAATCTACTGCGATTTTTAGTGCTGCTGCTGCAGTTCTTTTACCATTTCTAGTTTGTAACATGAATAATTTACCACTTTCTATAGTAAATTCCATATCTTGCATATCTTTATAATGATGTTCTAAAAGATCAGCAATTCTAGTAAACTCTTTATATACTTCTGGCATATCACTTTCTAGTTTTGATATATCTTCTGGCGTTCTAATACCTGCTACAACGTCTTCTCCTTGTGCATTAATTAAATATTCACCATATAATTTCTTTTCACCTGTAGCAGGATTTCTAGTAAATGCTACTCCTGTTCCACAATCGTTTCCTCTATTACCATAAACCATTTCTTGAATGTTAACAGCTGTTCCCCAATCGCTTGGTATATCGTTTAATCTTCTATAAACAATTGCTCTTTCATTCATCCAAGATCTAAATACGGCTTTAATAGATTCTATTAATTGTTCTTTAGGATCTTGTGGAAATTCTTCCCCAGATAATTCTTTATAGTTTGCTTTAAACTTCTCAGATACTTCTTTAATATCATCTGCAGTTAATTCAGAGTCATCTTTAACTCCTTTTTCTTCTTTGATTTTATCAAAATATCTTTCGAATGATGATTTTGGATAACCTTTAACAACATCAGAAAACATTTGAATAAATCTTCTATATGAATCGTATGCAAATCTGGGATTCCCTGAGCTTTCAGCAAAACCCTTTACTACTTCATCATTTAAACCTAAATTTAATACGGTATCCATCATTCCAGGCATACTTGCTCTTGAACCACTTCTTACAGACACTAATAAAGGATTGGATAAATCTCCCATCTTCTTACCTGATTTGTTTTCTAATTCTTCTACTTTAGAAAAAATTTCTTCTATTATCGCATCAGATATCTTCTCTCCATTGTTGTAGTACTCTGTACAAGCTTCTGTTGATACTATAAAACCTCTTGGAACAGGTAAACCAATATTAGTCATTTCTGCTAAATTCGCTCCTTTTCCACCCAAGAGATCTTTCATCTCTTTTTTACCTTCTTCAAAGGCATAAACGTATTTTTTCATATTACCTCCTTAAAACACATACTAATAAATTATAACAAAATTAAAAAAAGTAAACAATATTGTTTACTCTTATTTACCCTTTTTACTTCTTGGATGTGTATCTAAATACACTTTTCTTAACTTTTCGTTCGATACATGCGTATATATTTGAGTAGTATCTAATGATGAATGCCCTAATAATTCTTTTACAGTTAGTATATCGCAACCTTCATTTAAAAGGTGTGTTGCAAATGTATGTCTAAATACATGCGGAGTAATATTTTTCTTTATTGATGCTTTCTTTAATATGTCTTTTAAAATTTTTTGGACTGTAGATACATTTATCTTTTTATTATTGTTAGATAATATTAAATATTCTTCGTTTTCTCTTACATTTAAATATTTGCTTAGTATTTCCGAACAATATTCACCATATAAGACAATTCTTTCTTTATCTCCCTTACCTATTATTCTTATTGTTTTGTTTTTTAAATCTATGTCTTTTAACTTTATGTTACATAATTCTGAGACTCTTATGCCTGTACCATATAATAACTCTAATATCAATCTATCCCTAATACCGTAAGTGGTATTTAAATCTGGGATATTAAATATTAAGTCCAAATCTTCATAGTTAACATATCTAGGAAGTTTTTTTTCTTTTTTAGGTAAAGATACAAATATATATGGGTTTTTATCTATTAATGATTCGTTATATAAATATTTATAGAAGCTTCTAAGTGTACTTATTTTTCTACTTAGAGATGATTTTGAATATTTTTTGTCATATAAATAAGATAAATATTCTTTTACCTCTTTGTAAGTAACAGAAAGTATATCTATCTTTTTATTTTTTAAATATTTATTGTATTCCTCTAAATCAGAAGAATAGTTTACTATGGTATTATGACTATAATTTCTTATATTTTCTATATATTTTATATAATCAGTAATATATTTCATCTTTTCCTTTCAAGATTATCTTTTTTTTGATTCCTCTTGTTTTGGAAACATATCTAATAATCTTAAAGCATCCCCTTCTTGCATGGGTCCTTGTTTATATTTTTGTTTTTCTGTATCTGATAATTTGAAATAATCTATCCAAGATATTTCCTCTCTAAAATCCATTTCTGATTGAACAGGTTTTTGAACTTCTTTTTTTCTAAGTGGGAATTCATTTTCCATAATAGTATATATTTTTGTTCTTTCAGCAAGACTACCTATGATTACTTTGTCGTATAATTTTCCTATATTAAACTCTAAATCATTTGCTGTTCCATTTTTATATGCTTTTATTATTCCAAGTACATCTCTATAAATGTTTATACTTGGTTTTATAACTTTATTTCCATATTTATCTTTATCAGGAAGTGTGCTAGAGCTATAAAAATTTTCTAATCTATTTCTAAAATTTGGATTTTGAGCAGTAAGAAGTCCATAAAATCTTTGTTCTAAGTATCTTAAATCAAATACTTTACTATCTTTTTTATATAGTATAGGAATATATTCGCTAGATACTCCATTTGAATGAAATTCACCATACTCTGATGTTTTTGCTATTCTTTCTGTTTCTTTTTTATTAGGATAATATACTATTTTTGAACTATAAAAAGATTTAGAGTCATATAGTTCTGGATGTTTTTCTTTTAATGTTGATTTTGTAGCTTCTGATAATTCCTTAGCGTTTTCATATTGCATAGTTCTTCTATGTATTTCCTCTAATGAATAATATGTATATTCTAAACAAGGTTCATTATCTTTATATACTCTAAGTCCATATATTTTCTTTACAGCCATTATAACCTCCCTATTCGTCTTCTAATTTGACGAGTACTTCTCTTGGTTTAGATCCGTTTTGTGGACCTACTATACCACGTTCTTCTAATAAGTCAATGATTCTTGCTGCTCTATTGTATCCTAATTTGTATTTTCTTTGAAGAAGAGACGCTGATGCTTTTCCACTTCTAACTACAAATTCTACTATTTCTTCATAAAGTGGATCTTCATATTCTTCATCTCCATCTGTATGCATTTTTGTTGCGTTTGCACTATCTAGTGAGAATCTTTCATCGTACTGTGATTTTTGTTGAGTAACCGTATAATCTACTACTCTTTTTACTTCTTCATCTGTTACATAAGCACCCTGTATTCTAACAGGAGCATTTTCTCCAATAGGTAAAAACAACATATCTCCTTTACCTAATAATTTCTCTGCTCCAGTCATATCTAGCACCGTTCTTGAATCTATTGAAGATGATACGGCGAATGATATTCTAGATGGTAAGTTTGCTTTAATTAAGCCTGTTATAACATCTGTAGAAGGTCTTTGTGTTGCGACTATAAGGTGGATACCTGCTGCTCTAGCGAGTTGAGTTATTCTAAGAATAGAGTCCTCTACTTCTTTAGCTGCTACTAACATTAAATCTGCTAATTCATCTATTATAACTACTATAAACGGTAGCATTTCTTTATTGTGACCTTTTCCATGTACGAATCTATTGTAATCGTCTATATTCTTAGTTCCAGTTTCGCTAAATAAATCGTATCTTCTTTCCATTTCTGCTACCATTCTTTGAAGTGCAACAGATGCTTTTTTAGCGTCAGTAACTACAGGCATTAGTAAATGTGGGGCACCATTATAAACACCCATCTCTACTTTTTTAGGGTCTATTAAAACTAATTTAACTTCGCTTGGTTTAGTACGCATTAATATTGATACTATAGTAGAATTTATACAAGAAGACTTCCCAGAACCTGTAGAACCTGCCACTAATAAGTGTGGTGTTTTATTTATTTCCATGAACATGGTTTTTCCCATTATACTTTTACCTAAAGGAACACATAATTTGCTATTTTCCACTATTTTAGGTAGTCCCATTAATACATCTTTTAAATATACTATAGTATTTATACTATTGGGTAATTCTATACCTATAGTAGTTCTTCCTGGTATTGGGGCTTGAATTCTAACCTCTTTAGCTGCTAAAGCAAGAGATATTTCTCTATTAATACCAAGAATTTTATTTACCTTTGTACCAGATTTTAAGTCCATTTCATATTGAGTTACAGAAGGTCCTACATTTACTTCTACTACTTTACCTTCTATATCGAAGTCTCTAAGTACTTTTTCTAATTTCTCTACATTTTGTTTTATAAAGTTTTTGTCATTATTTTTATTTGATTTTTTTGCTTCATTTAACAACTCATAACTAGGTAGTATATAACTTCCATCATCTGGAAAGACCATTACTGATTTTTGTTTAATATCTTCATCTTTATCTTTTAGTTCATCTAAAGTAACAACTTTCTTGTCTACTTCTTCTGCCTCTACTTCTACTAATACTTGTTCTTTTCTTTCTTTTTTAGGTCTATTTACAAATGCATTTTTTAATCCAGTAGAAATACCCGAGAAGATTTTTTTTGATAATTCAATTACCTCTACATCAAATAAGAATATTAAACCTACCAATATAAATACAATAGATACTATTTTAGTTCCTATAAGAGAAAAAAGTTTTATGAACAGTGTTAAAAATGATGCTCCGATTATTCCTCCACCAGATGAAATATTTACGCCTTTTAATGATTGCATTGTTTGATCAAATACCAATTTAAATGTATCTGTAACATCTATTCCTAAGTTATTTATTAATCTTATATGAGAAAGTATCAATATTGAAAATACTATCATAGTTAAACCTATAGATTTTATAGTTATTCCATATTTTTTGTTTGAAAATGTCATATATATGCCCGCTAGAGCAGCAATAATAAGACCTAATATCCATAGTTCTCCAAATAAAAACACTCCAATAGTCATAATAAATTTACCCACTATTCCAAGGGTTCCAATTCCTATTATAGATAGGAGTGTTATTATTATTCCTATTAGTTGATTATTATGTTTCTTTTTATAGGTTTTTTTCATATTTACCTCACATGCTTATTATAGCAACAAATATGAAAAAAAGGAATATTATTCCTTTACTTCACCATATAAGTTCCATGTTCTAGACTCTGTTATTTTTACATCTACTATTTTACCTAATAGTGAATCATTCCCTTTTACATTTACTAGTTTTCCAGTTTCAGTATATCCCATATACATGTCTTTTTTATTAGAAATTGATTCTATTAGTACTTTGTATGTCTTTCCTACGGTTGCATCATTTGATGCTCTAGCGTATGAATTAACTAATTCATTTAATTTATATAGTCTTTTTTCTTTTTCTTCTAAAGATATATCATCTACTAATTTTGAAGATGCTGTACCATTTCTAGGTGAATATATAAATGTAAATGCAGCATCAAACTTACAAGTTTCTACTAAGTCTAAAGTTTCTTTAAAATCATCTGTAGTCTCATTTGGAAAGCCCACTATAATATCTGTAGTTATAGAACAATTAGGTATTGCTTCTTTTATTTTATTAAATAATTTTAAATATGATTCTTTAGTATATCTTCTTCCCATAAGTTTTAAGATTCTATTAGAGCCACTTTGAACTGGAAGATGTATATAAGGCATTATATTTTTATTGTTTTTTAATTCTAATATCATATCTTCTGTAAAATCCCAAGGATGACTAGTTACAAATTTTATTCTTTCTATTCCAGTTTTTGATACGTCATTAAGTAGATTAGCCATGTTATAGTTATCATATTTATCTTTACCATAAGCATTAACGTTTTGACCAAGTAAAGTTACTTCTTTATAACCATCTTTTACTAGATTATTGATTTCTTCTAATATATCTTCTTTATCTCTACTTCTTTCTTTTCCTCTAGTAAATGGTACGATACAGTATGTACAAAATTTATCACAACCATATATTATATTTACCCAAGCTTTATATTTGTTTTCTCTTTTTATTGGAATTCCTTCTACTATATCTCCTTCTTTTGACCATACCTCTATTTCTTGAGAGTTATTTATTATTGAGTTATATACTATTTCTGGTAGTTTATGAATATTGTGGGTTCCAAATACAAAGTTTAACCATTTATACTTAGATTTTATTTTTTCTACTACGATTTCTTCTTGTGCCATACATCCACACAAACCTACTACTATATCTTTTTTTGTTTCCTTTAAGTGTTTTACTCTACCTAGCATACCAAACACTTTATTATGTACATTTTCTCTTATAGCACAAGTATTTAATATTATTAAGTCTGCTTCTAAATAGTTATCTATTTTACTATAACCCATGGACTCTAACATAGCAGATATGTTTTCAGAGTCTCTTTCGTTCATTTGACAACCATATGTTTTTATAAAATATGTCTTATTTATACCAATAGAAAAAACATTATTATAGTTATATTCTATAATATTTACTTCTTCTTTGTTTCTAATTTTTGCTTTGTTTAAATCTGGTGTTTTCATTTGCCTCCTTAAATAAAAAAACTCTATATAGAGTTATTTTAATAATGGCGGAGCAGGAGGGATTTGAACCCTCGCATCAGGTTACCCCGAACTACGTCCTTAGCAGGGACGCCTCTTCAGCCTCTTGAGTACTACTCCACTTGCTTTATTTATTTTACAATATATCACAATTAAAAACAAGTGTTAATTTATTTATTTTATGTGCTCTTATTATATTAGAAAGGAGAATTATGGATAGAGTAAAAATTAAAGAAGAAGCAAAAGGAATGATTAAAGGAAACTTGTGGACAATATGGAAGCCAGTTCTTATAGTTGGACTTATAAGTGGAATTGCTAGTGCAATTATAACAGCTGCTGGTGGTGGGGAAAAAACGACGATGGGTAGTTTATTAAACTTTGTTTTTGGTTTAATGCTTATGCCTCTTTCGGTTGGACTTACATACTATATACTAAAGTTTATAAGAAAAGATAACCCTGAAATTAATGATCTATGGAGTCAATTTTCTAGATTTATACCGATTGTTATGACTGGTCTTTTAGCCACTTTAGCAATACTTTTAGGATTTTTATTGCTTATTATTCCAGGTATTATATTAGCTATGGGTTTAACTATGTTTCAATATATATTGGCAGACCCAGAATATAAAGACTTAGAGAATGTAGCAGTACTAAAAGAAAGCTGGAGACTAATGAAAGGTTATAAATCAGATTACTTAATGTTTCAATTTTCATTTATAGGCTGGTCATTACTGGTATTAATTACATTTGGTATAGCGGCAATATATGTAGTACCTTACGTTACGACCGCTACAGCATTATATTACGAGAAATTAAAACTAGCTCCTAGAAGATAAAAAAAAGAGATTAACTCTTTTTTTTTACTATTTGGTGACCCGTATGGGGTTCGAACCCATGAATGCCGCCGTGAAAGGGCGGTGTGTTAAGCCACTTCACCAACGGGCCAAATAAATGGCGCCTCAACTAGGACTTGAACCTAGGACCCCTTGATTAACAGTCAAGTGCTCTAACCAACTGAGCTATTGAGGCAATAAAGATAAATGGTGGGCCTGAATGGACTCGAACCATCGCCCTCACGCTTATCAGGCGTGCGCTCTAACCAGCTGAGCTACAAGCCCATTTAAGCCTTCTTTTTGGGATTGACTATTACATTTTATATTAATTTATAGAAAAAAGCAATATTAAATTGCTTTTTTGTGGATTTTCTTAACTTCTTTATCAAATTTCTTTCTATCCAAAAAGTATAATACTACTAGAAATATTATTAATAAAATGATTCTTTCTTCTATTGGACTTTTTCTATATTTACCTATTAGTACTATGTCATTGTTTATTCTTGCATTAAAGTCGAATAACTCATCATTTAAATACCATCCTAAAAATTCATATCCTTTAATTTTTTCTATATTAATAGGTTCTACATTTGAATTTTCTATTACATCCACTTCACTTACAAAGTCTTTATATTTGAATGTTACTACATATATATTGCCCCATATACCTATTTTATTTTGTTTTGCGATAGATTCTTTTTCTCTTAATGTATCTACATACATATATTTTCCATATATATACTCTACTCTAGCGTATCCTTTTTCTACTAATTCCATTTGAAATAGCTTTTTATCTAAATAAATCCATACCAATTCTCTACCATATTTATCAGTTTTAGTACTGTTAGAATCGTACTCTATTTCTATTAAAGATGCTTCTTTTAATCTATTACAAGTATAATCACTAGCAGTTTTTCCATATTGAGTAGTATTTTTAAATGGGTGTATGGTCTCTGGAGTATCTACTGCTAGAAATCTGTATTTTAAACTAGTAGCACCACTTTTTAACCATGCTGTATCTCCATCCACACACTTATCGAATGTTACTTTTGTCTTGGCAAATACAGGTGTAATAATTAATAAAAATAAAAACAATAATTTTTTCATTTTATCAACTTTAAGAAACTACTTGGTATTTTAGTTTCAAATTCTAAATTCTTACTATTTATATATATACTCAAATAATAAGCATGAAGTCCTAAACGCTTAATAGGAAATTCTTTAGAACCATATTTTCTATCTCCAATTATTGGATGTCCAATATCTTTCATATGTACTCTTATTTGATTTTTTTTACCAGTATATATTCTTATATCTAGCATACTATATTTATCATTATTCTTAATTTTTTTGTACTCTGTAATAGCTTTTTTACCAGTACTACTAGAATATACATATACATCATTTTCATCTAATAAAGATTCTATTTTCTCTTGATTTTTAGTAATACCTTCTACTACTGCGACATACTTTCTTACAGTAACCTTATCCCAAGAACCTTGTAAATATTCCTTAGTATCCTCATTTTTAGCAAACACCATCAATCCACTAGTATCCTTATCTAATCTATGCACTACGAATACCCTATTAAACTTATTAGTATATTTTAAATAATCGCTTACTATTCTATACATAGTATAAGATTCTCCCTCAGTTGATATACTAAGTAAACCACTAGGTTTATTTACTACAATTATATCCTTATCTTCGTATACTATATCTATATCAAAATCCTTATCCTTAGTTTCTTTTATTTCTACTATATCTCCTACTTTAAGTAGCTTATCAAACTTAGTAGTTACTTTTCCGTTTACTAAAATATTGCCATATTTTAAATAAGCTTTTAAATCTTTTCTGGATTTTATCTTATTATTAACTAAATATTCTAATAGTCTAGATTCTTCTTTTACATTTATACTCATATTACCACCACCTTAATTATACATTAAAAAAGTAAGATTTCTCTTACTTTTTCTTTTTAGGTTCTTTTTCTTTATTTAAAAGATATAATGTAGATCCTACTATTACAACATTAGCAATCGCTATATAAAAAGATCTTCTCTTATAAAAACTTCTGTTGTTTTCTTCGAATTCAAAGTCTTTAAATTGAGCTTTACAAGCTTTTTCTTGTTCTTCTTGGTTGTCTTCTTTATTCATATAGCAAGTAGTCTTATATTCGTCATAAGAGCGATTTCTAACGGGTTCTTTCATATATAGTTCTAAAGCAGAACTAAATGTGAATACTAGAGCTCCTATAAGCCATATAAGTAATGCTGCATTAGTAAGTTTAAGAACTAATTCTTTATCTTTACCAAATAGATTCATATTTTACCTCCTAATTGAATTATATCACTTAATTAATAAAAAAAAGATAGAAAAACTATCTTTAATTTGTAAAATATGGTGTCCCCTGGTGGGGGTTCGAACC
>CAZJQU010000009.1:0-20388 GCA_964548645.1 uncultured Muribaculaceae bacterium
AAAACAATAATTGACATTATATAGCACTAGTGCTACAATTCTTTTATCAAATGTTGATTAGTATAAAGTACTTTAAATGTTAATTATAGAGACTTAATGGTTGGTGAAAATTAAGATAATATTTAAAAGAAGTTACACACTATGAATTTGAACGTTTATTACGTTATAATAAATTAAGAGCATAGGAATACTATGAACTAAGGTGGTACCGCGATTTATTCGTCCTTAGGTCAATAGTATTTTTTTAATAGGAGGAAATATGTTTGATGAATTAAGAAAAAGAGGGTATGTTTATCAATCTACGAACGAAAAAGCAATCGAAGATATGATAAATAATAAAAAAGTAACATTTTATTTAGGGATAGATCCTACAGCAGATAGTCTTCATATTGGTCATTTCTTCGCACTAACATTGGTTAGAAGATTACAAAAGATGGGGCATAAACCTATTGTTTTAGTGGGAGGAGCTACAGCTTTAATAGGAGACCCATCTGGTAGAAGCGATTTAAGAAAAACATTAACAAAAGAACAGGTTGAACACAATAAAAATGAGGTTAAAGAATTAATAAAAAGATTTGTAGATTTAACTGGTGATAATGCTGCTTTAATCGTAGATAATTATACATGGATGACAGATAGCTACATAGATTTTATGAGAAAAGTGGGTATTCATTTTAATGTAAATAAGATGCTTGCTACTGATTCATATAAGAAACGTTTAGAAGAGGGTGGTTTAACATTCCTAGAGATGGGTTATATGCTAATGCAATCGTATGATTTTGTTCATTTAAATGATAACTTTAATTGTGTACTTCAAATAGGAGGTTCTGATCAATGGGCAAATATGGTCTCTGGGGTAGATTTAGCACGTAAAATAGACTTTTTAGATGGTAAAAAAGATAGAGACTTACAGGCATTAACCTGTCCTTTATTAGTAAAAGCAGATGGAGAAAAAATGGGTAAAACTTCTAGTGGAACCTTATGGATATCTAGAGATAAAACTACTGTTTATGATTTTTATCAAATGTTTATTAATTCTTTTGATGAAGATGTAGAAAGACTATTATCTTTCTTTAGCGATTACCCAGTAGATGAAATAAAGAAAATGTGTAGTGAAGATATAATAAACGCTAAAAAAGTTATGGCTTTTGAGGTAACAAAATTAGTACATGGACAAGACGCTGCTTTGGAAGCAGAACGCATATCCAAAGAAATATTTAGTGGTTCTTCAAATGAAAATATGCCATTTATTAAACTTTCAAAATCAAATATTAACATATTGGATTTATTAGTACAATCTACATTATTACCATCTAAATCAGAAGCAAAAAGATTAATTGAACAAGGTGGAATAACTATAAATAACACAAAAATAATAGATTCAAATTACATAGTAAAAGATATGGAAGTTATAATAAAAAAAGGTAAGAAAACATATTTGAAAGTAATTTTTGATGAAGAGATTTAATGAAGTAGACCAAGAGTTTATATGTGATAATTGTAAAAAAAAGATAAATAAATTAAATTATTCATCTAGAGATCATTGTAATTATTGTCTATATTCTAAACATGTTGATATTTTCCCTGGAGATAGAGCATCTCTTTGTAAAGGTAATTTAATACCCATAGATATAGAAAAACATAAAGACACTTATAAGGTTATATATAAATGTGATAAGTGTAACATGATAAGAAAGAATGTAGTGGCAAATGATGATTCTTTTGATAAAATATTAGAAATAATGTCAAAAAAAACTTAATTATTTTTTAAGTTTTTTTAATTCTTTTTCTGAGTAAAAATCTTTCATAGGTAGATTATTCAACTCTATGGTACTTTGTATTTTTCTTTCCTCATCATTTCTTTTTACGCGAGGAATAGAGTTAAAATTATATAGTTCAAATATTAATCTAGTTCCCATATGAGAACTATATATCTTTTCTATTTTTTCCACTGCATCTATTCTTCCTTCTTTTTCTAACAGTTCTATTAACTCTTTTTGCATAGAGTATACGCTTTGTTCAGTAAAAAGACTGTTTTTAAGAGCAACATCTACTATAGGTTCAAAATCTTTTTTATTTAAGGTCTCCACACTATTACTAGATATATACTCTCCAAAGGCAGCATTAGATGGTAACAAATAAAAAACAAAATCTTTATTATAATCCATAATACACCTCCAATTAAGAAGATATTTTACCACAAAATCAATTTATTTAAAAGATTACTTCACAATATTATAAATTTATTATAGAATATAAAAAGTGTGGAGGATTTATGAACGAATTTGAACTAGGAGAGCAAATATTTGAGGATTTAAAACCAATATTTAAACTATATGAATTAAAAGAGACAATATACTCTGATTTATTAGATTTAGAATTATGTGGAGATTTTGGGGGTTATGAATATAAGAAGAATATAAAGTTATTGGGTCTTTTAAATAATCAGATAGAATCAAAATTGAAACAAAAAAACTATAGTACTGCTCAAATAATATACTTCTTAGGATATTTAAGATCATCTTACTTAGAACAAGATGAGGGACACATTGTAACTCAAGTGTTAGAAGATGAGGATAAAACATATTTAAGAATTTATGATTATTTTTTTGAAAAAGGATTAGATGATTTACTTAATTGTGGTAATGAAAATCTCGAAATATATATTAAATTTAAAGAAGGAAGAGAAGAATCACTTGAGAATCATACAGTTAGAGAATATGTAAATAAAGATATAAATAGATCTTTTTTAACTCTATTACAAGACGAGATAGAAAATCCTAAAAATGAAGATGTTTTATATGATTTATTGTTTGCGAAATACAATTTAATATATTTAAATCCTGAAATAGAAAATGAATTAATAAGTTCTAACTTTAAAATCGGACACCTAATACCTACAACATCTTCATTTTATTTAAACTTTATGGGCCTAGATTATACTTCTAGTAAAGATGTATTATTAGAAGAGATAGATGTTCTAACGAATGGTATTTCTAACATTACAAACGACGAATATAAGCACGATAAGGGAGGAATTATAGTACTTAGTTCCTTTCTAAGAGCAAACCTGTTTTTATTAGAACAAGAAAAAATAGAAGAATTAAATGTGAATTATTATGAAGATTTATCGAACTTACCTATAGATAAAAGTAGAGCAAAAGGTCAAATTACTGTATCAGATACTTTTCAAAAAGCTTTAAGAGATAAGAAAAAATACCATAATCTATCTATAAAATAACTTGATATAACTTAATAAGTATACTATAATTAATTAAGGTGAGATTATGAAAAATAGGATAATTGGAATAATAATATTGTTATTGGTATTTATACCAGTGATTTATATTGGAGGGGACTACTATAAAGCATTAATATCTATAGTAGGAGTGCTTGCATTAAAGGAAATGATAGGGTTAAAAGAAACTAAAAAAGCAGTTCCATCTTTTGTAAAATTACTATCTTTCATATCTTTGGTTTTTATCATTTTAAGTAAGTTTAATGTAGATAACTTTTCTTTATATATAGACTATAGAGTATTATCTGTTATGTTTGTTTTATTTATGATACCTCTTGTAATATATAGTGATATTGAAAAATATAATATCGTAGATGCTTTACATTTACTTGGTATTGTTCTATTTACAGGAGTAGTATTTAACTTAGCAATATTCATGAGGGAATATGATTTAAAAAGACTAATATATATAATAGTAGTATCTGTAATGACGGATAGTTTTGCGTATATAGCAGGAAATCTTTCTGGAAGAGAAAAATTAGCACCTAAAATATCTCCTAAGAAGAGCATAATAGGTTTTATTGTTGGTGTTGTGTTTGCTACAATCGTAGCATCTACTTTCTACCACGTATCTATAGATGATAGTACTAATGTATTGATTCTTATATCTGTTACTTTATTTCTATCTGTACTTAGTCAATTAGGAGACTTAGCATTTAGTTCTATAAAGAGATATTACAATAGAAAAGATTTTTCTTCTATCATATTTGGACATGGTGGCGTATTAGATAGATTTGATAGTTTAATGTTTGTATTAATTGGATATGTATTTTTCATATCTGTATTGTAGGTGAATTATGACGATAATAAATATTTTAATTTTTATACTCATACTTGGAGTAATAGTATTTATACATGAATTGGGACACTTTATATTTTCTAAGAAGTTCGGAATACATGTATATGAGTTTTCAATTGGTATGGGACCTAAAATACACAGTTTTAGAAGAAAAAACGATGAAACAGAATACTTTGTAAGAGCATTACCAATAGGAGGATATGTTAAATTAGCGGGTGAAGAAATAGAAGATGATAAGTCTATACCTAAATCTAAAAAATTACAAGGTAAGACATTCCCTCAAAGATTTATAGTTATGGCGGCAGGTGCTACATTTAATTTCATATTATCTTTTATACTTATATTTTTAATGGGAATACTATATGGAGCGAACAGTCAAAGTCCATATGTTGGTAATTTAAAAGAAGGATATAATGCAGTAAATTCCGAATTAAAAAAAGATGATAAAATATTACAAGTAGGTAATAAAAAAGTTAATACGACAGATGATCTAATACTAATATTATATGATAATAATTTTATAAAAGATGGTGTTACTTTCAAAGTAGAAGATACAAAAAACAATATAAAAGAAGTGTTCTTAGTACCAACAAAAGAAAATATAAATGACAACGAAAGATATATATTTGGATTTGAAATAGGAGTAAAAAAGACTAGAAACATAGTAGATATAATAAAATATCCATTTGTGGAATTTTATAACAATATAAGAAGTATGATTAAAATCTTAAGTAATCTGTTTACTGGTAAACTAGGACTTAATAACTTGGCGGGCCCTATTGGAATATATTCTACAGTAGAAGCAAGCGTAAAAAGTGGATTTGAATCGGTTTTATCATTAATAATACTCCTTGGAATAAATGTTGGATTTATAAACCTATTACCATTCCCAGCATTTGATGGAGGAAGGATAGTATTTTTAATAATAGAAAAATTAAGAAAAAAACCAATGTCAGTTAAAATTGAAAATACTGTAAATGCACTAGGTCTTATTTTGTTACTTATACTAATGTTATTAGTGTCTATAAACGATGTCGGCAAATTAATAGGGAGGTAAAATGGATAAAGTATTTATAAATTACAAAGATATAGTGGGTAGTGATTTTTTAGATGATGATAATTTTAGTAGGAAATTAGTGCATTATTATAAAACCTATGTATCAAAATGTAAGTTGGATTCTAAGGAATCTATATTAAAAGCAAAAGAACTGGATAAAGCTATGTCTAATTATATTTTGGATTATCATTTTTCTAAAGAGTTACAATCCAAAATAAATGTAGAAGCAATAGTAAAAGATGACGATACATACTTAGATGCATTTATAGATTTCTTTATATCATTTTTTAAAGAATATAACCCAAATAAAAGAGTTAAACCTATAACAAGGTGGATTTAATGAAAAATTTAAAAGTTGTATTTATGGGTACACCAGAGTTTTCTGTACCTGTTTTAGATGCTTTAATAGAAAATACTGATGTTATTGCTGTTGTAACACAACCAGATAAAGGCAATAACATATCTCCAATAAAAAAAGTTGCACTAAATAACAATATAAAGCTATTTCAACCAATAAAAATAAGAAACGAATATGAAGATATATTAGACTTAAATCCAGATATAATAGTAACTTGTGCATATGGTCAAATAATACCTAAACCAATACTAGATTATCCTAAATATGGTTGTATTAATATACACGCATCTCTCTTACCAAAGTTAAGAGGTGGTGCCCCAATTCATAGGGCAATATTAGAAGGATATGACAAAACAGGTATAACTATAATGTATATGGATGAAACTATGGATACTGGAGATATCATTTCTATGGAGTCGTTAGATATAGGAGATAATGAAACTGTAGGATCACTTCACGATAGATTAAAAATATTAGGAAGAGACCTATTTATGTCTACGTTGCCAAATATAGTAAATGAAAGTGTAAACAGAATAAAACAAAACAATGAAGAAGCAACATATGCATACAATATAAAAAGAGAAGATGAACTTATAGATTGGAACGAACCCAGTAAAACAATACACAACAAAATAAGAGGTTTAAATCCGTTTCCCGGTAGCTATACTTTACTAGATGGTAAAATATTAAAGATATGGGACGCATATAAAAGTGATGAAGTATTCAAGGGGTATAACGGAGAAATTGTAAAGTTAGATAATGGTATACATGTAAAGACTGAAGATGGTTCTATAGTAATAAAAACTCTTCAATTAGAGGGCAAAAAGAGACTAGATTATAAAGAATTTTCAAATGGGAGAGATTTAATTGGAAAAAGGTTGGGGTAGTATGAATATAAAAAATAAAAAAGTTATATATGTAATAGCGTATATACTTGTATTTGTTTTCTTAGGAATCTTTCTTATTTCTAACAGAGATACGATTGGTAGAAATTTAAGTGGAGAAGGAGACAAAATAAGAAAAACCACTATAGTAAAAAACTATAGGTTTAGACATAAAATAACATTTAATAAAACTAAAGAAATTACTTTAGAGGGAGATATATTTGGTTTAAAAACATATACAAAAAAAACAGATAACGACATAGTAGAAGAATTTTATCAAGATGGTAACAATCTATATAAAAAAGAAAATAATACATATACTAAATATAATGGAAAGATAATAGATGTAGATTTAAAACTATTAGATTTAGAATACTTAACAAAGTTGATAGATTCCTCAAAAGAAGAATCTAGAAAAGATAATGTTATAGTTCTATACAATCCAATAGATGAGGTAAAGTTAACATTAGTATCTGACATGAATAAAGATTTAGATACTATAACAATAGAAAAGAACAACTATAGCATTTTAACTAAAATTTATGATAGTAATGAAGTAAAGGATTTTAACTTACTTGAGGACTAATACATTGTCCTTTTTCTTTTTTTTTGATACAATTACTATGGTGATTTTATGTATAAGAAAATTTTAAGTTTTGGTTTACTTCTTACTATAATTGATCAGTTAATCAAGTATTTAGTTGTTAATGGATTAGAGATTACTGAAAGTATAAAAATAATACCTAATTTCTTTTATATTACATATATAAAAAATAGTGGGGCAGCTTTTGGAATACTTTCAGATGCTGGAATAATACTAATAATACTTTCTATTGTCGCATTAATTGGTTTAGTAAGATACATTGTAATGGATAAAAACATTACCAAAATAGAAGCAGTATCTTACTCTTTAGTGTTCGGAGGAATACTGGGTAATTTAGTAGATAGATTAATAAATGGTTATGTAATAGACTATTTAGATTTTTATATATTTGGATATGATTTTCCTGTATTTAATTTAGCGGACACTTTAATAGTAGTAGGTTTTTTAATTATCTTAATTAATTTATTTATAAAAGGGGAACATCATGAAACTAATAAACGTAGAAAATAACTCTGATATAAGAATTGATAAATATTTAATGGATATATTGAATTTAAGTAGAACAAAAGTTCAAAAACTAATCGAACATAATAAAATTTTAGTAAATGATGAAATAATAAAAAATAGTTACATCGTTAGAACTGATGATGAAATCAAAATAGATGAATTAATAGAAGAACCAATAGATATAGTTCCTATTAAAATGGATTTAGATATAGTATATGAAGATGATTTTTTAATGGTTATAAATAAACCTAGTGGTTTAGTAGTTCATCCTGCAAGCGGACATTATAACGATACATTAGTAAATGGAATAATGTATCATTTAAATATAAAAAGTACAGAAAATAGAGCGGGTATAGTTCATAGAATAGATAAAGATACTAGTGGACTGTTGTTGATTGCTAAAGACGAAGAAACATTAATGTACTTAAGTGATGAATTAAAGAAAAGAAAAGTAAAAAGAGTATATGAAGCGTTAGTGTCTGGTGTAATAATGCACAATACAGGTACTATCGATGCTCCAATAGGTAGAGATCAAAATAATAGACAAAAGATGAGTGTAACAGAAATAAATAGTAAAGACGCTAAAACACACTTTAAAGTATTAAAAAGGTTTAAAGATTCTACTCTTATAGAATGTACATTAGAAACAGGTAGAACTCATCAAATAAGAGTACATATGAATTATATAAAACATCCAATTATAAACGATCCAGTATATGGAACAAAAATAAATGATTATGGTCAAATGTTACATGCAAAGACACTTGGTTTTATACATCCTAAAACAAAAGAATATGTTGAGTTTACTAAGGAACCAGATAATGAATTTAATAAAATGTTAAAAACTTATGAGGAGGCAGTATGAAAAATTATGATGTAATAATTGTTGGTGCTGGATGTGCTGGAATATTCGCCGCATATGAAATAGTAAAAAATAGTAACCTTAAAGTATTAATGGTAGAAAAAGGAAATTCAATAAAAAAAAGAATATGCCCTAAGAGAAAAACTGGAATATGTGTAAACTGTAACCCTTGTAATATAACTACAGGTTTTTCTGGAGCGGGTGCATTTAGTGATGGCAAATTAACTTTATCTCCTGATGTTGGAGGAACACTACCATCATATTTAGGATACGATAAAACAAAAGAGTTAATAGACTATGTAGATTCTGTATATCTTTCTTTTGGAGCAGATAATAAGATATATGGTAATGAAAATATGGATGAAATAAAAAAGATAGAATTAGATGCTATAAAAAATGATTTAAAACTTATAATATATCCATTAAGACATCTAGGTACCGAAAAAAGTTACGAAATATATTCTAAGATAGAAGATTATTTGGTAGAAAAAGGTGTTGACTTTAAATTCAAAACAATGGTAGATGATCTTATAATAGAAGATGAAAAAATAAAAGGAATAATAACTAAAGATGGGGTAATAGAAGCTAAATATGTAATACTTTCTGTTGGAAGAGAAGGTTCAGAATGGTTAAAAAACATGTGTGATAAACACAATATATCATCAGAACCCTCTGTAGTAGATATAGGTGTTAGAGTAGAAGTTAGAAACGAAGTAATGGAAAATATAAATAAATATTTATATGAAGGTAAATTTATATATAATTCCAAAACATTTGACGATACCGTTAGAACTTTCTGTCAAAACCCATCTGGTGAAGTAACAATAGAAAGATATGAAGATGACTTAATAACAGTAAACGGTCACTCATATAAAGAAGCAAAAACAAACAATACTAACCTTGCACTTTTAGTATCAAAAAGTTTTACTCAACCATTTAAAGACTCTATAGGATACGCTAAATCTATAGCTCGCTTAGCAAATAAACTTGCAGATGGTAAAGTGCTAGTACAAAGATATGGAGACTTAAAAAAAGGAAGAAGAACTACAGAAGAAAGATTAAAAAGAGGAAATATAATTCCTACACTTAAAGATGCCGTTCCTGGAGATTTATCTTTAGTTTTACCTTATAGAATAGTAAAAGACTTAGAAGAAATGATAGAAGCACTAAATGGAGTTGCACCTGGATTTAATTCATCAGAAACATTGCTTTATGGTGTAGAGTGTAAATTTTATAATAACAAAGTATTAGTAAATGACACATTTGAAACAAACTATAAAAATCTTTATGCACTAGGAGATGGAGCAGGTATTACAAGAGGGATAATACAAGCAAACTCTAATGGTGTTTTTGTGGGAAGAAAGATATTAAAGGAGGAAACATGAAAGAACAAGTAACATTTAGAGATAAAGATATGATAGTAATGAGACTTCTACATTATTTTATTACTGAAAAAGGATATAATCCAATTATTCTTCGTGGAGTAGAAAACGAAATATGGTTAGAAAACATGGATGAAAAGTATAGAATAGTAAGAATAATGACGGGTTATATACATAACAATACTCAATACGAAACAGATATCTTTAGGACTAAACGAATAGTACATCAAATCAAATTAAAAACACTATCTCTTAAAGTTAAAACATTATCTATATTTACCGATTTAAGTGAGTATGTAGATATGAAAAGCGATAATCTAATAGACTGTGTAATAGTAAAAGACGAAAATGATATAACAAAACCAATAATAATGGAAGAATTTCCAGATATAGATAAGAAATTGGTTAAAGAAAATGTTGACTTACAATTATTTACTAGAATAACAGAAGAATTAAATCAAGTTAATCAAAAAAGATCTACAAAAGCAGCAGAACTATTTAAAAATAAAAAACCAATAATAACTTATGCATTAATTGCTATAAATATAATAATGTTTATACTAATGTACATATTAGGAGCCGGAAGCGAAAACACAAATACTTTATTAAAGTTCGGAGCATTATCTAAAGCACACATAATTATAAATAGTGAATACTATAGAATATTTACATCAGCATTCTTACATATTGGTCCTATGCATTTAGTATTTAATATGTGGGCACTTTATGCAGTAGGTAGTCAAGTTGAAAATTATTTTGGAAAAAAGAAATATTTAATAATATATTTTGTGTCCATACTAATTGCATCATTACTATCTTTAGCGTTTACCCCACTTGAAGTAATATCAGCAGGTGCTAGTGGAGCAGTATTTGGATTATTCGGGGCACTTTTATACTTTGGATACAATTATAGAGCATACTTTGGAAACGTAATATTAAGACAAATATTACCTATAATAATGATAAATCTATTTATTGGATTTACATCTTCAGGTATAAATAATCTAGCTCACATTGGAGGTTTAATAGGTGGTGTATTAATATCTTATGCAACAGGTTTAAAGGACAAATCATCTAAACAAGAAAGAACAAGTGGAACAATAGCGGTATTAATAACCATAGGAATATTAATATATTTGGCACTATTTAAAAGTATTTAACAATTATATTGACAATTAAAATTAAACAATATATAATTAAATCAAATTTGAAGAGGAAAGAAGATTCATATCTCACCCGATTACAAGATGTTTTGGGTAAAATGCCTAAATAATTCATAATATTATGATTTTTTAAGGTGGATATGAATATATTTACCTTTTTTATTGGAGGTGCTCTATAGCAAGTAAAGAACAAGATTTGATGGTAAACGATCAAATCACTGCGAAACAATTTATGGTTATTGGTCCAAAAGGAGAACAACTTGGAGTAAAAACTAAAGAAGATGCGATAGTTTTAGCGGAATATGCTGGTTTTGATTTGGTATTAATTAGTCCAAATTCTAATCCGCCAGTTGCAAAACTAATGGATTTCAAAAAGTTTAAATACGAAAAGAAAAAGAAGCAAAAGGAAAGTCAAAAGAAACAAAGAGAAACAAATCTAGAAACAAAAGAGTATAGATTGTCTGTTACTATTGATATTCATGACTTTAATACAAGGGTAAAAAACGCCCAAAAGTACCTTGAAAAGGGGAATAAAATAAAGGCTTCAATAAGATTTAAAGGAAGACAACTTGCACATACAGAATTAGGAGAAGATGTACTAATGCGTTTTGCAAGACAGTTAGAAGAAATATCCGATATAGAACAAAAACCAAAATTTGAATTTAGAACAATGTCTATATTGTTAGCACCAAAAAAGAAATAGGAGGAAAAAATGCCAAAATTAAAAACACACAAAGCAACATCTAAAAAAATTCATAAAAGAGCAGCTGGACCTGCAAAAATTGGTATGCCTGGAAGCAGACATAACACAGGAAAGAAAAGCGCAAAAGCAAATAGAAAAAACAGAAAAGGATCTACTTTAAGCAAATCTGATGCAAAAAGATTAAAGACAGTAGTGTATTAGGAGGAAAAAATGGCAAGAGTAAAAGGCGGAACAGCCGCTAGAGCAAGAAGAAAAAAAGTATTGAAAGAAGCAAAAGGATACTTTGGAAGTAAACATAGATTATTCAAAACCGCAAAAGAACAACTATTACATTCTGGAGTTTATGCATATAGAGATAGAAAAAGAAAGAAAAGAGATTTTAGAAAGTTATGGATTACAAGAATAAATGCTGCATGTAGAGAAAACAACATAAGCTATTCTAAATTTATAAATGGATTAACTAAAGCAGAACTATCTATAAATAGAAAGATGTTAGCAGAAATTGCTATAAGCAATCCAGATGCGTTCAAAGATTTAGTAGAGATTTCTAAAGGAGCTTTAGAGGGTAAAGTATATTCGCCAAAAAAGGTTGAAACAAAAAAAGAAGAACCTAAAAAAGAACCAGTAAAAGAAGTTGAAAAAGAAGTGAAAAAGGAAACAGTTAAGAAAGTTGCAACAACAAAGAAAGAGCCAGTTAAGAAGGCTGCAACAACAAAAAAAGAACCAACAAAAAAAGTAGCAGCAACAAAAAAGACACCAACTGTCAAAAAATAAGGAGCTCCTTATTTTTTTGTTGAAATAATAATAATTTTATGATATCCTATTAATAGGAGGATAAAAATATGGAAGATAACAAAATGAATGAAGAAATATTAACCACTGGATTAGAAACTCCAGTTAACACTCAACCAGTAACAGAACCGGTTACATCGGTAACGCCAGAGGTTCAACAACCTGCACCAGTAATGGATTCAGTTCCAGTACCAACTGTGCAACAACCAGTATTAGAAACACCTACGTTAGCACAATCACCAATGGAAGCACCCGTTTCCACACCAATAATGGAACCAGTACATACACCAGTAGTAGAGCAACCAATGGTAACACCAACTCCAGTAGTGGAGCAGGTGTCTACTCCCGCAGTAGAACAACCAGTACAAGTGGTAGAACCAACACCAGTAGTGGAGCAACCAATGGAAGCACCGACTCCAGTAGTTGAATCACCAGTTTCTCCAAGTGAAGAACCTAGTGGAAAACCACCATCTATTTTAAAAGTGTTGCTGATGATACTTCTTATAATTGCAATTATGGCTGGAGCATATTATGTTTATACAGAATATTTTGCCAAACCAACTACAGATGAAGAAAAAGCAGAGGAATTAAAAAAGGATGAGTCTAAAGTTGAAACACCAGAAGGTAAAAAATGGAATGGTTTATATTTAAAAGAGGGTGGGACAAGTAAATTATTACTTTTTGTAAACTCTGAAAAAAAAGCATCTTTAATGTATGCTGAAGAAGTGGAAGTTGAGGGAGAACGTTCTTTAAAGTTTTTATTTCCTTATGAAAACAAGTTAGACATAAAAGATGAAAAGCTATATGTTTATGATGAAGATACTAAAACTGAAGTTATAACTATAGAAACAAATCTAGATGGGGTAACATCAACTTATGTTGGTGATGAGAAAAACAAAGAAAAATACGAATCTTTAGTTGGAGTTTATACTAAAACTAAAGATATAAAATCTTTTAGTCAATCAGAATTTACTAATTAATAGAAGGTTCTCATATGAGAACCTTTTTACTTGACTTTAACTTAAATAAAACTTACAATATAGGTGGAATTAAATATAAAAGTTAGTTCCAATGGAGGAATACATGGGAATATTAGAAGCATCCATTTTGGCCTCTATATTTGGATTGGGAATAGGTGCTGGCACCGTTTTTGTATATAACAATAGAAAAGGTAATAGTGCAACGAAAAAAGCTGATGAGATAATTGAAAAGGCTAAAAAAGAATCTGAAAAATCAAAAAGAGATTCTGTTTTAGAAGCAAAAGAAGAAATACATAAATTAAAACTAGAAAATGAAAAGGAAATGAAAGATAAAAAGTCTGAAATAAAAGATTTAGAAGACAGACTACTTCAAAGAGAAAAAAATATCGATAAACGTGATGAGATGTTACAAAATCGAGATAAATCTTTAGAAGATAGAGACGTATCCTTAACTCAAAAGCAAAGAGAAATCCAAAAAAGAGAAGACGAAGTGGAAAGCATAAAAAAAGAACAAATCGAATTATTAGAAAAAATTTCTAAATTTACTAAAGAATCTGCACACGAGATGATACTTAAAAAAGTAGAAGAAAGTATGGACTTAGAAATAGCAACTCTAATAAAAGAAAAAGAACACGAAGCAAAATTAGAAGTAGACAAGAAAGCAAAAGAATTACTCGTATTATCTATGCAAAGATATGCATCAGATGTAGTAAATGAGCAAACAGTATCTGTAATTAATCTACCAAATGATGAAATGAAGGGTAGAATTATAGGTAGAGAAGGTAGAAACATAAGAACTATAGAAGCAGTAACTGGAGTAGATTTAATAATAGATGATACACCAGAAGCAATAGTAATATCTTCGTTTGATCCTCTTAGAAGAGAAATAGCAAAAATAACATTAGAAACTTTAATTAAAGATGGAAGAATACATCCAGCTAGAATTGAAGAACTATATGATAAAGTTTGCAAAGATATGAATTCTAAGATAATGGAATATGGAAACAATGCTGTATTAGAACTTGGATTAACCAAAGTAGATCCAGCATTAGTAGAAGTAATAGGTAAACTACATTTTAGAACAAGTTATGGACAAAATGCATTACAACACTCTATAGAAGTAGCACACCTTGCAGGTATAATGGCAAACGAAATAGGAGAGAATGCTACATTAGCAAAAAGGGCAGCAATAATGCACGATATTGGTAAAGCAATAGACTTTGAAATGGAAGGCAGTCACGTAGATGTAGGATTAGAACTTGCTAAAAAGTATAATGAAGATAAAGTTGTTTTAAATGCAATAGAATCACACCACGGAGAACACGAAGCAAAATCTGTAATATCTGTATTAATAGCAATTGCAGACGCTCTATCGGCATCTAGACCAGGCGCTAGAAATGATTCATTAGAAAACTATGTAAAAAGACTAGAACAACTAGAAGCAATAGCTAATAGTTTCGATGGAATAGAAAAATCCTTTGCAATGCAAGCGGGTAGAGAACTTAGAGTAATAGTTAAACCGGATAAAATAGATGACTTAAAGAGTTACAAAATTGCAAGAGATATAAAAACAAGAATAGAAGATGAAATGCAATATCCTGGAACAGTAAAAGTTACAGTAATTAGAGAAACTAGAGCAGTAGAAGAAGCAAAATAAAAGAAAATCAATGATTTTCTTTTTTTTCATAATGAGCAATTCTACTCGCTGCACTTGCTGCAATAGCTGCTACTATATCATCTAAGAATGTATGACATTCTATTTTTTGTTTTCCCTTATTGTCTATTATCTTTATTATTCCAGGTTTTAACTTATCTGCATATCCAAAATTAGTAAGTGCAATAGAACCATGAACATTGACTATACTAAGTGCAAGTATTTCATCTATGCCATATAAACCATTATCATTCATAATTAATTCACTAATTTCTTTATCTAATAATCCTTTTTCTACAGCCTCATCAATTGCAATCCCAGTTAATATAGCGTTTATACTCTCCCTTTTATCTATGACACTTAACACATATTCCTTACATTTTTCTATAGTTAAATTATCTAAATATTTTTCTTGCAAAAACATAGTTATTTCAGCAATATCATCTATAGTAACCCCTCTATCCTTTAATTTATTAATAGCAACTTCTTTTAGCATTATTTATCCTCCACATTTATAACTTCTGTTATTTCGGGTACTTCCTCTTTAATTGCCTGTTCTACCATTTCTTTCATAGTATATTCTAACATATGACAATTTACACAATTACCTTTTACTTTTACATATACTTTATTATCTTTTATTTCTATAAACTCTAAATCTCCACCATCACTGTTTAAATAAGGTCTTAAATTTTCTATAACATTTATTATTTTCTTTTCCATATTACCTCTATATGAAATTATACAATTATATTATAAAAAGAGCAATAAAATGTTATAATGTGTAAGAGGTGCTTATGTCAGATTATAAAGTAGGAAAAATAGTAAAAGGAACTATAACAGGTATTCAAAAATATGGAATATTTGTAGATTTAGATAATTATTATAGTGGTTTAATACATATATCAGAAATATCGGATTTATTTGTAAAAGATGTAAATGATTATGGTAAAGTAGGAGACATAATATATACTAAAATATTAGAGGTAGATGAAGCACAAAATCATATTAAATTATCTATAAAAGGTGTTAATTACAAGGTTAAACCAAAAAAAGAAAGAAAATTAATTAAAGAAGTAGGAACTGGATTTAAATTGTTAGAAGAAAATTTAAGTAACTTTATTGTAAAGAAACTAGAACAAATAAGTGAGAAATGACCTTTTTGTATTGACAACCAGTGAAAACAAGTGTTATATTAGTATTGCAACTTTTTAGTTCGGAGGATTAGCTCAGTTGGTTGGAGCACCTGCCTTACAAGCAGGGGGTCATAGGTTCGAGTCCTATATCCTCCACCATTTTTTTGCCGAAATAGCTCAATAGGTAGAGCAACTGACTTGTAATCAGTAGGTTGTGGGTTCAATTCCTATTTTCGGCACCATAATGGAGAGATAGCGAAGTGGTCAAACGCGGCAGACTGTAAATCTGCTCCTTCGGGTTCGGTGGTTCGAAACCACCTCTCTCCACCACTTATAGTTATATTGCCTCGTAGCCAAGTGGTAAGGCATCAGACTTTGACTCTGACATCTCGCTAGTTCGAATCTAGCCGAGGCAGCCAATTTAGTATATGTCCCGTTAGCTCAGCAGGTAGAGCATTTGACTTTTAATCAAAGGGTCACAGATTCGAATTCTGTACGGGACACCAATTTTTGCGCCCGAGTGGCGGAACAGGTAGACGCACAGGACTTAAAATCCTGCAAGTATCAAAGCTTGTGCCGGTTCAAGTCCGGCCTCGGGCACCATGATGGAGGAATACCCAAGTCTGGTTGAAGGGACCGGTCTTGAAAACCGGGAGGTCGTGTGAGCGATGCAGGGGTTCGAATCCCTTTTCCTCCGCCACTTTTATATCGCGGGATGGAGCAGTTTGGTAGCTCGCCGGGCTCATAACCCGGAGGTCGTAGGTTCAAGTCCTACTCCCGCAACCAATGTAAATTAAATCACTTATATAGTGATTTTTTTTATGCTATAATATATAAAGGAGAATGTATGAAAAAAGAAGAATTTATGAACTTAGTAGACTCACTAAATTTAGATAATAAAGACTATTGTATTATATCTGGTGGGGCATTACTTTTGCATGGTTTAAAAGAAAGTACACACGATGTAGATATATACGTAAATGAAAATGGATTCAACAAGTTAAATAATCAATTTAAAATAGAAAAAACAGATGATAATAAGTATAAAGTAAAAGAAAATGTAGAATGCTTTTTAAGAGATGATGAATATTTAGAAAAAGAAAGAGTAGTAGTAAATGGATATTCATTACAATCTTTAGAAAAAATATTAGAATTAAAACTAGAGTTAAATAGACCAAAAGATTTAGAAGATATAAAGGCATTAAGGAAAGTTCTTAATATGTAAACAAATGTTATTATAATACACAAAATAAAAGGTAGTGATATAATATTTATATATTGGAGGATACATGAAAAGAAAGTTAAACACAAAATTAATCGGGGGGATAATTACTGTTTTATTAGTAGGAGTAGTAATATTTTTAGGAAAAGATTTATTAAAAGAACCAGTAATAACAGATAAAGAACCTGTTAAAGAAGAAAAACCGGAACCACCTAAACCAAAATTAAAAATTATAGATTTAGAATCAAAAACGAGACCAATTGGTGTAATGATAGATAATGTAAAGGGAGCATGGCCACAAGCCGGATTAGAAGAAGCCTTTCTTATTTATGATATATCTGTAGAATATGGTTTAACTAGATTATTCGCTCTATTTAAGGATAGTACTGCTAATCTAATCGGACCAGTTAGAAGTTCTAGACATTACTTTTTAGATTATGTAATGGAAAACGATGCGATATATGCTCATCATGGATGGAGTCCACAAGCACAAAGAGATATACCTAGATATGGTATAAATAATGTAGTACCTGCAGCAAGGAAAAATACTCATGTCCAACCACATAACGTATTTACATCCATCGATGAAATAAATAGACTAGGTAGTAAATATAGAAACACTACAGAAAAAGAACCCTTATTAAATTATTCAGTAGAAGAAATTAATATAAATGATGAAGAAACTCCAACAGAAGCTAACAAAGTAACTATTAGATACTCTGCTAATTATACTACCAAATATGAATACAATAGTGATGAAAAACTATATTATAGATTTATAGGAAATAACAAACACATAGATTTAGAATCAAAAAAACAATTGACTGCTAAAAACATAATCGTAATAAATGTAAAAAGTTATGCTGATCCAGATAATTCCGATAAAGGAAGAATAACTTTAGAAAATGTAGGGACAGGAAGTGGTTACTATATAACGAATGGTTATGCTAAAGCGATAACTTGGTCTAAAGCATCAAGAGAAGCAAAAACAAAATATAAATATGCGGATGGTAAAGAGATAACCGTAAATGATGGAAACACATACATTCAAATTCAACCTTTAAATGAACAAACAAAATTTGAATAAGGAGATATATGCTTTCAAACATAGTAATTGGATTAATAATTGGAGTAGGACTAATCTTACCAGGGGTAAGTGGAGGAGTAATTGCTGTTATATTAAACGTATATGACTCATTAGTGTATTCCATGCATAATTTGTTTAAGGAACCTAAAAAGAGCTTAAAATTGCTTATACCGATAGGTATAGGAGTCTGTATTGGGGCATTTTTAATAGGTAAATTAATCAATTATTTATTATTTGAAAAAAACTATATTGAAACATATTTCGTATTTATTGGTTTAATACTAGGAAGTATACCGGCATTATTAGATAATACTAAAGAAAAAGGTAAAATAAACTATATATTAATATTTATAACATTTATACTGTCATTATCACTGTTTATATTTGGTAAAGACACTATAAATTTATCTATTGGTAATACAAATTCATTTTTAAGTCTATTTTTAACAGGATTTATATTTATATTAGGAAAAGTTGTTCCTGGTATAAGTAGTTCATTTATACTCATGCTAATTGGAACATATGAGTACTTCTTAAGCGTAATAACAAATCCAATAGATATGATTTCAAGTAGAGCATTAGAACTTATACCGATTACTTTAGGTATTTTATTAGGACTAGTTATATTTATAAAAATAATGAACTATTTATTAAAAAAACACTATGGTAATACCTATAGTGCAATAATTGGTTTTGTATTAGGATCAGTAATCGCAATATATCCAGGAATAACACTAGATATACACGGTATACTATCTATAATATTATTAATAATTAGTTTTATATTTTCATATAAATTTTCTAAATACAAAAAAGATTAATTATTCTTTTTCAATTAAAAACTTTAATAAATTATTAGGATCTTTATCATTAAATATAATATCGTAGATTAAGTCTATTATAGGCATATCTACTTTTTTATTATTAATTAATTTATGTATAGATTTTAAAGTATAAAGTCCTTCTACAGTATGATTATCCAAGTAATTATTTATATTCTTAGATTTCTCACCAATTAACTTCCCGTAAGAAAAATTTCTACTTTTAGTGCTTGTACATGTAAGAAGCAAATCTCCAAAGCCCGCAAAACTAAGTATAGTCTTTGGATTACCTCCTAATGCTTTTATTAAACCTTTTATATCGTGTAAGGATTCAGTTATAAACATTGCTTGAGTAGACTCATTAGAACCTAATCCACTCAATATACCTGCTGCAATTGCTATTACATTCTTTATAGAACCACATACTTCTACACCAATTAAATCATCTGTAACTCTAAGTTTTAAAGATTCATTTTGTAAATACTTTTTTAATAACTTTTCTGTACTTTTACTCTTAGTACCTAAGGATAAACCAATAGGATAATTAGAAGCAATATCTATTGCAAAAGATGGTCCTGATATTACAGCAATGTTCTTAGTTTTAATATGTTTACCCAATACATCGTCTATAAATAAACAGGTATCCTGTTCAATACCTTTTGTTGCAATGCATATATGTTGTTTTTTGTTATAGTACTTAGATAATTCAAAAGCAATATCATCGACATATTGAGCAGGTAGTGCGATAACTATCAAATTAGAGTCCTTAACTACCTTTAAATCGGTTGTAAACTTAATGTTTTTAGGTATTTTTACCTTTGGTAGCAACTTCTCACTCGCTCTTTTACTTTCTAACATTTTTCTTTCATCTTCAAATTTAGTCCACATAGTTATATCGCATTTATTTTTATTAAACATTAGTGCTAAAGATAAACCATATGCTCCTGTTCCTATTATAGTTACTTTCATATTTCCTCCGAATATATTTTAGCACATATTATTTTTTTATAAAACAAGACAAAACGTAAATATATGTACAATAAATTAAGTTATAAAAGAACTACATAAGTTTTTTTAAT
>CAZJQU010000010.1:0-19482 GCA_964548645.1 uncultured Muribaculaceae bacterium
GAACAAGTTGAAGATCCAAAGGACGCTAAAGGTGTAGTAAAAAGGGAAGTATTACAAGTAGTATCTAGAGGAACTGTTATGAATACAG
Source organism: uncultured Muribaculaceae bacterium (assembly GCA_964548645.1). Lineage (GTDB taxonomy): Bacteria > Bacillota_I > Bacilli_A > RF39 > UBA660 > JAAYGD01. The sequence goes on from CAZJQU010000010.1 coordinate 89, forward strand.
ATTCACTTGATGAAAAATCAAACAATTATATTGGAACTGTAATTGATTTTAATCATTGTTATGTAATAAGTTATACTGATATTTCTACTGGAGATATATTTATTACACTAACTGAACACGATGAATCTAGTTTAATAATGGAAATATTATCTTTAGATTTAAAAGAAATAATAGTAAGAAATGGTTTTAATATAAATGTTAATAATATTTTAAAATCAAAATATAAAGTTAATATAAATATATACGATGAATTTAAAGAATTAGATGAGTATAAATTAATATATGATGAATTAAATGATATAAGATTTGTTGAATCAATTAAATATTTACTTACATACTTAGATAATACTCAAAAAAGAAGTTTATCTCATTTAAAAAAAGCGGTAGTAATTGATTCATCTTCGATTCTTAAAATGGATATAAATACTAAAAGAAATTTAGAACTTACTGAAAATTTAAGACTTAAGAATAGAAATTATTCTTTATTTTGGTTACTTGATAAAACACGCACCGCAATGGGAAGTAGGTTATTAAAAAATTGGATAGAAAATCCTACTGTTAATAAGTCTATTATATTAAAAAGACACGATATAGTTGAAACACTACTTGAAGAATTCATATTAAAAGAAGAACTTAGAAATTTACTATATGAAGTATACGATTTGGAAAGATTATCGGGCAGAATTTCATATGGAAACGCTAATGCTAAAGATTTATTACAATTAAAGACCTCACTAAAGGTATTACCTAACATAAAAAATATACTTAAAGATTTAAATTTTTATTCAGATATAGAGACATTATCTGATCTATTTGACTTGTTAGAAGCATCTATAAATGAAGATGCTCCAATAACAATAAAAGAAGGATCGTTAATAAAAAATGGATATAACTTAGATTTAGATACACTAAAAAATTCTAAAAAGGGTGATAAAGATTTTTTACTTAAATTAGAACAAGTTGAAAGAGAAAAAACAGGTATAAAGAACTTAAAGGTGGGCTTTAATAAAATTTTTGGTTATTATATTGAAATATCTAAAGGTAGTATTAAAGATATTCCTGAAAACTCTGGTTATGAGAGAAAACAAACTCTAGCGAATGCTGAAAGATATGTAACTCCATTATTAAAAGAAAAAGAAGAATTAATACTTGGAGCAGAAGAAAAAATAATAAATATAGAATATGAGTTATTTATAGAAATAAGAGATAAAGTAAAAACATATATATCTAAATTACAAGATATAGCAAGAACTATCAGTGAAGTAGATGTACTTCAAGCTTTTGCTATAGTATCAGAAGAAAACAACTATATAAGACCAAATATAGTAGATAATAAAGTAATAGATATAAAAGAATGTCGTCATCCAGTTGTAGAAAAAGTAATAGATGGAGAGTTTGTTCCAAACGATATAGTGATGAATGAAGATACAAATATATTACTTATTACTGGTCCAAACATGTCTGGAAAATCCACATATATGAGAAGTTTAGTAATGACAATAATAATGAATCAAATAGGTTGTTTTGTTCCTTGTTCAAGTTGTACTCTACCGATATTTGATAAAGTATTTACAAGAATCGGAGCATCAGATGATTTAGTAAGCGGAGAATCAACTTTTATGGTTGAAATGATCGAAGCTAACAACGCTATTAAGAATGCTACTGATAACAGTATTATAATTTTTGATGAGTTAGGAAGAGGTACTGCAACTTATGATGGAATGGCTCTAGCACAAGCAATAATCGAATATATACACGATAATATAAAATGCAAAACATTATTTTCAACACATTATCACGAACTAACATCATTAGAAAAAAGTTATAGTAATTTAAAAAATATACACGTAAGTGCACTAGAAGAATCAGGTAAAATAATTTTTTTACATAAAGTAAGAGATGGTGCAATAGATAAAAGTTATGGTATACATGTAGCTAAACTTGCTAATTTACCTAATTCATTAATAGATAGAGCAAATAGTATACTTAAATCCTATGAAACAAAAGAAAAAGGCAATGTATATATACAAGAAAATCTAAATTTAGAAGTAAAAGAAGACAATAAAGTAATAGATAAACTAAAAGATTTAAATATATTAGAGATAAATCCTATACAAGCATTAAATATATTAGATGAATTAAAAAAGGAAATTACCAAATAATATGATATAATTTTTTTGAGGTGAGAAATATGGAAAAATTTAAGGATAATGACAATTTACTTCAATATGTAGAAAATTATTTTTCTACACGCGAGGATTACGAATTAAGACCTAATCATAGAGCTCCGATAGATCCTATATTAAGAGAAAAGATGAAAGAAACACCTTTAGTAGAGAGATTAAACTGGGTACTTATGTCAGAAAGAAAAAAGAGGTATGAAGACCCTTTTCAAAGTAGTCTATTTGATACTTTTGATAAAGAGGAACTAGCTCAGTTTTTAATTACATATGATCCTAAAGATAAAAAGAAATATGTAGATGCAAGAATGTTTGAAAAAATGCCAAGAGGCACGATGCAAAGTTTATTTTTATATGAAGAAGCAATGGATAATATAAATGATTATGGGGATAAAACCATGCTTGCTAAAGAGTACTCAAAAGAAAATGCAACATCAATATATGATTTTATGATAAACAATGCTGATTCATTAGATGATGATTTATTCGTAGCTTTAAAAAATAATCTTCCAACGACAAAACAATTAGAGGATATAGAAGATATTTATGAAGACTTCTTTGTTGCATATTACGAAGAAAAATCTGGTAGAAAAAGATGAAAACAAGGAGAGAACTTAGAGAAATAGTAATGATATCTTTATATCAAATACTCATGTTTGAAGCAAACAAAATCTCTTTTGATAAGGATAGTATAGTAGATGCTTTGTTAGAAGAACCAAATGAATTTGTAATAGAAACTTTAAATGGAATATTAAATAATAAAGAAGATATAGATAATATAATAAATAAATATCTAAAGAATTGGACTATAGATAGACTTGGAAAAACAGATCAATCGATACTTAGAGTTGGAACATATGAATTACTTTATACAGATACTCCAGGAGCTATATGTATAGATGAAGCAATTGAACTATCAAAAAAATACTCTGATGATAAAGTAAAAGATATGATAAACGCTGTTTTAGATAATATACTTCAAAAAGAAAGAAACTAATAAAAAGGGGTTTCCTTTTTTTTGTTTATGGTGTAGTATAGTTAAAGTTTTGGAGGTGTATTATGGAAAAATATTTTAAAGATATTGAACCACTTAAAGAAATTTTAAAGTCTGTTTTGGATAATATTCCCGAAAATTGTAGAACAAATTTTTATAGAAATATCGATACATTAAAAATAGGGAAAAAAACGCTGGATAGTACTGCTCATTATAACGTACTAAAGAACATTATAAATTTAGATATTAATAATATGAAAAAGGACAATAGATTTGACGAAACTCATGAGTTCAATGCTTTCATATTAAAACACGAACTATATCATGCGTTTAGTAGTAATTTTGATGAGGAAAACAAAGTTTTCTATATAGGGTTTTCAAAAAACTTTTTGGATAAGAAAAAGGGCAAAGAAAGTACCAATTATAAAGAAATAAATGAGGCATTTACAAACTTTCTAAGTGTTCCAATAACAGATAAAAACTCAAAATATATGGGAACTATGTATTCATTTGTAGCACAACTATCTTTTGTTGTAGATTTAGAAATAATGAAAGATGCATATTTTAATAATCGTGGTATAGAACCTTTAAAAGAAGAACTTATGAGACAAGAGAATAAAAAAGAGGATATTGATGCCTTTTTTAGTGTGCTTGAAAGTTTTAATATAGATGCAAATTATGGACATGGTTTTCCTAGCTTTATATTTTTACAAGATAAATTATTAGATTTTTCTAACAATAAACTAAAAACAATAGATCTTAGATCAAATAAAGTTATGTTTTTAGAAAGAATGAAAGCATCATTACCAGAATATAATGAAACTCAACGCAAGGCTAGTAAACAAAAAATAGATAGAAAAATATTAGAACTACATAAACATTAATAGATAAAGCAAGCGTTTTATGTTATAATTTCCATAGGTGAATATTTATGGATAAAAAATACTTGAGTGTTTTTGAATTAAATAAAATCATAAAAAATGTATTCGAAATGGATCCATATTTTAATCGTGTTTATGTTAAAGCAGAGATATCTAACTTTAAGAGACAATTGCCATCTGGTCATTGTTATTTTACTATTAAAGATAAAGATAGCAGGATGAGTGCAGTAATGTTCGCTGGAAAGGCAAATAATTTAAAGTTTATACCCAAAGATGGAGATTCTGTTTTAATAACTGGAAAAATTTCAGTATACGAAGCAAATGGTAATTATCAATTATATGTCGATACTATGGAACTAGATGGTGCTGGAGATTTATTTAAAAAGTTTTTAGAATTAAAAGAAAAATTAGAAAAAGAAGGATTATTTAAGGAAGAAAGAAAAAGAGATATACCAAAATATCCAAAAAAAATAGGAGTAGTAACAGCATCTACTGGTGCTGCGGTAAGGGATATAATAACTACTATTAAAAGAAGATATCCTATATCAGAAATATATGTATTTCCAACATTAGTACAAGGTGTAGGAGCAAAAGAAAATATATCTAAAAATATAGATTTAGCAAACACTTACCCATTAGATGTACTTATAGTAGGTCGTGGTGGTGGTTCAATAGAAGACCTATGGGCATTTAATGAACCAGAAGTAGCATACGCTATATATAATTCTAAAATACCTATAATAAGTGCGGTTGGTCACGAAATAGATTTCACAATAGCGGACTTTGTTGCTGACTTGAGGGCCGCCACTCCAACAGCAGCAGCCGAACTTGCAACCCCTAACATAATAGATTTAAATATATATATAGACGCTAATATAAACAAAGCAAGCAACTTGATAGAAAATTTAATAATAAACTATAAAAACAAATTAAATAAATTCAAAACTAGTTATGTACTTAAGAATCCTATGAACATGTACGAGATAAAAAAAACAAACTTAAAAAATAGAATAAGTAGACTAAATATAATAATAAACATGTTACTTAAAGACTATAAGACAGAACTTGGTATTATAAAAAATAGTCATATATTAAATAATCCAAATAGATTGTATTTAGATTATAAAAACAGTTTAGATAAAAAAATAGAGAAATTAATATTATTAGATCCAATGAACTCACTAAAAAGAGGCTATTCAATATTAAAAAAGAATGATATCTATATAAGTAGTGTAAAAGAATTAAAAAAAGAAGATGTAGTAAATATAAAGTTAATAGATGGTAACATAAAAGCAAATGTGTTAGATAGGGAGGAAATATGAAAGAAAAATCTTTTGAAGAAAAATTAGATGAATTAGAAAAAATAGTCAATGAATTAGAAAGTGGTAATGTTAAGTTAGATACTGCTATTGAAAAATATAGTAAAGCAATGAAATTAGCAAAAGAATGTAGTGATAAACTTAATTCAGCAGAAGAAATAATAACTAAAATATTAAATGAGAATGGAACACTCGCTAATTTTGAGGTGGACAGTAATGACGAGTAAAGAAATAAGAAGTACTTTTTTAAATTACTTTAAAAATCATAATCACGATATTATAGAATCCGCTCCATTAATACCAGAAGAAGACCCAACATTACTTTGGAATAATGCGGGAGTAACTCCATTAAAGAGGTTTTTTGATGGTTCTTTAGTACCTAAAAATAAAAGAATGGCTTCTAGTCAAAAATGTATAAGAACTAACGATATAGAATCTGTTGGCGATGAAACACATCACACATTTTTTGAGATGCTTGGAAACTTTTCAATAGGAGACTACTTTAAAGAAGAAGCATTAGATATGGCTTTAGATTTACTTACTAATCATTTTAAGTTCGATAAAGAAAAACTATATTTTACTATATATACTGGAGATACAGAAACTAAAAATATATGGATGAAATTAGGAATAGATGAATCCCACATAATAGAATTAGAAACTAACTTCTGGTATATAGGAGAAGGACCTTGTGGACCTTGTTCTGAAATATTCTACGATAGGGGTGAGGAGTTAGATCCAAACAATTTAGGAATAAAATTAATTGAAGATGATATTTCAAATAGTAGATATGTAGAAATATGGAACAATGTTTTTAGTATGTACAATGCTAAAGATGGTGTTTTAAGAGAAGATTATGAAGAATTACCGAGTAAAAATATAGATACCGGTATGGGTTTAGAAAGAATGACCTCAATACTTCAAGGAAAAACATCTAGTTATGATACGGACTTATTTACTCCAATAATTGATTCTATTTCAAAACTATCAAACAAACCATACTTAAATAATAGAGATTTTAGAATAATTGCCGATCATATAAGAAGTATTACATTTGCTATTTCTGACGGTGCTACTTTTTCCAATGAGGGAAGAGGATATGTATTACGTAGACTACTTAGAAGAGCATATAGATGTGGTAAAAAGTTAGATATTGAAGGTTCTTTCTTATATAAATTAGTAGATGATGTAGTAAATATCATGGGTGATGTTTATACAAATTTAGTAGATAAAAAAGAACACATAAAAGACTTGATTCATAGAGAAGAAATATTATTTGATAAAACGTTAGAATCAGGTGAAAGAAAATTAGAAGAATTCATGAACGAATCTTTGACTAAAGAAATATCTGGAGATTTAGCGTTTAAACTATACGATACGTATGGATTTCCATTCGAATTAACTTTAGAGTGTTTACTTGAAAAAGGATTTAATACATCTAAAGAAGCATTTGATGAGTGTATGAATATACAAAGAGAACTGGCTAGAAAATCTAGAAAAGTAGAAGAAAGCATGAACTTACAAAACCCAGATTTACTCGATTTTAAAGAAGAATCTACATTTATAGGTTACGATACTTATGAAGTAGAAACTGAAGTAATAGGACTGTTTAAAGATAACAAGAAGGTAAATGAACTTAACGATGTGGGCTTTATTGTTTTAAGAAAAACTCCGTTTTATGCTGAAAAAGGTGGTCAAGTAGGAGATACTGGTATGATGTTTAATAAAGAAATATCTATAGATGTAGTTGACACCATAGAAGCTCCTAATCATCAACACCTTCACATGGTAAATATACTTAATGGAACAGTAAAATTAAATGACAAATTAACAGTAAAAATAAATCAAAAAAGAAGAGATTCAATAGAAAAAAATCATAGTGCTACACATCTAATGCATAAAGCTTTGAAGGATGTATTAAACTCAAATATAGATCAAGCAGGTTCTAAAATAGATGAATATGAAATTAGATTTGATTTCATATATGAAGGTAAAATAACAGATGAAGATATACTAAAAGTAGAAGAACTAGTAAATCATATGATACTAAACAATAAAGATACCTTAGTTGAATCTAAACATTTAGAAGATGCGATAAAAGATGGTGCTGTTGCTTTATTTAAAGATAAGTACCAAGATATAGTAAGAGTAATAACTATGGATACATCCATGGAATTATGTGGAGGAACCCATGTAAAAAATACTAGTTCAATAAATAAGTTTGCAATTGCTAAAGTTGAAACTATAGGAGCTAATACATATAGAATACTTGCTACTTCTGATAAAAACATAGAAAACGAACTATATACCGCAATTAAACCTTACAATGAAGATATGATTAAATTACTTGAAAAAGGAAAGAACATAATTAATACTGCAAAAGAAGAAGGTATTATACTTGAATTCTTTATAAATTTAGATAATAGTGTACCAACCTCATACAAAGATGTAATTTATAATAGAAAAGAATTAGAATATGTAAAAGATAGGGTTAAGAACTTAGAGAAAATATATTTAATAGAAAAAGAACAAAAAGCATTAGAAGATTTAACTGAATTTACAAATGATATAAAAGAATCAAAATTTAAATATATAGTAAAAGAAGTAAATGATTACGATATAAATCTATTAAAAGTAATTGTGGATAACTTATTAAACAAAATCGAAACAGGTTTTATATTTATTGCAAATGTGAGAGGTAATAATGTAAACTTTATATCGAAGTCTAATGTAGATATAGATGCTGGTTCAATAGTAAAAGATGCATCTACAAGATCAAATGGTAATGGTGGTGGTTCTAAAATCTTTGGACAGGGTGGGGGAACGGACATATCACAAGTAGAAGAAATATTAAAAAGCATAGAAACAATGCTTAAATAATAATATAATTAAAGAAATTAAAAGATTTATACAATAACAATGTAAATTGAAAAATTAAGATATAAATGATATAATTTATTTGGTGGTGATTTATGGAAGACACTAAAGTTTTTGATGTAGATAGTTTAAACGATAGACTAATTGAGGAAACATTAAAGGAAGTATACGATAGTTTAAAAGAAGTTGGATACAATCCAATAAATCAAATCGTAGGTTACTTGATGAGTGGAGATCCTGGTTATATATCAAGTCACAACAACTCTAGAAAAAAAGTTATGAAATTAGATAGAGATTTAATAGTAGAACTACTCTTAAGAAAGTATCTATCTAAATGAGAGCACTAGGATTAGACTTCGGTACTAAGACTATTGGAATATCTATAAGCGATAATACTAAGATGATTGCGTCATCATATAAAGTATTAAGATATGAACTATCTTACACGTCTTTATTTGACGAAATAAAAACTATAATAAAAGATATGAATGTAGATGAGGTAGTATTAGGATATCCAATAAATATGGATAGTACAATAGGAAAACGTGCTGAAGAAACATTACGATTTAAAAAAGAATTAGAAGAATATTTAAATATAAAAATAATATTAGAAGATGAAAGACTTACTACTAAAGAAGCGACTAAAATATTAATTGAAGCAGACTTAAGTAGAAAAAAAAGAAAGAAAGTAGTAGATAAGCTAGCAGCTTCTTTTATATTACAGGGTTATTTAGATAGGAGAATTAATGAAAAAAATAACAGTTGATATAGAAGATAAATCTAAAAAACTAAAAAAATATGACGTATTATTTACATTATCATCAGATGAGACAAACAAAAACTATATAGTATATACAGATAATACAAAAGAAGCAGACTATATAAATGCTTATGCAGCAATATACGATAAAGTAGGAAAGATATATCAAATAAAAGATGAAAAAGAAATTAATACATTAGAAGAGTTATTAAATAAATTTAATAATAAAGACGAGTAAATACTCGTCTTATACTAACAAAGGAGACATATGAATAAAGATATGAAAGAACTGGAGAAGTATGCTGAAGAATATAACATACCTATAATAGAAAAACCCAGTTTAAATTTTATAACTAAATATATAGTTCAAAACAATATAAAGTCTATTTTAGAAATAGGTTCTGCTATTGGATATTCTGCTATTAATATGGCATTAGTAGATGAAGAGATAAATATAGTAACCATAGAAAAAGATAATGAAAGATATTTAGAAGCATTAAAGAATATCAAAGCCTTTGAATTAGAAGATAGAATTACACTATTTTTAGCGGATGCTCTAGCGATAGATATAGACGGTAAATTTGATTTAATATTTATAGATGCTGCTAAAGGAAAATATAAAGAATTCTTTGAAAAATATTCTAGTAAATTAAATAGAAATGGAACTATAATTACAGATAACATATCATTTCATGGATTAATAGAATCTAAAGAAAAAATAGAAAAGAAAAGACTAAGAAGCTTAGTAGAAAAAATAAAAAATTATATTGAATTTATTAAATCTCATAAAGAATTTGATACTAAATTTTATAAAGTAGGAGATGGATTATCTGTATCCAAAAGGAAAAATGACTAAAATAATCGTAATGCCTATAGATGAAAACAATTTTAATAATTTAGAGAAGTTAAATATAGATGGATATATTATTGGTTTAGAAGGTTATAGTGTATATACTAGTTATGATTTAGATATAGATTCTATAGAAAAAATATCTGAGAAAATAACAAAAGAACTTTACATATCAATTAACAAACCTCTTTACACTAATGAAATAGAGGAATTAAAATCAATATTAAAAAGATTATCTAAATTAAATATAAAAGGTATAATGTTCGACGATATAGGTATAATAAACATATCTAATAATTTAAACTTAATATGGAATCAGATGCACCATGTAACAAACAGTAATACTATTAATTTTTGGTCTAAACAAGGTATAAAAGGTTCGGTTCTATCTACAGAATTAACTCTAGAAGACTTTATAAATATAAAGAAAAATACAAATACAGATATATTCGTATATATATATGGATATTTACCAATGTTTGAATCCTCTAGAGAATTACTTACTAACTATTTTAAATATATTAATAAAAATATGAAAGATAATTTATACTACTTATATGAAAGCGAAAGAGATAAATATTATCCAATATATGAAAAATATAATAATACATACGTATTAGAAGACTTAATAGATGGTATAGAAGAGTTAAAAACTATAAAAAACAATAATATTGACTATATAATATTAAATGGATTATTACACGATAATGATTCTTTTATAGATATAGTTAGTAGTTATATAAATGAAGACAATAGAAAATCTAACAACAAGGGATTCTTATATAAAGAAACCATATATAAGGTGAAATCATGAAAAAAGTAGAATTACTTGCACCCGCAGGAGATATAGAAAAAGTAAAATGGGCTATTATGTATGGTGCAGATGCTGTTTACCTAGGAGGAAGAGACTATAGCTTAAGAGCAAATGCAAAAAATTTATCTATTGAAGAAATAAAAGAAGCAGTAGATTATGTACATAGTAATGGTAAAAGATTATATGTAACCGTAAATATAGTGTTTCATAATGAAGATATAGAAGGATTAAAAGAATACTTAATAGAACTAAACAATATACAAGTAGATGCAATAATAATATCAGACCCATTAATAATAGATATAGTAAAAGAATTAAAATTAGATTTAGAAATACATTTGAGTACACAACAATCGACACTAAATCATGAAGCATTTAAAGTATGGGAATCTTTAGGAGTATCTAGAATAGTACTAGCAAGAGAAACTAGTGAGATAGATATGAACAAAATAAAAAATGAATCAAACGTAGAAATAGAAACATTTATACATGGAGCAATGTGCGTAGGTTACAGTGGTAGATGTGTACTATCAAACTATTTAACAAATAGAGATTCAAATAGAGGTGGATGTAGTCAAATATGTAGATGGAACTTTGACTTATATGACAATAACAAGCAAAAGGTTTCAGATACCCCATTTTCTATGGCTGTAAAAGATTTATCTATGGTTAAGTATATAAAGGATTTAATAGACTTAGGAGTAACCTCATTTAAAATAGAAGGTAGAATGCGTTCAGTATACTATATAGCAACCGTATTAAACATATATAGAAAAATAATAGATGATTATTATTTAGGAAAATCAGATGAAAATATTGAAGAAGAGGAATACGAATTATTTAGATGTGCTAATAGAGAGGCAATACCCCAATATTTTAAAGAAAAACCAGGTATAGAAGGACAATACTACCTAGATAGAAATGAAATGTCAAATAAAGACTTTTTAGCGATAGTATTAGACTACGATGGAGATGAAATAACATTAGAACAAAGAAACTACTTTAAAGTAGGAGATGAAGTAACATTCTTCGGACCAAATACTAAAAGATTTAATCTAAAAATAGATAGTATAAAAGAGGATGATAACTATATAGATGTTGCGAATCATCCACTACAAATAGTAAAGATAAAATCAAATAAAAAAGTAAATAAATACGATATTATGAGGGTCAATTTTCATATTGACAACAACCAAAAAACATAGTAATATGTATAAGATTAAGAACGGAGAGGATCAAAAATGACAAACAAAAAAGAGATATTTTTAACCAAAGAAGGACTAGAAGAAATAAAAGAAGAATTGAACGTATTAAAACAAGAAAAACGTCCTGAAATAATTAAAGCTATTAAAGAAGCTAAGGAACTTGGAGATTTATCTGAGAATGCTGAATATCACGCAGCAAGAGAAGACCAAGGCTTTTTAGAGTCTAGAATTAAAGAATTAGAATATATGGTTGATAATGCAACTTTAATAGAAGAAAAACCAACAGATAAGATAAGAATAGGTTCTACAGTAGAAATAAAGTATATAATGGAAGAAGATACTGACACATTCAAAATAGTAGGTTCTATAGAAGCAGATCCATTTGAAAATAAAATATCAAATGAATCGCCTATAGCTAAAGCAATAATAGGAAAAAAAGCAGGCATGGTAGCAACAGTAGATAGTCCAAATGGAAAATACGACGTAGAAATATTAGCAATAAAATAACTATTATTATAATAGTTTTTTCACTATAAGGAGGAAATATGAAAAATGTACACGAAGTAACAGTTAAAATTGAAGGAAAAAAATGGGAAGAAGCGTTAGAAAAATCATTTAAGAAAAATGTTAAAGAAGTAAAAGTAGATGGTTTTAGAAAAGGAAGTGTTCCAAAGAACGTTTACATTAAAAAGTATGGAATAGAATCACTATTCATGGACGCTGTAAACGAAGCGATACCTGATGCATATGATGAAGTAGAAAAGAAGAAATTAATGCCAATAATACAACCTAAGGTAGATATAAAACATATAGACGAAAAAGGTTTAGAACTAATATTTACTATAACTGAAGCACCAGAAATAAAAATAAAAAAATATAAAGATCTAAAGGTTAAAAAAGATAAAGTAACAGTTACTAAAGAACAAGTAGAAACCGAAATAGAGAACTTAAGAAAACAATACGCTGAAGTAGTAGTTAAAGAGGGTAGTGTAGAAAATGGTGATACTGCTGTAATCGATTTTGAAGGATTTAAAGAAGATGTTCCGTTTGAAGGAGGAAAAGGAGAAAATTTTCCACTTGAAATAGGAAGTAAGACCTTTATACCTGGATTTGAAGAACAATTAATAGGAATGAAAAAAGACACTAAAAAGGATATAAAAGTAACATTCCCAGAAGATTATCCTGCAGACAATTTAAAAGGAGCTGAAGTAGTATTTAAAGTACATCTTCACGAAATTAAAACAAGACAAGTACCAGAATTAAATGAAGACTTTATATTAGATCTTGCAATGGATGGAGTTAAGACATTAGAAGAACTAAAAGAAAGAGTTAAAAAGAATTTAATTGACAAACTAGAATTAGATGCTGACAATAAAAGAGTAGAGGAAATCTTAAATGAAATAAATAACAATGTAACAGTAGATGTTCCAAATGAACTTATAGAAGATGAAACTAATAAAATGATATCTAGTTATGAAGAAAGATTAAAGATGCAAGGTATTACCTTATCTCAATATTTAGAATTTACTAAAATAACAGAAGAAAAATTGAGAGAAGATTTAAGTAAAGAAGCAGAAAAATCAGTTAGATACAGACTATTCTTAAATGAAATAATAAACAAAGAAAACATAAAAGTAACCCACGAAGAAATACATGAAGAATTAGAAAATATGGCAAAAATGTATCAAATGCCTGTTGAAGATATTAAACAAGCTATAGGTGGAGAAGAGTACTTAGAAGGTGAACTTAGATACAAAAAAGTAATAGAATTTTTAAAAGAAAACAATTAACATTAAAAGTATCATTTTAGATAGACAAATGATGCTTTTTCTTTTATAATAACACTTAAATCTTTTAAAGGAGTAGTTATGAGTTTTTTACCAGTTATAATATTTAAAGGTGAAATTTTACTTCCTCATTGTGAGGTTAGAATAGATATAAAAAGTGATTTAGATAGAAACTTAATTAAGTATGCAGAAGACAATCATAATGGAGAAATACTTATAGTTTCTCCAATAGATCCACTAGAAGAAAATATAGACTTTAAAAATTTACCTAATGTTGCGACAGTAGGTAGAATAAAATTAAATGTAAGTATAAATGAAAATACCACTAGAATAGTAATAGAGGGTTTAAAGCGTGTAACAGTAGATATTTATAGAAAAGAAGAATCATTTATACTAGCAGATATTAGACCTACTACCCAGTTTGCTTTATCACCCAAAGATGAAAAAGCACTTATTAGAAAAATTACTATAGATTTAGATAATTATCTAGCTAGAGCACCATATCTTAGCAATAGCATACTAGGTATAATAAATAATGAAACTAGCATATCTAAAATTGCAGATTTAGTTTCAAATTATTTACCTATATCATTAGAGAGAAAACTAGAGTATTTGATTACTCCAAACCCATATACTAGAACAATAATGATACTAGAAGATATTAGAAAAGAAGAAGAAATTTTAGATATAGAACAAAAAATAGAGATTAAATTAAGCGAGGTATTAGACAAATCTCAAAAAGAATTTATATTGAGAGAAAAAATAAGAATAATAAAAGAAGAACTTGGTGATAAAAATGTAAAAGATGATGAAATAGAGCGTATTAGAGAAAAGATAAAAGAATTAAAATCACCAGAAAAGATAAAAGAAAGACTATATAATGAACTAACTAGATATGATTTAATGAATGTAAACTCACCTGAAATGGGAATGACTAAAGACTATATAGATTGGATGTTATCTTTACCTTGGAATAAGCACTCTAAAGAAGAAACAGACTTAAAGAAGGTAAGAAAATCTTTAGATAATACACATGCTGGGTTAGAAAATGTAAAATTAAGAATAATAGAATTCCTTGCTGTAAAACAAATGAGCAATGATTTAAAGACTCCTATAATATGTTTAGTAGGTCCACCAGGAGTAGGTAAGACTACTTTAGCAAAAAGTATCGCGGACGCTATAGAAAGAAATTTTGTTAAGATATCAGTGGGTGGAATTAGAGATGAAGCAGATATTATAGGTCACAGAAGAACTTATATAGGTTCTAACCCTGGTAGAATAATAAGTGCTATGAAAAAAGCAAAAACATCTAATCCAGTGTTTTTAATAGATGAAATAGATAAGATGACAAAAGACTATAGAGGAGACCCTGCTAGTGCATTACTAGAAGTTTTAGATAAAGAACAAAATAAATATTTTTATGATAATTATTTAGATGAAGAATACGATTTATCGAATGTGTTTTTTATACTAACTGCAAACTATCTATACGATATTCCTGAACCCTTAAGAGATAGATTAGAAATAATTAATCTATCTGGTTATACTGAATTCGAAAAAGAAGATATTGCAAAAAAACATCTTGTACCAAGAGAACTAGAAGAACATGGTTTAAGTAATAAAGTAACATTTAGTAGCAAAGTAATATTAGAAATAATTAGAAGTTATACAAGAGAAGCAGGAGTAAGAGAACTAGAAAGAAGTATAGCAACAATACTTAGAAAAGTAGCAACTGAAATATTAGAAAAAAAGATTAAAACTAAAGAATTGACATCAAAAGATATAGAGAAATATTTAGGTAAAAAGAAATATTCATTTGGAGAAAAAGATAATAAAAAAGAAGTTGGAGTTGCTTTAGGACTTGCTTATACTGACTTTGGAGGAGATATACTTCCAATTGAAATAACTTACTATGAGGGAAAAGGAAGTTTAATGCTTACTGGTTCATTAGGTAACGTTATGAAGGAATCAGCTCAAATTGCACTAAGTTATATAAAAAGTCACCATAAAGAATTAAAGATAGATAATGAGTTGTTATCTAATAGCGATATTCATATACACGTACCAGAAGGTTCTATTCCAAAAGAAGGACCAAGTGCTGGAATAACACTTACAACTGCTCTAATAAGTGCATTTACAAACAAACCAGTTTCAAAAAATATAGCGATGACTGGAGAGATTACTCTAAGAGGTAATGTACTTGCAATAGGAGGACTAAAAGAAAAGAGTTTAGGTGCAAATAGAAGTGGCATAAAAGAAATAATAATACCTTATTCTAATGAAAAGGACCTAGATGAATTACCAGACTACTTAAAGAAAAATATAAAATACCATTTGGTAAAAGAATACAAAGATGTTTACAAATTAGTCTTTAGTACTAAATAACTATTTGTATTCTTTTTTTAATAATGATATTATATTTCTAGGAGGATGTATGACACCACATTTAGAATTTAATAAAGAAGATATTTCAAATATAGTATTAATGCCAGGAGATCCACTTAGAGCAAAATACATTGCTACAAACTATTTAGATGATTATAAAGAGATAAACAGTGTAAGGAACATGCTTGGCTATACTGGATATTATAAAGGCAAAAAAGTAACTGTAATTGGTTCAGGAATGGGTAATCCGTCTATGGGTATATATTCATATGAACTATATAAATTTTATGATGTAGATTACATAATTAGAATAGGGACTTGTGGAGCTTATAAAGATTTAAATCTATTAGATGTAATATTGGCAAAAAATAGTTGTAGTGAATCTACATATGGAAAAGTATTAAATAATTATGATTTAGATATAATAGAAAGTTCTACTTATTTAACAGATAAAATAGAGGAAACTGCAAAAGAAAACAATATAAATATAGTAAGCGGTAATATACATTGTAGTGATGTCTTCTACAAAGAAAAAATAGATTATAACTTTATAAATAAATATGATTTAATTGGAGTAGAGATGGAAACTTTCGCACTATTTTTAAATGCAAAATATTTAAATAAACACGCATCTGCAATAATTACAGTATCAGATTCTATTAATCACAACTTAAATTTAACAAGTGAACAAAGAGAAAAATCACTCAATACAATGATTACTCTAGCACTCAATTCTGCACTAAAACTATAGGAGATAATATGGAATACAAAAAAACTAATATAAACAACTTCGTACTACACACTATAAAAAACAATAATTTTAAAAGTATAAAAATAATGATAAACTTTAGAAGAA
This sequence comes from uncultured Muribaculaceae bacterium, assembly GCA_964548645.1. Taxonomy (GTDB): domain Bacteria; phylum Bacillota_I; class Bacilli_A; order RF39; family UBA660; genus JAAYGD01. The sequence goes on from CAZJQU010000010.1 coordinate 16,997, forward strand.
CTTTATTAAAAAAAGAAGCTACTTTAAATGCTTTTTTGTTTTCACTTTTAACATATAGAACAAAAAATTACGACTATAAATCTCTAATAGAAAAAAAAGAAGATTTATATAGTCTAGGATTGAGTTCTAATATTTCATATGAAAATGATCTATATAGAAAAAATTCAATTCATATAAAATTTTTACATCCAAAATATACAGATATAAATCAAGAAAAAATGTGTTTAGAGTTAATTAAAGAAGTACTATTTAACCCTATATTTGATGATGAAAAGACAAATAATAAAATAAAAGAATTGATAAAAACCAAAATTTTATCAGAGAAGGAAGAAAAAAGAATATACTCTAGAAATATTATGAGTAAACTACTTAATAATAAATATCCAAACAAAAATGGTTATATAAAGGATTTAGATAATATTACCCCAACAATGTTAAAAGATTACTACACAGATATAATTACAAACGATCAAGTAGATATATTTGTAGTAGGGGATATAGATCCAAACTTTTATATAGAAGCTTTCAAAGATTTATTTACCACTAATAATAGATATAAAAAGAAAATATACGATAAATATAAAAATATAGAAGCAAAAGAATACTTTGAAAAAGAAGAGGGTTTAAGTCAGGCAAAACTACTTGTTGCTTTAAAACCAATCAATTATAACTTAGATAAAGAATTTCAAATAGGTAGAGTATATGGTGCTATCTTAGGAAGTGGACCTGCATCTAAGCTATTTAGAGTTATAAGAGAGAAAAACTCTTTAGCGTACTATACTTCAATTTATAGAGAAGACGCACAAATCGCAGTATTAGAATCGGGTATAGATATAAATAATTATCATAAAGCATTAGAGTTAATTAAAGAGTGTTTAAAAGATATGTCAAATATTAATTTAGAAGATTTAAATACCGCCAAAAATATGTTAATAACAAATTTAGAGAGTATAGAATATTATCAAAATGATATTATAAATTTTTATTTTGATAATTTAATAAATGAAAACAATAAATCAATAGATGATGTAATAAAAGAAATAAAAGAAGTATCATTAGATGATATAAAAGAATTTAATAAGAAAGTGCATATAGATACTATATTGTTATATGGTGATAATAATGAATAAGATAGAAATAAAAAAAATAGATGAACACTATTATCATAAGTTGTTAAGTAATGGACTAAATATTTATATTTACAAATCAAATAATACCAATGAATATAAGGTTTCTTTTTTCACTAAATATGGAAGTATATATAATGACTTTAAAGTAAAAGATGAAAAACACTTTAAAAACTATCCTTTAGGAATTGCTCATTTTTTAGAACATAAATTATTCGAATCTGAAACTAAGGAAGAACCAATGGAATATTTTGCAAAAACTGGAACAAGTTCTAATGCATATACATCATTTTTTCAGACTTGTTACTATATTGAAGGAAGTAAAAACTATGAAGATAATTTAAATTTCTTAATAGATTTTGTACAAAAACCTTATTTTACAACCGAAACAGTAAATAAAGAAAAAGGAATAATAGAACAAGAGCTAAATATGTATAACGATAACCCTAATCATGTACTATTTTATAGAACTTTATTTAATATGATGCACAATCATCCAATAAAATATGATATAGGTGGTACTAAAGAATCTATAAATATGATAACAAAAGATATGTTATATGATTGTTATAATACCTTTTATGCTCCAAATAACATGACTATAGTTGTAACTGGTGATGTAGATATAAAAGAGACAATAAATATAATAGAAAAAAATCAATTAAATAAAAACATATCAAACAATACATATGAACTAAACAAGATAAAAGAACCAAAACATGTATTAAAAACAAATGATAAAATAAATATGAATGTAAATATGCCATTGATATCTTTAGGTATTAAAATACCTATTAATTTTCAAATGTATAAAGAACAATTAGATGCTTATATGAATACTATAGTAGAAGAAAACTTTGGAAAAAAATCAGATTTTTATACAGATGCCTTAGAAAGAGAAATTATCTCTAGCACCCTATATATTACTCAAATACAAATAGAAGAGTATTATCTAATTATACTGGACGCAAAATCAAATAAACCAAAAGAATTAATAGAGGAAATTAAATCTAAACTAAATAAATTAAATATAACTGAAAACTTTTTTAACAGACAAAAGAAAAACTATATTAGTAATATAATATATGCCTTTGAGAATCATTTATCAGTAAATACACTAATAGAGAACTATATAGTAGATTATGGAAAAACATTAGAAAATTTATATACGGATACATTAAATTTAAATTATGAAGATTTAAATAAAGTATTTAATAATTTAGATATAAATAACACCTCTAGTGTAATAATATCTAAAAGTGTATAAAAGCTTTTAGTGTATAGACATATTTAACATAATATGTTACTATTTACAAGGTCGATAAAAAACAGAAAGAGAAGATTTATGGAACATATATA
>CAZJQU010000011.1:0-16727 GCA_964548645.1 uncultured Muribaculaceae bacterium
CCATCTTCATCTATAATCACTGTTCCATTATTTGGCAACTTACCACTTATAGGTAACTTATCTCCTATAAATTCTCCGTCTGTTATTGTGTATGTCTTTTTTTCATCACTATTAAGACCTTTTAATGCATTTTCTTTTGCAGCCCTAACTAAATTTTCTCCAGTTATTCTAAATGTTTCTTTATCAGAACTTTCTATTACATTTAGTATTCTTGGGACAGCAATCATCAATATCAACGATAATATCGCAATTACCGCAAGTAATTCTACTAATGTAAATCCTTTTTATTCATAAATACTCCTTTATTACTTACTATCTAGTATTATGGTTACTGGTCCATCATTAGTTATGTTTACTTCCATTTCAGCACCAAATATACCAGTTTCTACTTTTATATGTTCTTTTAATATATTATTAAAATGATCGTATAATTCTTCTGCATTATCGCCTTTCATAGCGTTTTGATAACTCGGTCTATTACCTTTTGTGGTGTCTCCTTGTAAAGTAAATTGTGATATAGATAATATAGAGCCTTCTATATCTTTTACTGATAAGTTCATTACTCCAGATTCATCATCAAATATTCTTAAATTTAATACTTTATTTACAAGGTATTCTACATCTTTTATAGTATCTTCAATGTGGATTCCAACTAAAATTACTAGGCCCTTTTCAATATGACCAACTTCCTTTTTGTTTACTAATACACTGGAATGTTTGCTTCTTTGAACTATTAATTTCATTTTATTACTCTTTCTATATTTATTATACCCTTCATTTGATAGGAATCATTAATAAATTTTTTTAATGTCTCTAAATCTTTTACAGATACCACTATATCGTATATATTGTTAGTTAAATGAGATATTGTTTGTATATTTTGAATTATTATAGAATAAGTAGATGCTTTTGCTATTAGTTCTAATAAAAAGTTATCGCTTTTTTCTGAAGTAACTATTATATTTGTTGGAAATTTATTTGTAGACTCTAAATTCCAATCAATAGATATTAATCTTTCTTCTATGTTTGATATATTATGACAATTTACTCTATGAACTGTTATTCCGCTTCCTTTTGTAATATATCCTATAACTTCATCACCTTTTATTGGTTTACAACAGTTAGCTAAAGATACTTTTATTTCATCTATACCAGCCACTATTATATCGTTTTTGCTTTGTATTGTTTTAATGTTAGATTGAGATAGTTTATTTAAAACTAGTTCTTCTTTTGTAGGTGTTTCTTTATTAGTTAAATTAACTATGTAGTTTGCACTATACTTACCATTTCCTATACTTAAATATAAATCTTCTAATTGATTTTCGGATAATAATTTAAGTAATGCATTAATCTTGTCTTCTATAAAGAACTCTGCAGAAGATATCTTTTGTCTTCTAAGTTCTTTTATAAGTAGATCTTCACCCTTTTTAATATTATCTTCTCTATTTATTTTGGTAAAGAAAGACTTTATTCTAGATTTCGCTTGACCTGTTTTTGCAATATTTAACCATTCTTTATTAGGACCTGTAGAATTTTTATTTATATTTATTTTTACGATGTCTCCATCTTTTAATTCAAAGTCTAATGGTACTATGTTGTCGTTTACTATAGCACCCATCATTTTATCACCTATATCGGTATGTACTCTATACGCAAAATCTATTGGAGTACTTCCTATTGGAAGTTCTATTACATCTCCTTTTGGAGTATATACATATATTTCATCGCTTAATATTTCTTTTTCTACTGTTTCTTTAAATTCTTCATTTGATATGTTGTCGTTTGTTGTTTCTATTATACTCCTAAAAAGTTGGAGTTTTTGTTCCATAGTGTTTTTTAAGGCTACATTGGCGTCTTTTTTTTCTTTATATGCCCAGTGAGATGCGATACCATATTCTGCGATTTTATCCATTTCATATGTTCTTATTTGAACTTCAAATAAATACCCATCTACACCAAATATAGTAGTATGTAGTGATTGATATCCATTTTCTTTTGGCATTGCAATATAGTCTTTAAATCTATTAGATAAGGGTTTATATTTAGAGTGTATTAATCCCAAGGTTAAATAACAATCTGCTTCAGTTTGTACATACACTCTAAGAGCAAGTATATCGTATATTTCTTTAAATTGTTTTCCTTTTTCTAATTTAGAATATATGCTGTATATACTTTTACTTCTTCCTTTTGTCTCATGCCTAATATTATGTTCTATTAATATTTCTGATATGCTTTGTTTCATCTCTAAAATAGAGTTATCTCTTTCTAATTTAGTGTTATTTAAATTTCTAACTATATCGTAATATATGTCTGGTTTATAGTATTTTAGTGATATATCTTCTAGTTCTGTTTTTAAATAGTTCATACCAAGATGATGTGCTAGTGGAGACAATATTTCTAATGTTTCTTTTGCTTCTTTTTTTTGAATATCTGAATCTAACATCCATAAATTTCTCATGTTTTCTAATCTGTCTGCTAATTTTATTATTATTACTCTAACATCTTCACATAAACCTACTAGTATCTTTTTATAATAATTTATTAAATATAAAGAATCTGCTGATATGTTCACTCTATTTATCTTTCTTACACCATTTATTATATTTTTTATATCTATTCCAAATAGACTCTCTATTTCATCATCCACTTCTACTTCGTGTAGTAAAGATGCCGCGATAGTAATATAGTCTATATTCATTTTAGTTAGTATATAAGATACATTTAGGGGGTGTAAAAACTCTAGACTTCCATCTAGACGTTTTTTATCTACAGTTTTTTCAACAGAATAGTCATATGCTTTTGATATTATTTCTAGTTCTTGCTCTTTAGTAATATATTTTCTTGCACTATCTAGCAATTCTTCTTTAGTCGTTATTTCTTCGTGTTCCATTTTCCCTCCTAAAGATATAATATTTCATCTGTATTTGCAGTTCTTTCTATTTTGGATAATTCTTTTTTTGTATAAGAATCTAATTCGTCTATATCGCACTCCAAAATATCGTTTACAAGTTCACTTAGAGATAGATTGGTAGTAGTCATCCATTTTTCGCTTTTTAAATAGTTCCAAATGTCAGCTTCTACTATATGGTTCATTCCCATTTTTTTTAATTCTTCTTTTTTTAGTATTAATGCTGGTCTAACCTTAATATATAGTTCTTTTAATGAATTAAATTCATCCATTTTATCACCTATAAACATTATAGCATAAAAAAAGAATCATCTCTTAAATATGTTGAGTGGACTCTTTTTTCTTTTTTGTACTACTCTGTAGCCATCTTTATTTATTAAACCATAATTTATTTCTGATTCTGAATTTACTTTTTTACAAAAATCTAAGTATATTGCTTTGTTATGTTCTTTATCTTTATGATTATCATCATTTTCTAGTTGAGATATACATTGATATATCGCATCTAATGAGAAAATAAAGTTTCTTCTAAGATTATAAGATGCTCTAAAATAGTTTTTGTAATCTTTTCTTATCATATCTAGCATGTATTCTGGGTTGTTTTCTAAATCATAGTTAAAATCATTTTCCATGTATACCCCTTTCTCTTCTAAGTAGAAGAGGGTTATTATAATGAAAAATGTTGTTTTGTCAATAGAGAATTATCGTCTTATTTGTATTTTCTCTTATATTTGATTTGTCCTTTGTTACTATTGTGTTTTTATTTCCATCGGATATGTATCTTTTATTTTTAAGTAAATCAAAAACCATTTTTATATCGAAGTCTTTTCCAAAGTTATCGTATGCTCTAGCGCGTTTTATAAAGTGAGGATCAAAATTTTTACTGTATGGTGATTCGTTTGAGTCCCATCCAACTCTAAGAGCAGCTTCTGTTTTATACTTTATACTGTCATACTCTCCTTCTAATATATACTTAAAATTATGATGATTTTTATTATATGGGGTTCCAAATGGAAGTGCTACAGCTTTTATATATTTATTTGGAATTATTTTATCTAACAAATTATATATTGAGCCAATTTCAAATTGAATTTTATCGCTATTTATTTTATCTAAATGTAAATGATTATATGTATGATTACCAATATCATATCCATTATTTATTAGCCAATTTAATATATCATTATTGTAGTCTTTTTGGCCAAATAGTCCTCTATTTAAGAAGAATGTTGCAGTTACATTATAGTCTGGATATTTCTTTTTAAAGCTCTCTAATATTCCAACTGCAGAATTAGGATCTATTATTAAAGAACCATCTTCATTTTTTCCTAATACTTTTATATTGTCTATACTTCCATCATCAAAAGTTAAAACTATTGGACTATATCCAAACTTAGTATCTATATCCCCATTTACATAATCTATTAATCTAATCATTCTATAGTTGTTTTCATAGTAAAATTCTAAATCACTTATAAATCCATCTTTTGTTCTATTATATCCACTTTTATCTACATTATAGGTGTCTTTTTTTATATCTAGAATTTTATGATACATCATTATTGGAATACTACCCATTTCATCTATATTATACTTGTCATAGTCTATAGTTTTTTCTTCTTGTATAACTTTTGAATCTTTTAATACATCTTGATTGTTTGTATAACTTTTTATACTTATTTTATTAAGAACAAATGGACTTGTTATTATAAATATAAGAATAAATAATATCAAATGCTTCTTCATTTAACCTCCTTTTACTATTTATCTAGCATGAGACTCGCTTTTTACTAATTTTGATTTTATTATTTGTGTTGTAATTAAGTACAGTGTTACTATTACAAATAATACTGGATAATACATATTTGGAAGTGGAACAAAGTTCAGTGCTGGAGCAAGGAATGAGTTAACTAAATATATAGCAACTATGACTATAAGTATAGTTGAAAATAATAGTGTTTTACTTGGTCTAGATTCTATAAATGGTATTTTATCTGTTCTAATTATATGTATTATTAGTGTTTGTGTTATTACTGATTCTACAAACCACATAGTGTGAAATAGTGATGGATTGTTTTTTACATCGAATATTAAAAACATTGCGATAAAGAATATGAAGTCAAATAAAGTGCTTATTGGACCAATTGAAATTATATATTTTTTAATATTAGATATCTCCCATTTTCTAGGATGTTTTATCCATTCTTTATCTACGTTATCTGTAGGTATAGCAATTTGGGATATATCGTATAATAAGTTATTTACTAATACTTGAAGAGGTAACATTGGTAAAAATGGTAGGAATATACTTGCTCCAAGTACTGCGAACATATTACCAAAGTTTGAGCTAGCTGCCATTTTTATATATTTATTTATATTACCAAATACTTTTCTTCCTTCTATTACGCCTGATTCTATAACTAATAAGCTATTATCTAAAAGAATTATATCGGATGACTCTTTTGCAATATCTACTGCTGTATCTACTGATATACCTACATCTGCTGCTTTTAATGCAGGGGCATCATTTATACCATCTCCTAAGAAACCTAGTGTATGATTATTTATTCTAAGAGAGTTTATTATTCTTTCTTTTTGGTTTGGTGAAAGTCTTGCAAATATATTAGTATCGTTAGAGAAAAGATATAATTCTTCATCAGACATATTATCTATCTCACTACCCAATAATACTTTTAATTCTTTAAAACCTACTTGTTTACATATATATGATGTGACCATTTCGTTATCACCTGTTAATATTTTTATTGTTATACCTAGGTTATGCAAACGTTCTATTGCTTCTTTTGCACTTTCTTTTGGAGGATCAAAGAAGAATAAGAATCCTAATAATATTAGTTCTGATTCATCTTTTACAGAGTATATTGGTTCATCTGATCCATGTTTTAGTGTTTTATACGCTAAAGCTATTTCTCTAAATCCTTGGTTATTATATTCTTTAACCATTTTTATTAGTTTTTCTTTATCCAGAGATTTAATATTAATTATCTTACCGTTTATTTCTGCTTTAGTACAATTATTTATTATTGCTTCATAAGCACCTTTTGATATTAGTGTATTTAATCCTTTTGTGTTTTCTATTACTACTGACATTCTTTTTCTAACAAAGTCAAACGGTATTTCATCTATTTTTTTATATTCTTCTAATAAATGTTTATTAAATTTCATTTCTTCGTGTTCTAATATAGCCGTATCTGTAGCGTTTATTAAGCCTGTATGATGATAACTATTTAAAAATGCATATTCTAATACTTTAGGGCTAGTATTTCCATTTAAATCTAAATGTTTTTCTAATATTATTTTTCCTTGAGTAATGGTTCCTGTCTTATCTGTACAAAGGACATCCATTGCACCAAGATTTTGTATAGATGGTAAACTTTTTACTATTACTTTTTTCTTAGACATCTTTACAGCGCCTTTTGATAAATTGGCAGATATTATCATAGGTAACATTTCTGGAGTTAGACCTACCGCAACTGCGGTTGCAAATAAAAATGCAGATACCCAATCTTTTTTTATTAATCCATTTATTAAAAATACTAGTGGTACCATAATTATTATGAATTTAATCATCAACCAAGTAAAATCTTTTATCCCTTTATCGAATGTTGTTGGTGCTTGTTTTTTTGTTAAACTCTTTGCAATACTACCAAAGTATGTAGATTGACCAGTTACTAATACTATACCAATTGCGGTTCCACTTATTACGTTAGAACCTAAAAAACATATATTTTTTAACTCTAATACGTTTCTTGTTTCTATATCGTTATTAGAGAATTTTTCTATTGGATTTGATTCCCCAGTTAAGGAAGATTGATTTATAAATAAATCTTTAGCAGTTATTATCATCATATCTGCTGGAATCATATCTCCTGCAGATAGTTTAACTATATCTCCTGGTACTATAGATTCTAAAGGTATTTCTAATGTCTTTTCATCTCTTATTACAGTAGCAGTAACACTTACCATTTTTGCTAATTTTTCTGCAGCATTATCTGCTTTTAATTCTTGAATAAAGGTAATAGAGGTTCCTATTATTACCATTGCTAGTATTATATACATAGCATTGTAATCTTTTGAAATAAGTGATATTAGTGATAGCATTATTAAAAGAATTACTAAAGGATCTTTGAAGGTTGAAAAAAGTTTAGAGAGTATAGATTGTTTTTTTTCTTTTAAAACTTTATTCTTACCATGTTTTTCTTGTAAAACTTCTACTTCTTCTTCTGATAAACCACTTATTCTAGAATTATATTTTTCGTATACTTCATAAATTTGTAGTTTTGATAATTCAATTAATCTATCGTTCATAAATTCTCCATCATAAAGATTATATCATAAAAATAGATAGAGGCTTCTATCTATTCTTCATATATTTTTCTTTCAGCTTCGTTTACTACTTCATCAAATAGAGTATCATCTTCTATAGTAACGAATGTTTCTGTTCCATCTTTTTCTTTTATTACTTCTAATATACCAATATTCTTTTCACAATCACATTCTTCTTCGTGTTCATCGTCTTCCATTAATACTGCATAGTTTTTGTTTTTATAATTAAATTCTTTTAGTATTGTCATTTCAAACTTAGTACCATCCTCATCTTCAAACAATACTTTTTTCATAAGTTCATTCATACTATCCCTCCAAATTGATACTTACAGATATACTTCCAAATTGATCTTTACCACAAATTATTTTTAAAACATTATCTGATACATAGTACATTAGATTTTCGTTAGTTTCAAACTTTATTTCTGTACTGCTATTTTCGATTAAATCTTTTTTTAGAGTTTCATATTTTTTTATAATTTCTTCGTAATCTTTATTTATATGTTCAATGTAGGTTTTTAAATCTAGTATTTCTCCATTTTCATTAAAGGATACTGTTTTTATATTATTTAATCCTTCAGAATTTACTACACCAAACATTTCACGAAACACTAAATGTGTTATATCGTTATCTTTATATTCTTCTATATAGTTTTCATATATTTGATACTTATTTTGTTCTACATTATTTTTTGCTCTTTCATTATTAGAATTTATAATATCATTTATAGAATCCTTGTATTTTTGTTCGAATTTAACCACTTTATAAAATGTATCGCTAGATTTAAAATTCAATTTAGAACGTTCTAGTTTATAGTAAGTATTTTCATAGTATAAATATAAGGCAGAAGGTAGATTAACCATTTTAAATGATAGGTCTTTGCTGTTTTGTTCTAACGAGTTTTTTCCTTCTATGGTCAATACTGTTCCATCATTTAGCATAGTACTTAAATCATCTTTATATTTGGATATATCTTTATTTAAATTAAATTTTGGTTCTGACAATTTAGACCATACAATTCCAAATATACCAAGTTTAAATTTATCTTTCGTAAGTTCTACTTCGTAACCAATTATATTTTCTTTCATATCTAGTACTGTTTTATTGCTATTTTCTGTTGTAATTATGTCTTTTATTATATACTTACCATAAAAATCCTTAACAGTTTCTTTTTTATTTGACGTTAGTTTTTCTAATTCTGCTTTAGTTCCTACGTTTGCTACCATGTACATACTTCCAATACCTATTAAAATCATAGCAACCGCAAAAATTAAAAGTAATTTTTTAGAGTTTACACCTTGACTTTGAGGATTATTAAGTTGTTTTCCACAGTTTGGACAAAACGTTTTTTTATCTATAATTTGTTGGTTACAATCTGGACATTTCATATTACTTTCTCCCTTCATATCTTTTTATAAAATTATTTTTAAATTCTTCAAATTTTTTTTGTTTTATGCTTTCTCTTATATCTTCTGTTAATTTTATTAAAAATCTTATATTGTGTATTGAAAGTAATCTACCACCTAATGTTTCTTTTGCTATAATTAAGTGTCTTATATAAGATTTAGAATAATTTTTACATGTATAACAGTCACAGTCTAGTTCTAATGGTTCTAAGTCGTATTTATATTTTAAATTCTTTAAGTTTATTTTTCCATCTTTAGTAAATGCATTACCGTGTCTTGCTATTCTAGTTGGAAGTACACAATCGAATATATCTACTCCTCTTTTTACTCCTTCAAGTATATCTATTGGTTCCCCTACCCCCATTAAGTATCTTACTTTATTTTCGGGTAAATATTTTATGCTGTAATCTATCATTTTGTACATGACTTCTTTACCCTCTCCAACACTTGTTCCTCCTATTGAGTATCCATCAAAACCCATATCTACTGTCTTTTTTGCACTATATTCTCTTAAGTCTTCAAATTCTCCACCTTGAACTATTCCAAAGAGAGATTGACTTTTATTATTGTGTACGTCTTTACCTCTTTTTGCCCATCTAAGTGTTCTTTCTACACTATTTTTCATATATTCATAAGTAGAAGGATATGGAGGACATTCATCGAAACTCATAATGATATCAGCACCTAATTTGTTTTGTATCTCAATTGATTTTTCTGGCGTAAGAAAGAGTGTACTTCCATCTATATGACTTTTAAATGTTACTCCTTCTTCTACTATATCTTTTTTATTTGCAAGTGAGAATACTTGAAAACCTCCACTATCAGTAAGCATTGGTCCATCATATTTTGTAAACCCGTGTAAACCCCCAGCATTTGACACAACATCTTCTCCTGGTCTAATCCAAAGGTGATATGTATTTGCAAGTACTATTGCGCTTCCCACTTCTTTTAGTTCTTCTTTTGAGAGTGTTTTTACTGTTGCACTCGTTCCAACAGGCATAAACATAGGAGTTTCATAAAGTCCTTGTTTTGTTTCTATTGTCCCTAATCTAGCATTATTATCTTTATCTATTAAGTTGTAATTTATTTTCATATTGCCTCTCAATTATTATATCATTATTTTATAAACATTGCATCACCAAAAGAAAAGAATCTATATTCATTTTCTATTGCAATTTCATATGCGTTTAATATGTTTTCTCTACCCGCTAGAGCAGATACTAACATCAAAAGTGTCGATTTTGGTAGATGAAAGTTTGTAATAAGTGAGTCTATTCCCTTAAACTTATATCCAGGATAAATAAATATATCTGTAAAACCAGAACATTCTATGAATCTTCCATATTTATTTTTTATTGTTTCTAAAGTTCTAGTTGTTGTTGTTCCTACACTTATTATTTTACCTTTACAATTATTTAATATGGTTGCAGTATCTTTACTCATTAAGTAAAACTCACTATGCATTTTATGAGTTTTTATATCTGTAACTGATACTGGTCTAAAGGTTCCAAGTCCAACGTGCAGTGTTATAAAACACACCTTTACACCTTTTTTTGTTATTTTGGATAGTAGTTCTTCAGTAAAGTGAAGTCCAGCCGTAGGAGCAGCAGAACTACCTATATTTTTAGCGTATACTGTTTGATATCTATCTTTATCCTTTAATTTTTCGTGTATGTAAGGAGGAAGAGGCATTTGCCCTAATTTTTCTAATATTTCATAAAATATACCATCGTATATAAATTCAAATATAGATATACCTTCATCTTTTATTTTTATACATTTTGCTTTTAAAATATTAGAAAAATTAACAATCGTTCCAATATGAATTCTCTTTTGAGGTTTTGTTAAACATTCCCATATATTATCTTTTATATTCTTTAGTAGTAGAATTTCTATTATTGCTTTAGTATCTTCTTTTTCTCCTATTAATCTTGCTGGTAAAACTTTAGAGTCGTTCATAACTAAAATATCATCTTTATTTAGATAATCTATTATATTTTTAAATTGTTTGTGTTCTATTTTACCAGTATTTTTATCTAATATTAATAATTTGGATTCATCTCTATTTTTAAGTGGTGTTTGCGCGATTAAAGATTCGTCTAAATTATAATCAAAATCTTCTAAATTCATAATTTCCTTCTACGACTAAAATAATTTATCATCTGACTTTATATTAAAGTGTTCATATGCTTTTTCGGTTGCGATTCTACCTCTGGTTGTTCTTTTTAAAAAACCCAGTTGTAAAAGATATGGTTCATATACATCTTCTATTGTAGAAACCTCTTCTGATATGGATGCTGCAAGGGATTCTATTCCAACAGGTCCTCCATTAAATTTATATATTATTGCTTCTAGTAGTTGCTTATCTGTATTATCTAGTCCTAGTTCATCTATTTTTAATCGTTCTAACGCTAACTTAGTAATCTTCTTATCTATATGACCATTACCCATCACTAAAGCAAAGTCTCTTACTCTTTTAAATATTCTATTTGCTACTCTAGGTGTTCCTCTACTCCTCATAGATAGTTCTTTAGCGGCATCGTCATCTATTTCTATTTCTAATACTCTACTAGTTCTTTTTACTATTTGAAATAGTTCTTCTTCTGTATAATATTCTAATCTAGATACTATTCCAAATCTATCTCTAAGAGGACTCGATAAGTCTCCTGCCCTAGTTGTTGCTCCTACTAAAGTAAATGGAGGTAAATCTATTTTTATATTTCTACTATTACCATCAGAACCTACGATTATATCGAGGGAAAAATCTTCCATTGCAGGATATAATATTTCTTCTATATATCTTGGCATTCTATGTATTTCATCAATAAATAATACATCTCCAGGTTCTAAAGTAGAAAGAACAGCTGCTAAATCTCCACTTTTTTCTATGGATGGTCCACTTGCTGTTTTTATATTTCTACCTAATTCATGTGCAATAATATACGCTAGAGTTGTTTTTCCTAGCCCTGGTGGTCCATATAAAAGAACGTGATCTAATGATTCATCACGCATCTTTGCTGCTTCAATAAATACTTTCATGTTTTCTTTTACTTCTGTTTGACCAATATATTCATCTAGACTATCTGGTCTAATTGTTTCTTCGTATTTATCTTCCTCTAATTTTTTATTGGTAATTATTCTTTCTTCCATATAAACCTACCTTAAAAGTAATTTTAATGCTTGTTTTATTTTTTCTTCTATAGTTATATCTTTTTCTATCTTAGGTAATACTTTTGTTATATCTTGAGTCTTATATCCTAAACCTTTTAATGCCTCTACTAATTCATCAGATGTATCTTCTTCTACAACTGAAACCTTAAATTTACCCTTTAAATCTAATATTATTTGTTTTGCTACTTTTTCTCCTATTTTGGGAAATTTTCTTAAATAAAGTGTGTTTTCTCTATTTATAGCATCCATTATACCTGTTGGAGAACCTGTTGCAAGCATTGGTAAAGCCGTTTTAGGACCCACTCCTTTTACCTCTATTAGTTTTAAGAAAAGTTCTATTTCTTCTAATTCTCTAAAACCGTATAGAGTATGTTCATCTTCTCTTATATGACTATATATGTATACTTTATATTCTGAATCTATATTAAAAGAATATGGATTTGGAACACTTATTTTATAACCTATTCCATTGTTATCCAAAACTATATATGTTGCGTGTATTTCGATTAGTAAACCCTTTATATATGAATACATTATTTACCCCTTCCAACTCTACAATCTAGTGGTTCTTCGTAACTTTTTGCATCATCTGGTCTCATAGTAATATCCAAGTCATAAATAGAGTCACAAATTTTGTAATAGTAGAAGTTTTTTATTGGTGTTGAATTATTACATCTAATTGCTTGATCCATCGCATCTATATAATCGTCTCTTTCACAGACTTCTACATATGTAGGCGGTAGATTTACTTTCTTTAAAAATATATTTAATAGTGCTCTACTTGTTCTTCCATTTCCATCAGCAAAAGGATGTATTCTTATAATATTGCATTTTAATTCTATACATTTGTCTATGTAAGGTATAAGTTGTGTAGAAGAATTGTTTTCATTTATTTCTTCGGACATTTTTGAGATTTCATTGTAAATAGGAAATAAATTCATCATTTCTTTAGTTACATTTGTCCAGTCTACAGCTATATTGTCTCCACCATTTACTAAAAAACTGTTCATTTTTCTAAAAGAACCTCCAAACTCTGGATATGGTACTTTTGAATAAAGAAGCTGATGAAGTCTAGGGAGTATAAATATATTATCTACGTTTTTCCACTCTTCTCCCTGTATATAATCATAAATAGATTCTAGACCATCTCTTTCGGTAGGTTCTTTTACTCTCTCTAGTTCGTTTTCGTTAAAAATATATCTATCTTTAAATTTGGTTATTATATTTGAAAAGGGTGCTTGAGTTTTTCTGGTATAGTAAAGTTTTATTATACTTTGAGGTACAAGGTCTTCTGGATTGTCATATTTTCTGTTTTCTTTACCTGCTCTATAAGTATGATACGCAAGAATCATCAAAGATTCTATTTCTTTATCTTTCATTTTCATATTAACCCTCCTTACATAATTATAACATGTATGTATTTAGTTTTTGTTCTTCTTCTTTTAATTTTCTTTTTTCTTCTTCTATTAAAGTAGATGGTGCCTTACTTATATAACCCTCATTTGAAAGCAACTTCTTTCTTCTTTCTATGCTCTTTTTTAAAGTTTCTATCTCTTTAGTGTTATCTACTTTTATATCTTCTAAGTAATAGTTTATAGTAATTGATTTATCGTCAGATACAATAGAGATTTTGTTTAATGATTCGTTATTATATTTATTATAATCATCTAATTTTAGTAGTTTTTTTAATATATTTAGTATAAATTCATCTTCACATATGTATTCTACTCTAGCGTTTTTATCGATTTTGTTTTCTACTTTTATATTCCTTACTTTGGTAATATATTCTTTTAAAGATTCTATTTTTTCGTATTCATTATTATATATATTTTCTTTGTTGTATTTAGGATATACTGTATTCATAATAGTATTGTTGTTAAATGATGAATATATTTCTTCTGTAACAAAAGGCATGAATGGATTAAGCATAATTAATATAGAATCTAATACATCCTTTAATGTTTTAGAATTTAAATTTACCTTTGAAAATTCTATATACCAATCACAATAGTCATTCCATATAAATTCATATATTTCTGAACCAACATTTTGAAAATCATACTTATCCATATTTTTTGTTATTGATTTAATTGTAACATTTAGTTTTGTAAGTATCCATTTATCTACATCACTCAAATCTGAATCGTTGTTTAAATTCATCTCTACATATCTAGATGCATTCCATATTTTATTAATAAAATTCCAAGTTGATTTTATTTTTTCTTCATCGTATCTTAAATCCATTCCTTGTGCTGTATTAGTAGTAAGGAAATATCTTAATGAATCGACTCCATATTCTTCTATGACATCCATAGGATCTATTCCATTACCTAATGATTTTGACATTTTTCTACCTTTATTATCTCTAACTAAACCATGTATTAATACTTCTTTAAAAGGAATTTGTCCCATGAATTCGATAGATTGAAACATCATTCTAGATACCCAAAAAAATATAATATCGTAACCAGTTACCATTACATCTATTGGGAAATATCTTTTTAAATCTTCTGTTATTTCTGGATAACCTAGTGTGCTAAAAGGCCAAAGAGCAGATGAAAACCATGTATCTAATACATCTTCATCTTGAATCCATCCAATTCCTGGAGACTCTACTTGTACCTTTACATTATCTTCTTTATACCAAGCGGGTATTCTATGTCCCCACCAAACTTGTCTAGATATACACCAATCTTGGATGGAATTCATCCAATTTATTAAAATCTTTTCAAATCTAGGTGTTACAAAAGTCACTTTAGTATCTTTGTTCTTTTGAATTTCAAGTAGATGCTTTGATAAAACATCCATTTTAACAAACCACTGTGGTTTTACTAAAATCTCTATTAAAGCATCAGTTCTTTCAGAGTATCCAACCTCGTGATAATGGTCTTCTATTTTAGTAATTAAACCTTCTTTAGATAATTTATCCAATATTTTTACTCTAGCGTCTTCTCTTGTAAGACCACTGAACTCTAGTGCGTAATCATTTAGGATTCCATTATCATCTATAGATTCTACTAATTCTAAGTTGTGCTTTTTTAATATGTCAAAATCATCTACAGCGTGTGCACTACATTTCATGGCACCAGTTGCAAATTCCATGTCGATATAATCATCTGTTATTATTGGAATTAATTCTTTTCTAATGGGAGATATTACATGCTTACCTACCAAGCCCTTATATCTACTATCTTTAGGATTTACTACAACTGCTTTATCACTTGCCATAGTTTCGGGACGAGTGGTTGCAATTTCAATATATTCATTTGAATCGGGAAACATATACTTAAAATAATACATTTTTCCTAATTCCTTTTTATATATAACCTCTATGTTAGATAGTGCGGTCTTTGCAACAGGATCCCAGTTTATTGGTTTTGTACCTTTATATATTAATCCTTTGTTGTATAAATCAATAAATACTTTATTTACTGCTTGATTTAACCTATCATCTAAAGTAAATCTTTCTTTACTGTAATCAAGGCTTAATCCTAGTTTTTCCCATTGTTCTCTTATAGTAGTGGCATATTCTTCTTTATAACCCCAAGCATATTCCAACCATTTTTCTCTAGTTAATTCTCTTGGGTTTATACCCATGCCTTTTAATCTTTCATCTATTTTAGCTTGAGTGGCAACTCCAGCATGATCCATTCCTGGTAACCATAATACATCGTATCCTTGTAAGCGTTTATATCTTGCTATTATGTCTTGTAATGTTGTATCCCAAGCATGACCTAAGTGAAGTTTACCTGTTACATTTGGT
The DNA here is from genome assembly GCA_964548645.1 of uncultured Muribaculaceae bacterium. Lineage (GTDB taxonomy): Bacteria > Bacillota_I > Bacilli_A > RF39 > UBA660 > JAAYGD01. The sequence goes on from CAZJQU010000011.1 coordinate 15,597, forward strand.
GGTGGAATGACTATACTAAAAGGAGGTTTACTTAAATCTCCAGATTTAAACATTTCTTTTTCTAACCAAAAAGAATATTTATCTTTTTCTACCAATAAGTGATCGTATTTTTTATTCATTTGTGGTCATCTCCTTTATATAATTATTTAGTTTTTCTAATATAAGATCTAGTTTTTCTAATGTATCTTTATTTTTACATTTAGATTTTAATACCATTATAGTATTATTTACAACATCGTTACCCTTAATAAATTCAAAACTATATTTAAAATTTAAATCATATATCATAGCCATACTTACTAATACTCTATCCATCTTATTGTTTGTATCCTTATAGTGTATAGGTTTTTGGTTCATTATATTATCAAAAACTATATTTGTAATTTCAAAATCATTTTCTTTATAGTCTGTAAATGTTGTAATGCCACCATTTAATAATATATCTACTTTATCAGCATCTCTAACTATTTTTGAAAATAATAACTCAGTATCACTACATGGTTTTATTTCAAACTTATTATGATTTTTTATACTTAGTAATATAGCAGAGTCATATGTATCATCATCTGTATAGTTTCTTAAATAGTTATTATGTTTAATATAACCGTATGCATAATCTCCATGATCGAAACTATTTTCGTCTATAAAAGTCTTGAATATTTTCCATTGATCGAATCTTGCTAGATCGTGAAGTAAGCAAGCTAAAGTAGACATATAAACTTCTATATCGCTTAATCCTAATTTGGTTGCTATAGAATTTCCTATTTTCATTACTCTAATAGAGTGATTATATTTGTACTTTATTCCTGACTCTTTAATATTAAATTTATCTACGAATTTTTTAAACTCAATAAGTTCTTTTTTCATGTTTCCTCCAAGAAAAAAGCATCCCTAAAACTTAAGGACGCTTTGCGTGGTACCACCTTACATAGATTACTATGTTCTTTAATCTTTATCGGAGATATCCGTTTATATTCAATAAGCAACTTCGTATATATTAATAATTAGTTTGCACCACCCACTAACTCTCTATATATCAATATTATACTACTACTCTTAAATCGCAATATACATTTAAATTATATATTTTTATTTGTAATTAGTCAATTAGTTCCAAGCGTTTGCTCTTCT